>JAAVIF010000041.1:15713-27139 GCA_014799365.1 Oscillospiraceae bacterium
ACNNATGAACAAAANTAAAGCAAACGGAGTAATATTTTGAAAAAGAACAGTAAAAAAGAAAAACACGGAAATAAGAATCCGCTTCCCAACGCCTATATAGAGGGAGCGGGTATCGTTGCGGAAAAGCCTATCACCGATACTCTTGAAGAAAACTATATGCCTTATGCCATGAGCGTTATAGTTTCCCGTGCTTTGCCCGAGATCGACGGATTTAAGCCGTCTCACAGAAAATTGCTGTATACAATGTACAAAATGGGACTGTTAAACGGCGCGAGGACAAAGTCGGCAAATATCGTGGGACAGACCATGAAGCTCAACCCTCACGGCGATATGGCGATCTACGAGACAATGGTTCGTCTAACAAGGGGCAACGAAACGCTTTTGCACCCTTATGTTGACAGCAAGGGAAACTTCGGCAAGGCGTATTCGAGAGATATGTCCTTTGCCGCAAGCCGTTATACGGAAGCAAAGCTGGATAAGATATGCAGCGAAATTTTTTCCGATATTGACAAGGACACGGTGGATTTTGTGCCCAACTATGACAATTCCATGACCGAGCCTACTTTGCTTCCCGCAAAGTTTCCGTCTATTTTGGTAAATAACAATATCGGTATTGCCGTTTCAATGTCAAGCAATATATGTTCATTTAATTTAACGGAAGTATGCGAGACCGCCATTTCTCTTATGAGAGACCCCAATCACGATATTATATCCACCTTAAAGGCCCCCGATTTTCCCGGCGGCGGCTTTATAATGTACAATGAGGACGAGCTGAAAAAAATTTACGAGACGGGAAGAGGTTCGGTAAAGGTAAGGGCAAAATATAACTTTGACGCGGAATCCAACGTTATTGAGGTAACGGAGATACCGCCAACAACTACCGTTGAAGCTATAATCGACCGAATCGTTGAGCTTGTTAAAATCGGAAAAATAAAGGAAATATCAGATTTAAGAGATGAAACGGATCTGTCGGGCTTAAAGCTGGCACTTGATCTGAAAAGACGCGTAGACCCGGACGCTCTTATGCAGAAGCTGTTCAGGCTCACTCCCTTACAGGACTCCTTTGCCTGCAACTTTAACATACTTATAGACGGTTCTCCCCGTGTAATGGGCGTGGGCGAGATTTTAAATGAATGGACGGAATTCAGATCGGGCTGTATCAAGCGCAGAGTAAAGTTTGACTTAGACAAAAAACGGGAAAAGCTTCATCTTTTGCTGGGTCTTCAAAAAATACTTTTGGATATTGACAAGGCGATAAAAATTATCAGAGAGACCGCCGAGGAAGCGGAAGTCGTTCCCAACCTTATGATAGGCTTCGGCATAGACGAGGTGCAGGCGGAATTTGTGGCGGAGATCAAGCTTCGTCACATAAACAAGGAATATATTTTAAAGCGGTTGGAGGAAATAAACGATTTTAGGACGGATATTTCCGATATGGAGGATATTCTCGAAAGCCCCCGCCGCGTTAAAAATATAATAATATCCGATTTAAAGGACATAATCGCAAAGTACGGTCAGCCCAGAAGAACGCTTTTGTCCTACGATACCGAGGAAGATGTGGTTATCGAGGACGACGAGCCCGATTACAATGTCAATGTGTTTATTACCAAAGAGGGCTATTTTAAGAAGATAACTCCTCAATCCCTTAGAATGAGCGGTGAACAGAAGCTCAAGGAAAACGATGAAATAGTGATTGAAAAAGAGGTTTCCAATAAAAGCGATCTGCTGTTCTTTACCAATACGGGAGTGGTATACAAAGCTAAGGTCAGCGCGTTTGAGCAGACCAAGGCAAGCGTTATGGGTGATTTTATACCCGCAAAGCTTGAGTTTGATTCGGGAGAAAGCATTGTCTTTTCAGCGGTGACCCTTGATTACAGTGAAACCCTGATGTTGTTTTTCAAAAACGGAAAGTGTGCGAAAATACCCTTATCGTCCTTTGAAACAAAAACCAACCGTAAAAAGCTTGCGAATGCTTTTAATACAAGCTCAGAGCTTGTTGCCGCATTTGTAATTAAAGAAAGCACCGATTTCCTTTTGCAGTCAACGGCGGGGAAGCTCCTTATTTTCTCTTCCGATTTACTTATGTCAAAGGCTTCACGCGATACGCAGGGCGTTCAGGTTATGCGGCTCACCAAAGCGGAACTGGAGCTTGCTAAGGTTTACATCGAGGGGACTTTGGAAAACGCAGAGGAATTTATTATCAAAAATATTCCCGCGGCGGGTAAGGCGGCAGAATTTAACGCTGGACAGATGAAGCTTGAATAAATTCTGATTTGTGGAGGTATGTATGAGTAAATCTTTATCTGAAATGTCATTAGAAGAATTATGGGAATTGTTCCCAATAATTCTATCAGAACATAAAAATTGCTGGAAAGACTGGTATGAAGAAGAAAAGCAAGGAATAGCTTCTCTTTTACGCAGCAAGGATATAAGAATTAACCATATCGGAAGCACAGCGATAAACCATATATGGGCAAAACCCATTGTTGACATTCTTATTGAAATTCCGAAGGATATTTCTATGGAAAATATAAAGGATCAGCTTGTGAGCGGCGGCTATATATGTATGTCGGAGGAGGATAACAGAAAATCCTTTAATAAGGGGTATACAAATGAGGGATTTGCCGAGAGGGTATTCCATGTACATTTACGTTACAATGGCGACAATAACGAATTATACTTCCGAGATTATATGAATGATTATCCTGCACTTGCGGAGGAATATGAAAAACTGAAAATTTTTCTATGGAAAAAGTATGAGCATAACAGAGATGCTTACACTAATGCCAAGAGCGAGTTTGTAGAAAAATATACAAATTACGCAAAAGCAGAATACAAAAACAGATACTAACCTATGAAAAAAGAGATTGATTTTTTATTTAAAACCGCAGTTTTTTTAAATCGGCGGTTTTATATTTTTTGAAAAGGCCAAAGCTGAATTTTTCCCATTGTAAAGCCAAATAATAGAAAAAGCAACCGTCGGTTGACATATTGAAATGTGTCGGTTGGTGGTGTGTAAAAGGTAAAAATGCTAAAATATTTCTGAGGACAGCGAAGGCTGTTCATAGAATTTTTTTATTGAAAGGAATTTTATAAAATGATTTTAGCCGACAAAATAATACGACTCAGAAAAAAGAGCGGAATGTCACAGGAGGAGTTGGCGGAGAAAATGAACGTTTCCCGTCAGGCGGTTTCAAAATGGGAGGGTGCGCAAAGTATTCCCGACCTTGAAAAAATATTGCAGCTGGGGCGGCTTTTCGGTGTTACCACGGATTATCTGCTTAAAGAGGAGATCGAGGACGAGGAGTTTTCGGGAGAGGCCGTTTCGGATAAGGTGAGAACGGTAACGCTCGAAGAAGCTAACGAGTTTCTGGAGCAAAGAAGGTCCGCGTCAAAGAAAATAGCCTTTGCCACATTTTTGTGCATACTGTCTGTAATTCCGCTTATGTTTTTGGGCGTTTTATCGGAATATTTGTACCTGCCTTTTTCGGAAGATTCCGCTATGGCCTTGGGACTTATCACACTTTTTATAATAGCGGCTCCCGCGGTTTGTATTTTCGTTTACTGCGGCTTTAAAAACGCGCCGTTTGAATTTCTGGAAAAGGAGTCATTTGAAACGGAATACGGGGTCAAGGGAATGGTCGTGGAAAAACAGAAAGAATACAGGAGTACTTATGTTAAATTTAATATTATCGGCACTTGTATCTGCGTATTATCACCGGTACTGTTGTTTATAGGTGCCTTTAGCGAAAACGAGCTTTTTATGGGGGTGATGCTGTCAGTTTTTCTGATCACGGAGGGCATAGGCACAATTTTTTTCATTGTGAGCGGTGTGCGCAATGAAAGCATGCAAAAGCTGCTGAAGGAAGGGGATTACTCAGATGAGAGCAAAAAGAAAAGCAGGCTTAAAAGCGGGGTATTTTTTATCTATTGGATTCTGACAACTATTATTTATTTTGTTTTGACCTTTTTATTGGAGGACTATCAAAGCTATACGGGAGACTGGCATGATTACAAGACCTGGCTTGTCTGGGTGATTGCGGGACTGCTTTTCCCGGTGGTGATGATTGTTTGCAATTTAATAGAGGATAAAAAGAACAGGGATGAGGAAAATAAATGATAAACGGGGCTGCCGAGTGGAAAGGCGGCCCTTTTTAAAAAATAAATAAAATCAGTAAAGATTAAAGAAAAATATTGCTATTTTTTTGAATGTATGTTATAATGATAAAGGAAAAATTTAAAAATCTGCCAAGTCCTGCTGCTTGTTTATGGGGCAGGGCTATTGCAGTTTTAAAGAACTTATCTTTGAAAATCGATATGTTTATCAGAGTTTTTCGGCCAAGTCTTTTTAACGGAGGAAAGTAATGCTGACAGATATTGAAATCGCTCAAAAGGCACAAATGAAGAAAATAAAGGATATTGCCGCCGATCTGGGGATCACAGAGGACGAATTGGAGCCTTACGGTCACTATAAGGCAAAAATCACCGAGGAATGTATACAAAGATTATCCGATAAGCCCGACGGTAAGCTTATCCTTGTTACCGCTATAAATCCCACGCCGGCAGGAGAGGGGAAAACCACCACAAGCATAGGTCTTGCACAGGGTATGTATAAGCTTGGAAAAAAGGCGGTTCTGGCACTTCGCGAGCCTTCTTTGGGTCCTGTTTTCGGCATAAAGGGCGGCGCGGCAGGCGGCGGATACGCGCAAGTCGTTCCCATGGAGGATATAAACCTGCATTTTACCGGAGATATGCACGCTATAACCGCGGCAAACAATCTGCTGTGCGCTTTGCTTGACAACCACATTCAGCAGGGAAACGCGCTTAATATCGATCCCCGCCGCGTACAGTTCAAAAGATGTCTCGATATGAACGACAGGGCACTCAGAAACTGTATTATCGGACTTGGTTCAAAGGTTGACGGCGTTCCCCGCGAGGATCATTTCTGCATTACCGTTGCTACCGAAATAATGGCGATACTTTGCCTGGCGGCTGATTTAAAGGACCTTAAGAAAAGATTGGGCAACATTTTAGTTGCTTACACCTACGATAATAAGCCCGTATTCGCCAAGGATCTGAATGCGGTGGGTTCAATGACCGCTTTGCTTAAGGCAGCGATAAATCCCAATCTGGTACAAACGCTTGAAAATACTCCCGCTATCGTTCACGGAGGACCTTTTGCCAATATTGCTCACGGCTGCAACTCCGTAAGAGCCACTAAGCTTGCCATGAAGCTGGGTGATTACGCCGTTACGGAAGCGGGCTTCGGCTCCGATCTGGGCGCGGAAAAGTTTTTCGATATAAAGTGCCGTTTTGCGGGGCTTAAACCCAGCTGTACCGTTTTGGTGGCTACAATCCGCGCGCTTAAATACAACGGAGGAGTTCCAAAGACCGAGCTTACCGCCGAAAACCTTGACGCGCTTAAAAAGGGTATTGTAAATTTAAAAACTCACATTGAAAATATGCACAAGTACGGCGTCCCCGTTGTAGTGGCTATCAATCACTTTTACACCGATACCGACGCCGAAATAGAATATATCAAGAGCTTCTGCAAGGAAATGGGCGTTACCGTTGCTTTCTCCGACGTGTTCTTAAACGGCGGCGAGGGAGGAAAGGAATTGGCGCAGGCCGTTATCGAAACTATTGATAAGTGCGAGGGCTGTCAGAGCAATTTCAAGCCATTGTATGACGAAAAGCTTTCCATTAAAGAAAAGCTTGATATTATAGCAAGAGAAATTTACCGTGCCGACGGTGTTACCTATACCTCTCAGGCAGAAAAAGCAATAAAAGAGATAGAGGCACTCGGATATGACAAAACCCCGGTTTGCGTGGCTAAAACCCAGTATTCTCTTTCAGACGATCCCGCAAAGTTAGGTAAACCCGAAAACTTTACAGTTACGATCCGCGACGTAAAGCTTTCATCGGGCGCGGGATTCGCAGTGGCCTACGCGGGCGATATTATGACAATGCCCGGACTTCCCAAGGTTCCCGCCGCAAACAGCATTGATGTTGACGACATGGGCAATATAAGCGGCTTGTTCTGATGAAAAGATTTACTTCAAACAGCGTTTCGGATACCGTTAGGATCGCGGAGGAGTTTGCGGCATGCTTAAAGCCGGGAGACGCGGTGCTGTACAAGGGTGAAATGGGGGCAGGGAAGACCTATTTTACCAAGGGCATTGCAAAACGCTTCGGTATTGACGAGGATGTTACAAGCCCCACATTCGCGCTTATCAACGAATATTACGGTGAAACAAATATTTTTCATTTTGATTTATTCAGAATTTCGGGCTTTGATGATTTATACGGAATTGGTTTTTTTGATTACTTTGACAGAAACGGAGTTTTGTGTATAGAGTGGAGCGAAAATGTTCCCACTCTTGCCGATTACTTTGATACGGCGTATGAGGTTTCCATTGTAAAAACGGGAGAAGAAAGCCGCGAAATAATCGTTCAAAGGGTAAAGGGCTGATCGGAAACCTTTGATACATATTTCAGATTTATTGTTTAATTATTTGAACAGGATTTCTTCGTCGGAAAGGATCGATCGCAAATGCTGATTTTAGGCTTAGACGCTTCGGCGGTGGCAGGTTCATGCGCTTTGTGTGATATTGGGGAAGGCAAAAGTGTCTTGATTGCCGAAAGCTTTGTAAATACCAAGCAAACTCATTCGCAGACCCTGCTTCCCATGGTTGAGGCCATGATGAAAAGTGCGGAGATAGATTTAAAACAGGTCGAATTGGCGGCAGTTACCGAGGGTCCCGGTTCTTTTACGGGAATAAGGATAGGTGTAGCGGCTGTAAAGGGCTTGGCTTACGCTTTGGATATACCCTGTGTTGGGGTTTCAACGCTTCACGCTTTGGCTTACAACTTAGTTGGATTTGACGGTATCGCGTGTGCGGTTATGGACGCGCGGTGCAATCAGTTTTATAACGCATTGTTTTCGGTAGGGAAGGGGATTCCCGAAAGACTGACCCCCGACAGAGCAATTTCCTGCGATGATCTGGCGGCGGAACTTGCGCAATATGAGAATAAAAGGATTATACTGGTGGGAGACGGTGCGGAGCTTGCGTTTAAACTGCTGAAAGGGGTTAAAACAGAGTTAGCACCTCTTGCGGTACGGTTTCAAAAAGCAGAGAATGTTTGTCTTGCTTCCGTCGAATACAAACAGACCTCGGCAAGAGAGCTTCTGCCCGTATATTTAAGATTGCCGCAGGCGGAACGGGAACGACTGGCAAGATTAAATACTTAATACAGAGAAAGGAAAAAATAAAAATGATAGTTTTAGGCAGCGACAGTGCGGGAACGGAATTAAAAAATCACCTTATTGATTTTTTAAAGGAAAAAGGTTATAATTATCTTGACTGCGGAGAAGAAAAGGATTATCCCGATATTGCCGAGACGGTTTGTAAAAAAATAGTATCGGGAGAAGCGGAAAAAGGCGTTTTGGTCTGCGGTACGGGAATAGGCATCTCTATTTCCGCCAACAAGGTCAAGGGCATAAGAGCCGCATGCTGTACCGATTATTTTTCCGCCAAGTACACAAGATTACATAACGACGCCAACGTTATCTGCATGGGCGGCCGTGTAATAGGTCAGGGACTTGCAAAGGAGCTTTTGAACGTATTCTTAAACACTGAATTTGAGGGCGGACGTCATGCCGCACGAGTTGAAAAAATAAAAAAATTGGAGGATAAATAACTTCTATGGACATGTTGAAAATTCTTGATCACCCCCTTTTACAGCACAAGGTATCTCTTTTAAGAGATAAAAACACGGGCTCAAAGGAATTCCGCGAATTGGTTTCCGAAATAGGCATGCTTATGACCTATGAAGCTACACGCGATCTGCCTTTAAAGCAGGTAGAGGTTCAAACGCCTGTGGCGATAGCCAAAACCAACATTATTTCGGGCAGAAAGGTTGCTTTTGTCCCTGTTTTAAGAGCGGGTCTCGGCATGGTAACGGGAGCGGTTGAGCTTGTTCCCGCGGCAAAGGTCGGACATATCGGCATATGCCGCGATGACGAGCATGACGACGGAAGCGTAAAGGTTTATTACTGTAAGCTGCCTTTTGATATAAAGGAGCGCGATGTTATCGTAATGGATCTTATGCTCGGTACCGGCGCGACCGCCGTTAAGGCTATCGATATGGTCAAGGAAAGCGGTGCGCACTCCATAAAGTTTATGACTGTCGTTGCATGTCCCGAGGGTGTTAAGGCTGTTCAGGACGCTCATCCCGACGTAGCCGTTTATTGCGGTGCACTGGATATGGGTCTTAATGAGGATTTGTATATTGTGCCCGGTATAGGTGACGGCGGAGATAGGATTTTCGGTACAAAATAATTAAATAGGGAACTGTTCCATTTTTTAAGCGGCATTGCACAGAATCGGCAGCGGTTTTTGCAGTGTCGCTTTCTTTATTACAGGAAGGAGATTTTTGAATTGAATACGCTTATCGTAGAAGCAAATGAGCTTACCGATATAACCCGCGAGGGGTATCAGCATGATTATGAGAAAGCGTTTGAAAAAATGTCAGACGATCAAAGAGATTGGCTTAACCGTGCGCTTAACATAATGTTTCCCGATGGGCATAGGTGGATAAATATTTACTAATCCCTTTTAAAACTGTGGGTATAACACATCAGTTTAAAAATGGATTGGTATAAAATGAGCTGTCGTTTAACGGCAGCTTTTTTATAGATAAAAAATGAAACTCCCGATAACGAGAGTTTCATTTAATAAGCATTTAACAATTATCGAATTACTTTTTCTTTTTAATAACGATGATAACTACTACTACGATTACAACAACCACAACAACGATGATGCCGATAATCAAACCGATGTTTGACGAAGAAGATGTGGAGCTGCTGCTGTTATTAGCGGGAGCAGCGGTGGTGTTAGCGGCTTCGCCTTCGTTAGAAAAGTTATCGTTATTTTCTTCAGCAGAAGTTTCTTCGGGTGCGGCAGTATCTTCGGTGTTTTCTTCCTCAGCGGGAGCTGCGGATACATAAGGCTGTGAAAGCTCGTCAAGTATAGCATTAAGCTCGCTTTCTTCAATTTTGTTTCCAAGACCGTCAAACGCAAGCATAATGTTTCCGTCAATGTCATTGCAAACGAAAGCTTTAACCAAAAGGTTGATCGAGAAGTCGCCGCCCCATTCCTGGATACCTACCTGGTTGCATTCCGCGCCTTCGGGCCAAATAAGATCTTCATCCGAAGTATCATTAGCTACATCATAAGTCAAGGAATAAGCAAACTTTCTGATATATTCAAGATGAAGCTTTTTTCCGTAGTCAACTGTACCCTGGTTACCGTTTTCAAAACCTTCCGGAGTATCGCCCTCCTCGGGAAGTCCCCACCATTCATTTGTATTGGGCCAGTTGTATTTTGCATACATGGTTTTAGCAGGTACGGTATTACCGTTTTCATCTACATATGCTTCTTTATATATGGGAGAATCAAGAGTTTTACCGATCGTACCGCCATTTGCGGAATAAATAAAGTTTCCTCCGAATCCGTCAATAGCGGGATCGTAAAGGTCAAGGTCAACCGCCAATTCTTCATCGGCACCTCTTACCGCCTCAAGATACATAGTCATCGAAGCTACCTTTGTAACATCAATACCGTAATCCGTAGCAGGCTTGCCTTCCTTTTCATCGCCGACATTATAAAGCTGAATAAGCCAAGCACCGTTTTCAATGGACAAACCGGGTGCGGGCTGCTGCTCCGCGCATTTACCGATAACGTTTCCGTCATCATCTACAACGCTTATGCAGTCTTCGCCCAATTTACCTATAACATTCTTTTCTTCATCAAGAAGCTGCCTTTTTTTGTCCAATGTACCCAATACGTTTCCGTTCTCATCGGTAACTTCCGCATTAGGCACATAAATAGCCGCATTTGCAGATATTGCCAAAGAGCTTACAGCCAATATTGAAGCAATCGCTCCGGCTAAAACTTTTCTAAGTTTCATTTCAAGTCCTCCATAAAATTTGTTTAAGTACCAAAAATAACAGAAAGCATGTTAAGCTAACTGTAAGTTAATTATAACTTAATGGAAATTCAAATTCAATAGATATTTTCAACAAGACTTTTTTTATAATATTGTCAATTCCTACAAGCGCACGATTTATAATTTAGCTAATTTAACTTAAAATATTTTTTATATCAATATAATTTATAAAAACACTTGTTATAATAACACAAATAGACTATGCTATTCATCTTCGTTTGCTTTTTTGCCTTTTGGAGCCTCAACGTTTGCAAGCGGGTTTTGATCCATAGCCTGCTTTATTTGATTATCGGAAACATGAGTATAAATCTGTGTTGTGTTTAAATTTTCATGTCCCAACACCTCTTTTAAAATACGAACGTCAACACCGTTTTGATACATAAGAGTTGCGGCGGTATGGCGAAGCTTATGAACGGAAAAGCCGTAGCCCGAAAGTCCCGATTTTATCATTTTTTCGTCAATTATTTGTTCAACGCGCCTGTTGGAAATGCGTTTATACCTTTTGCTCAGAAACAAGGCTTTTTCTCCCTGAACATTAGGTCTTACGCTCATATAAGCTTCATAAGCGGAAACGCAAGCATTATTCAGATATATAACGCGCTCCTTGTTACCTTTTCCTATTACCTTTAAAAACGAATATGTAACTCCTGTTTTCGGATCGACAGATTTTATGCAATCGTTTACCGAAATTCCTACCAGCTCGGATAAACGTATACCACAGTTTAAAAAGAAAGTTATCATACAATAATCTCTTGCATCGACCCAATCGGATATATCCGAACATTCCGAAAGAAGCTGATTAGCCTGTTCAATAGTTAAGTGCTTTGGCAATGCGTTTTTAGGTGACGGAAGCTCTAATTTGGCGGCAGGACTTACCTCAAACCAGCCTTTATTGTCCGTTAAATATTTAAAAAACTGTCTTATTGAAACGGCTTTTCTGGCACGGGCCTTTTGGTGATTCTGGCGTTCGTCCATTGTAAAATGCAAAAAGCCCATTATATCTGTTAAGGTAACAGATTTTACATAGGAATCGGGAGTGCTTGCGATTGAAATTTCCGAAAAGTCGACATCGGATAAAGACGGTTCGTTTTTTACGTTTAAATAACGTAAAAACAAGCGCAGATCGCAGTAATAATTTTTTACTGTTAATGCCGAACGACCTTTGATTACAGACATGTGATCTAAAAAGTCGATAAGGTATTGGGGGGAGTCAGAACGATAATTGAAGTTTGAATTTGTCATTTTTTCACCAGCTTAGTTTTTTTTGAAAAAGTAGTTCCCTTAATTGCGTAAAATTTTCATTTTACGCAATTAGATATTTTTCCTTTTCTGCCCTGCTTTATGATATTTCCTTTTTATAAGCTATATCTCATACAGCCGAGCCGTTTTATTTTAATTTTACGTAATTGCGC
>JAAVIF010000042.1 GCA_014799365.1 Oscillospiraceae bacterium
CGCTTTCTGCGTCAAAAATGCTCGAAATATTACCATATTTCTCCGCTTTTTTCCTTGAAATCGCCACGCACTTAGCGAAATTGTACAAAATTGCTTAGTTTTCAGATACGCCCTAATCTTATTCTAAAGGGAAAGTATTAAAAAGGGATTTTAATTTGTTATTCTCCCAAAAACATTACCGTGCAAAGACCTTTTCTTTGTTCCTCGCTCGGCTCATTCAATACGCCCATATCCAAAAGCAGCTTCATAACTCTTGTATGCAGTAAGCAAGCTGCATTTTGGCCGTAATACTTTATAAGCTTATGCATAAACTGGGGCTGGTTACATATATCCAGCTCACTTTTTTGCTTTGCGTATTCTTTTGAGATTTCAATAAGCTTTTCGCTTGCGGGTGTAATGAAATCGTACCATTTTTTTATGCTGTAAGAAAGAATAACGTTTATTTTAAAATCGTTTCCGTTCTTGATAAGATAGCCCTTATCCAGTAAGCGTTGATATGCGGAAATGTTCAGCTCGTTATATTTAAGTTCTCCGCAAAGGTAATAATACAGCTTGTCAAAATCATCGCAGCGATTATCTCTCCAGTCCATTATACGGCTGTCCCAGTGAGAATTAAACTGCCAGCTTGTCCATTTTGAAGATTTGTTTTCCGTTAAAAAAGGAACCGAATCATTATTTCTCCACATATCGTTGTAATCATCATTGCAATGTATATCCGTATCTGTTTCCAATGACGCTGTTGCCACATAATCTCCTCCGTCCTTTCTTTTGACGGAAAATTCCTTGTCGGTGATTTCAGCGGTACGAAGTTTTTTTGACATAAAAGGGACAAGGCTCCATTTTAAGAGGTTTATGTCATTATCGGGAAGAGTGAGCCAATCGGGAATGTCATTTATCTGCGAAAGGACGGGAGAAAAATATTCTTTTGTAAATATTTCCGCGTATTTTAATGCAAGCTCGTTTTCCGCTTTTATTTTTTCATCGGTGGGCTGATATATTAGGACGTTGGTGCGGTACCTGCCGTTTGACAGCTTATCCATAAAACCGTATTCCTCCAGATAATCGACCTCGTCGCGGATAAATATCGGATTTACACCCAATTCTTCGGCTATCTCGTTAATTGTTTTGGGCTCATGATAAGCGCAGTAGACTATATTTTGGGTCAGAGAATTTTTTAAAAAATCCTCGGTATCTCCCAAGGCACCCGGATGTCCGTTATGCCCCATATTGCAGAGCTTAATGGGTCGAATGCCCAACTCGCCTATTGTTCTTTTATTTTCCATACCTATACCTAACTCCTTTCGTGAACACGCCAGATACCATTTGACCGTACTTTCGGACATAACCAGCGTGCGGGCTATTTCCCTGATCTTCATATCGTGAAAATAATGCATGACAACGATTTTTCTTTGCATTTCCGACAGATATGTTATTTCACGCCGCAAAAGCCTTGCTTGCTCGCTTTCGATTACTTCAAGCTCAATATCGTTTCCGTCGGGAATATACTCTATGCCGTCAACGCGCAAATGCTTATTCTTTTTGTCGATATACCGCGCGTACACGTTGCAGGCGACTTTGTAAATATATCCGTTTACGTTTTCGATATTTTCGCGTAAAAGCAGCGATTCGTAAACTGTCAGCACAATATCCTCGGCAAGCTCCTCCGCCTCGTGAATATCCGACAGCTTGCTTACCGCAAAGCCGAACAGCTTTTTTACGTAGCCTTCGATTATTCTGTCAGCTTCGTATTTGTCCATTGCATTTTCTCACTTTCATACCGGGCCCCGTTTGAAAACAGTATCAAGAACGTTCTCGTAAATATAGTGCAAGGAATTAAAAAAAGGTTGGTAAAAAAATTATAAAACGGTTGTCGTTAATTTTAATAGCGGCAGCCGTTTTTGTTATAGCTTTAATTGTCGCTGGGATCGCCCTTTCTCGCCGTTTGCGCAAAGTAAGTTCCCCACAGCATCAGTTTTGACGGCACTGCCTTTGACAGCACCGCAAGAGCCTTCATTTCCTTTTTCGGTATAATTACGTTTTTTCCTTTAAACATTTCCTCTATTCCGTACTCCGCGATCTCGGCGGCCGTTGAACCGCCTACCGCAAACTGCGCTCCCGCAACGCGGTTAAATTCCGTATTAACGGGTCCGGGGCAAAGCGCGCCTATATAAACATTTATCTTATCGTGCTTTAACTCCTGGCTTATTGCGCGGGATAATTGGGTGACATAATTTTTGCTTGCGTAGTAGGTTGCCATCAGCGGACCGGCCATAAAGCCCGCAATTGAAGAAACGTTGAGGATATATCCGTAGTTTCGGCGTTTAAAGTCCTGTAAAAACAGCTTTGTAAGAATATGCACCGCTTTGATGTTTACGTCTATCATTTCAAGCTCGCGGTCAAGGCTTGTACTGTCAAATTTTCCGAAAAGACCGAAGCCCGCGTTGTTTATAAGCACATCTATATGAAGCTTCTTTACTTTTTCGTAAAGCTTTTTGCAGTGTTCTGTTTTTGACAGATCGAGACACATCAGCTTTATCTTGACATCAAATATATTTGTGATCTTTTCCTTTATTTCCCTTAGTCTTTCCGCTCTTCTCGCAACGAGTATAAGATTAAAGCCCCTCGACGCGAGATTTTTCGCAAACTCCTCGCCGATGCCAGAGCTTGCTCCCGTTATAAGTGCTATCATAAAATATCCTTTCGTCCGGTTCAGCATTTGTGACATTAAAGTATATATCATTATAATACTTTTCGGATAAAAATTCAATATATTTTATAAATATTTTTAATCGATCCGAAACGGTAATAATTTTATTCGGTTTCACATAAATATAGACAAGCAATCAAACCGAAGGGGAAGATAAGAAATGGTAACGGCCAAAATTTGCGGAGAAGACGGCGTTTTATCCTATTTAGGCACGGTTGGAGGCGCGATAAGCCGTTCCAAGTACCGTATCTCGGATATTTACGAAATACGGCTGAGAGCGGGACAAAGGGTGGTGCTGGAAACGGCAAGGGGACGGGCGGTTATTGACAGAACCGTTTCCGCCGAGGAAATAGGCGAGTGCATAAAATGCTTTTGCAATTACTCCTTACATAGTTTTGAAAAAGAACTGAAAGAGGGCTTTATTACGCTTAAAGGAGGGCATAGAGCGGGCTTCTGCGGAACTGCGGTCATAAAAAACGGTGCTTTTGAAGGGATAAAGGATATAAGCAGCATAAATATAAGAGTTGCGAGAGAGATAATCGGTGCGGGAGATTTTTTAAGATCGGTGGTATTCGACGAGGATTTTAACGGGCTGTTGATATGCGGAAGGCCCATGAGCGGAAAGACCACGGTTTTAAGGGATCTGTGCAGGATAATAGGAGACAAATACAAGCTTGCGCTGGTGGACGAGAGAGGAGAGATTGCGGCTGTGTACGGCGGAGTGCCGCAGAACAATGTGGGTGCTTACACTGACGTATTAAACGGCTACGGCAAGGCGGAGGGGATAGATATAGCTACAAAAACACTTTCTCCCGAGTATATAGCCTGTGACGAGATAACAGGCTTTGAGAGCTGCGCTAAGCTTTGTCTGAACAGCGGTGTTAAAATGATCTTTACGCTGCATTGCGGGAGCATTGAGCAGGCGAAGGAAACGGAAATAGTTAAAACCGGCGTGATAAGCCATATAGCGTTTTTGGGCGGAAAAATCGGGCAGATAACGGAAAGGCTGGCGGTAAGATGAATTTGTTTTTTTCGGCGGCGGTGGTTTTGTTTTGTACGGCGGCGGGAATGTACTTTTCAAAAAGGCTTAAGGAGCGCGAGGGACAGCTTTGCGCAGTACTTTTGTTTATAAAGGAATTAACCGTTCAGATAAGATATACAAATTCAAAAATCGGAGACGTTTTAAAGGAAGCTTCAACAAACGCCGCTTATCAGAAGCTCTGCTTTATAACCGACTGCTCTGTGATAAGCGAAAACGATGATTTTCACAAGATATGGAGCGAGGGAGTAAAAAAACAGCCCTTTTTAGATCAAAGGGATAAGGAGCTGCTTTTTGCTTTGGGCGAAAGGCTTGGCGAAACGGACGCAGACGGACAGCTTTCTTTTTTGGAGCTGACGGAAGCAATGCTTTCCGCTCAGCGTGAGGAAGCAAGGGAGGATTACAGCAAAAAAAGCCGAATGTACCGCTCGGTGGGGCTTTTGTGCGGACTGGCACTGGGAATAACGGTGCTTTAATGAAATTGATAAAAAGGGGTGCGGTTTTATGGACGTGGATTTAATATTTCAAATAGCGGCGATAGGTATCGTTGTGGCCGTTTTAAATATGCTGCTCCAGCGGTCGGGACGCGAGGAACAGGCTATGATGACCACCATAGCGGGGCTTATTGTGGTGCTGATGATGATAATATCTCAAATAAGTCTTTTGTTTGATACAATAAAGGAAGTTTTTAATCTGTGGTAAAAATAAGGATATTAAAATGAATATTGTTATTATAGCCTCCGTCGCGCTTATCGCGGCGGTGCTTTCAATCGTTTTAAAGCAGTACAAGCCCGAATATTCGCTGTTTATTTCGATAGCGGCGGGGATATTGATCTTTTTGTCGGTAATTGCGGTAATAGAGCCGATAATAAGCTTTATCGGGGAGCTTACCGACATGGCCGGGCTTGAGGGGGTATACGGAGAGGTGCTTATAAAAGCACTTGCGATCTGCTATATAACCCAGCTTGCCTGCGATTGCTGCAAGGACGCGGGTGAAAACGCAATCGCGGGAAAGCTTCAGATAGCGGGGAAGATCGCCGTTTTACTGATCGCTCTGCCTATGTTCAAGAGCCTTGTTGAGATAGTTACGGGACTTATAAATCTTTAAAGAACAGGAATTTGAAATGAAAAAAGGATTGATATTAAAGGCGGTTATACCGATAGTTGTTTTTCTTTTGCTTCAGAACAAGATATACGCCGAGGATATATATTCATTCGGTCAGGATGAAATAGTCGGCGCGCTGCCCGAAGAAGCGGCCGAGGAAATGGAAAGGCTTGAAATCGAGCCGAATGGGGAAATATCCGATCTGAGCGCGGAAAATATTTTTTCATCAATTTGGAGCGTAATAGCCGAAAGTATTCCGAAGCCGCTTACAATGCTGGTATCAATAGCGGCCGTTATAATTCTTTGCGCCGTAATTTCCGCCGTTCAGGAGGGGAACGAGCTTTCGGGAACCTTTAATACGGTGGGAGTGCTTGCCTGTTCGGGAATAATATGTACAAGCTTCGCGACCTTAGCCGAAAGCGCGAAAATCGCAATAGACGGATTTGCCGCTTTTTTGTCGGTTTATATACCCGCCTTTGCGGGAATAATGGCGGCTAACGGGCAAACCGCGGCGGGTGCGGCTTACAGCGCGGTCATTACGGTGGCGGTACAGGTACTTTCTCAGATTTTTTCGCTTATCATTTTTCCCCTGACGAGCTGCATAATGGGGGTATCGATCGCCGGAGCGGTAAATCCAGAGCTAAAGATCAACAGTATTGCGGAAATGGCGAAAAAGCTTGTAAACTGGGGGCTTACACTTATTATGACGGTGTTTACGGGACTGCTGTCCGTTCAGAGCTTTGTGGGCGCGGCGGCGGATACCGTTTCTATGAAGGCGGTCAAATTTACCGTTTCGGGGGCGGTGCCGATAGTGGGAGGCGCGGTATCGGACGCTTTGTCCACGGTAAAGGGCAGCCTCGGTCTTATCAAAGCCACAACAGGCAGCTACGGAATAATAGCCTCCGCAGTTATAATAATCCCTATACTCATATCGGCAGTGTTATTAAGAACGGCGTTTATGGCGGCCGCGTCGCTCAGCGAGACCTTGGGTACCTCGCGGCTTACGGTTTTGCTTAAAAGCGGGGAAAGCGTTATTGCCGTTATAATCGCGATGATAGTGTGCTTCTGGCTTACCGCGGTGGTTTCCACCGCAATTATGCTGGTTATAGGCACGAACTGATTTTTCAAAAGGAATTTACATAAAATGAAGGAAACGATACTGGGTATTGCGCTGGTTGCAATAGCAACGGGAGTGTTTAAGCTTTTATCTCCAGAAAACAGCTTTAAAAAACAGCTTGCTTTTTTGACCTCGGCCTTTTTTCTGTTAAGCTGTGTGTCTTTATTCGGGGAAAACGGCTTTGATTTTTCGGAAATATCCGATTCCTTTCGCAGCGAGGGAGGATACGTTGATTTTTCCGCGGAGGCTTATCGGATGACCGAAAGAGAGATCGCTTCAAATATAAGAAAAAATATTGAGGCCGTTTTTTCGGAAAATGAAATTTTCTGTGATGAAATTCATGTGATCATTGATATTTCGTCCTCTTACAGCATATCTATTAAGCAGGTACGGCTTGCCTTTTCCGCAAACAATGCCGATAATACAGCCAAAGCAGAGGAGCTGGCGAAAAAGGAGGTAGGAGATGAGATCGAAATAATTACCGAGATAAAAGGATATTAAATGTTTATAAGGACGGAAAAGCCAATGGGAATATTAAAAAGTGAAAAGGGTATAAAAATTATTTTTGCCGTCGGAATTGCTTTGATCATAATAATATTTCTGTTTGGCATTTCCGCCGGCGGGAAGAAAACGCAAACCGCTGACGGCAGCGAAAATGTTTTATCGGAAATAGACGAATATGAACGGCGGCTTGAAGAAAGGCTCGCCGAAATAATCGGAAATATTCAGGGAACAAAGGATATAAGCGTCATGATCACTCTTGAAAAAACCGAGGAGAGTCTCTATTCAGCAAAGGAAACATCGATTTCCGCAACTATTACGCCGACGGTCAGAGGGGTCGTGGTGGTATGCGGCGGAAGCGAAAGCGCGGTGGTCAGGCAAAAGGTCACCGACGCCGTATGCAAGGCTCTCGGAGTGAGCGCGGCAAAGGTTTGTGTTACCTATTGAGAACAAGCTTAAAAAAATACTTAACAAGAAAGGAACAGTCACAGTCATGAAAAAAAGAAGATTAAATCTTATTATCGGCAAAAAACAAATAATAATTGTCGGTCTTACCTTGATTTTGGGCGTTGCGGTTTATGTCAACTATCTTGTGGGAGCAAATATAACCGAGGACGCTCCGGTAGTTTCGGACGGAAATGTACAGGACGCGGGCAATTACGGAGATCAGAGGTTTGTTTCCGCAAACGGCGGCACGGATTCCAGCGTAGGAGATACAAGAGCGGTTTCCGTTAACAGCGCGGACGAATATTTTGCACAGGCGAGACTGGATAAGGCGGAAAGCCGCGCGGAGGCTATCGAGGTATTGCAGATGATTTACGGCGGAGGCGATTCCACCGAGACCGAGCTTGCGGTAATGGCGCAGAACGCGGAGATGATGAGCAGCTACATAGAAAGCGAAAGCAAGATTGAAAACGTTTTAAGAGCGCAGGGCTTTGAAGATGTGCTTTGTTATCTTTCCGAAAACGGCGCAAGCGTTATAGTTAAAACAAACGGACTGGATTCCGCTCAGGCGGCGCAAATCAAAAACGCGCTTTTGTCCGAGGTTAATATTCCTGCCGAGAAAATTTCGATTTTGGAAATAAAATAGCTGATATTAACATTAAAAACAGGATTATTCAAGATACGTGCGTATGCTTGAAGCAATCCTGTTTTTTCATGTTTTTTTAAGTTTCCTCAAAATTCAATTGAAAAAATAGAAAAAGAGGCATAACCAAAAGAAAGAAGCATCTCAAAAAATGAAAAACAAACAAAGCGCAGCTAATTGCAAATTACCGGTATCTGCAAATTGACAAGCTTATCTAAGTGATAATTCACGCACATGTTCTTCGAAGCAAACAACAAAAAAATCAGCACTACGCATAGAGGGGGGTAAGGAAAGGATTCTTAAGGTGAAACCTAAGGGGGGAGAGTGGGGCAGTGAACGCCGCCGAGCTTTTCGCACTTAACATATGATGTTAAATACTTTAAAGTCTGTATATGTTTTTTGAAAACTGTAGCATAAGGCGGTGTTTACTGCACCTTCTCCCCCCTTTGGTGTCACCTTAAGCCCCGCGCGGGAGCGCAAAATGCACTCGCTTCCGAGAAAAAAGAAGAATACATAAAGCGTATTTCTAAAAAGGCACGAATGCCCCTTGCTACAATCAAGAACAGAATATTATAAAACGCAATTTAAAAAGGCATTTCGCCGACTGAGAAAATTTTGGGGAAACTTAAAATGTTTTTATATTGATTTTGTTTAAAATAAATGTTATAATAAAACAATAAAGACAAGCTGTAATAAAAATTACAAAGGAGCATTTTCTATGAAAATTGTAATTATCGGCGGTGTTGCCGCGGGAACAAAGGCGGCGGCTAAAATCAAGCGTCAGGATCGCGGCGCGGAGGTTGAAATTTACACAAAAAGCGCGGATATTTCCTATGCGGGCTGCGGACTTCCCTACTATGTGGGCGGAGAGATCGAGTCGAGAGAGGAACTTATCGTAAACACCCCGGTTAAATTCTCGGCTTTGACCGGCGTTACCGTATTTACGGGACAGGAAGCGGTTAAGGTCAACAGCGGCGCAAAAACCGTAACCGTAAATTCGCTTCTTGACGGCAGCAGTCAGGATGTATCTTATGATAAGCTGATTATCGCGACGGGTGCGTCTCCCGTTATTCCAGATATTGAGGGCAGGAATTTAAAGGGAGTTTTCAGCGTACGAACACCCGACGACGCCATTGCGATACGCGAATATATAAAAGCGAACGAATGTAAAAAAGCGGTGGTTGTCGGAGCGGGCTTTATCGGCATGGAAATGGCGGAAAACCTTATGTCTCAGAATGTGTCCGTAACGGTTATGGATATGTGCGGACAGATACTTCCCAATATTCTCGACCCCGAAATGGCAGGCTACGCGGCAAAGCAGCTTCGCCGGAAGGGCTTGAAGATACTTACGGGCACGTCGCTTACCGCCGTAAAGGGAGAAGATAAGACTCAGGCGGTTCTTTGCTCCGCGGGCGAGCTTCAGGCGGATATTGTGATCATGTGTATCGGCGTTCGACCTGCGACGGATTTTCTTAAGGACAGCGGTATAGAGCTTATAAAAGGCGCGGTACCGGTGGACGAGTATCAGAAAACCAACATTGATGACATTTACGCCGCGGGAGACTGCGCGATAGTAAAAAACCGTATCACAGACGAGCGTCAGTGGTCGGCAATGGGTTCAACAGCAAATATTACCGCAAGATGCCTTGCAAAGACACTTACGGGCGAAACCGGCGTTTATTCGGGCTGCTTAGGTACGGGCGTTGTAAAGCTTTCGGCCGATCTGAACGCAGGACGCACGGGACTTTCCGAGGAACAGGCAAGGGCAGCGGGCTGTGACGTTGTAACGGCGGTTTGCGTTACCGACGACAAGGCGCATTATTATCCCGACGCCGACAGCTTTGTGACCAAGCTTATCGCGGATAAAGCCACGGGAAAGCTGCTGGGCCTGCAGGTCATCGGCGGCGGAGCGGTGGACAAGATGACGGATATTGCCGTTGTGGGAATTTCCGCGGGTCTTAAAATAAGCGATTTTGATACAATGGACATGGCGTACGCCCCTCCGTTTTCGACGGCTATCCACCCCTTTGTACAGGCGTGCTATGTTCTTGAAAATAAGTTAGAGGGTAAATTCGAGACCTTTACTCCCGCACAGTATTTAAACGGGGAAGCAAAGGGCTACCGCGTGCTTGACGTACAGCCCGAGCCTAAGATATTCGGCGCGGAGTGGATCGATCTCGGAAAGGTAAACGGTGAGATAGATGGCATAGCCAAGGACGAAAAGCTTTTGCTTGTCTGCGCAAAGGGAAAGAGAGGATATTTCCTGCAAAACAGGTTAAAGCATTTCGGCTACATAAATACAAGAGTTCTGGAGGGCGGCGCGTTCTTCAATACCGTAAAGATCGAAAACGCTGGCGGAAAGCTTTCTCCCGAGGAGATCAAGCGCGTAAAGGGCTTGGGCTGCTTGCAGGATAAGCGTTACAACGACGTTTTCAATGTGCGCGTTATCACCAAAAACGGCAAGATCACCGCAAAGGATCAGCGCGTTATAGCGGAAGCGGCGGAACGCTTCGGAAGCGGCGAGGTGACTATGACCTCGCGTCTTACCCTTGAAATTCAAGGCGTGCGTTACGAAAATATTGACGAGGTGATCGGATTCCTTAAGGAAAACGATCTGCTTACGGGCGGCACGGGCTCTTTGGTTCGTCCCGTGGTATCATGCAAGGGTACTACCTGTCAGTACGGACTATTGGACAGCTTCGGTCTGAGCGAAAAAATACACGACCGTTTCTATATCGGCTATCACGGAGTTACCTTGCCTCATAAGTTTAAGATAGCGGTGGGCGGATGTCCCAACAACTGCGTAAAGCCCGACTTGAACGATCTGGGCATAGTAGGACAGCGTATGCCGATCTTAAACGGCGATAAGTGCCGCGGCTGCAAAAAATGTCAGGTAGAGACCGCCTGTCCTATCAAAGCGGCAAAGCTTGAGGACGGAAAGCTTGTTATCGGCACGGACTGCAACAACTGCGGCAGATGTAAGGAAAAATGTCCCTTCGGCGCGCTTCCCGAATATACGGAGGGCTATAAAATATATATCGGCGGAAGGTGGGGCAAGAAGATCGCCAACGGAAAACCTTTGGATAAGCTTTTTACTTCCGAGGAGGAGGTCCTCGAAATAGTCGAGAGAGCTATTTTGTTCTTCCGCGACGAGGGTATCTCGGGCGAACGCTTTGCCGATACCATTGACAGGCTCGGATTTGACTATGTTCAGGATAAGCTGCTGAATAACAAGATCGATAAAAGCGCGGTTCTCGAAAAGAAGGTCAAGGGTGGTGCAAGCTGTTGATTAAGCGGTTTATCGCACTGTCGGTTCTTATAGCGGTTATGCTTTTTTCGGGCTGTTCAAATAACGTTGACGTTAAAAACGGCACGGAAAACGCGGTTGTCTTTACGGACGATTTAGGACGAACGGTTACCGTTGACAGCCCGCAAAGAGTGGCTGCTTTTTTGGGAAGCTTTGCGGAGATATGGTATCTTGCGGGCGGAGAAATAATTGCCGCACCCGACGACGCTTGGGAGGATTTTGACCTGCCCTTGTCCGATGAAACGGTGAATCTGGGGAAAATAAACGATTTAAGCCTTGAGATGCTTTTTTCTGCCGCTCCCGATTTTGTAATAGCCAGTTCAAATATAAGAGTTGATCTTGAATGGCTTGATACTCTTGAGGATACGGAAATAACGGTAGCTTATTTTGACGTTTCAAATTTTGAGGATTACCTGAGAATGTTGAAAATATGCACCGAGATAACGGGCAGGGACGATCTTTATCAAAAAAACGGGACGGATATAAAAAATAAGATAGATGACGTTATCGATCAAAGCCGTCTGCGCGTTGAGGAAAAGGGCGCACCCACCGTTTTATCGCTTAGGGCTTCTTCTTCAAGCATAAGGGCGAAAAGCAGCGAGGGAAATGTTTTGGGTGAAATGCTTTCCTCTCTCGGCTGCGTCAATATTGCCGACAGCGAGCAATCCTTGCTTGAAAACCTGAGCATAGAATATATCATAAAATGCGATCCCGATTACATCTTTTTTGTTCAGATAGGCGATAACGCCGAGAAATCAAGGGAAAAAATCGAGGCGTTTATAGCCGAGAATCCCGCGTGGAGCGAGCTTACCGCCGTAAAAGAGGGAAGAGTGTTTTATATGGACAAAAGGCTTTACAATAATAAGCCTAATTCCCGCTGGGGAGAGGCTTATGAGGGACTGGAAAAAATATTAAGTGAAAATTAAAGGAGACCGCGGCTATGAGGGATAAAAGATTTGTTCTTGTAATTTCCATAGCCGCATTTGGCTGTCTTTTGGCGGCATTGCTCAGTATTTGTGTAGGCGCGGTGTGGATCTCTCCCTTTGATTTTTTCGGCGGCTTTGACACTGCCGAGTGGCGTATTTTCAGGTACGCAAGGCTTCCGAGAACCCTTGCGTGTCTTATGGCGGGTGCGGGGCTTTCTACCTCGGGGGCGGTCATTCAGGGAGTGCTTGCCAACCGTCTTGCTTCTCCCGGCGTTATAGGCGTTAACGCGGGAGCGGGGCTTGGGGTTACGCTTTGCTGTGCTTTTGGTGCGGTGTCGGGCTGGACGGTCGCGGGAGCTTCCTTTGCCGGAGCGTTGGCGGCGGTTATGACGGTGGCTTTTGCCGCGCAAAAAACCTACGCGTCCCGTTCGGCGGTGATTCTTGGGGGCGTTGCGGTAAACAGCTTTCTGACTGCGATTTCCGAGGGAATTATCACTCTTTATCCCGAAATAGGCGCGTACACCGCCGATTTTCGCACGGGTGGTTTTTCGGGGGTTTCCGATTCAAGGCTTATTCCGGCGTCCGTTATGATAATTATTGCGTTGGCGGCGGTATTTACTTTATCAAACGAGCTTGATGTGCTGTCAATGGGTGAGGATATGGCGCAGGGCCTGGGCTTGCCTGTCAAAAAAATGCGCACGGTTTTTCTTGCACTCGCCGCGCTGCTGGCGGGGGCAAGCGTAAGCTTTGCGGGGCTTCTGGGATTTGTGGGACTTATTGTGCCGAATATGGCAAAAAGGCTTGTGGGAGGAGAAAGCCGCAGGCTTTTGCCCCTTTGCGCCGTCGGGGGCGCGATGTTCGTCACCTTATGCGACTGCGCGGCAAAATCCGTGTTTTCGCCCTACGAAATTCCGACGGGTATTGTTATGTCGGCAATCGGCGCACCTTTCTTTATTTTCCTTTTATTCAAGCTTAAGGGAGGTCATTCCCGTGGATAATGTACTGCTTTCGGCGGAGGGGGTTTCCGCCCGCTATAATGAAAGGGAAGTGCTTCATAATGTGTCGCTGGGCTTTAAGGGTGGTAAGATAACGGCGATAATCGGCCCTAACGGAAGCGGCAAAAGCACGCTTCTTAAAACGCTGATAGGGCTTGTGCCCAAAACGGAGGGTACGGTTTTTTCCGAGGGCGTGTCCTTAGATAAATTATCCGCTTCGGCGGCTGCGAGAAAAATAGCTTATTTGCCGCAGATAAAAAGTATTCCCGATCTTACGGTCAGAACAATGGTGCTTCACGGGCGTTTTTCTCATCTTTCCTATCCTCGCCGTTACCGCAAAGAGGATATACAGGCGGTTGAAGAAGCATTGAAAACAATCGGTATTTATGATCTGGCCGATAAAAACGTATCGACTCTTTCGGGCGGCACGGTTCAGCTTGTTTTTCTTGCAATGGCTTTGGCGCAAAGCTCGCCCGTTATTTTAATGGACGAGCCTACCTCTTTTTTGGATATTGCGCATCAGATAAAGCTTATGGAGCTGTGCAGGGTTCTCGCGGCTGACGGAAAAGCCGTTGTTGCTGTACTTCATGATATTCCCATGGCACTGAAATACGCCGACGAGATCGCTGTAATGTCGGAGGGCAGGATCGCTGTGACAGGCACGCCTTTGCGGGTGTACGAAAGCGGCGTTTTGGATAAGGTTTTCGAGGTAAGGGTGAAGTATACCGACACCGAAAGCGGCAGAGTTTATTTTTGCGAATAATAAAGGGGCTTGTACGCATATTTGAACTGATTGCTTATGCGGACAGGCTCTTGCTTTTCTTTAGTCCTGCAAAAATAATATTTTGGGTTTTCTCAAAACGTAAAGTATTTCGTGAAAAAAGTAATTGAATTAAGAAAACCTACGAGCGACGGTCAAGGCGCGGCGGAGCCGCTTGCGTCAGCAAGCTGAAACGCAAAGCGTTTCAAAATTTTCGCGAAGCGAAAATTTGGCTCCGCCCCGTAGGTTGGGCAGTTATTGCAAAAGAAGCAATTCTAACGAATAGGGTGGCACTGCATAATTGGGAGAGCAAGCATAATTATACATTGTAAAAATATATGGGAGCAGCGCACAACATCACCAATGAAAACAAATGATAAACAGCGAAACGTCTGCGACCCGAATGTGAATAATACTAATCCCTTTTAAAACTGTGGGATTAATGTTTCGGGTGCAATCCCATTTTGAACTGTAGGTATTACGTCAGTTCAAAATGGGATTGGTATAAAACACTACTGCAAATTTCCGACATTGAACAATTCAACCAAGTTATATAAGTGATATTTCACGCACTAATTTTATGGAGCAAAAAAACGTACCTTAAGCACTACGCAATAGAGGGGGGTAAGGAAAGGATTCTTAAGGTGAAACCTAAGGGGGGAGAGTGGGGCAATGAGTTTCACCGAATTTTTTGCACTTGTGTATGTAAACGCACTTGTTATAAAGTTTGCACTATTTTCTGAATGAAACAGCATAAGGTGAAGCTTATTGCACCTTCTCCCCCCTTTGGTGTCATCTTAAGCCCCGCGCGGGAGCGCAAACTGCACTCGCTTCCGAAAAAAAGAAGATCACATAAAGCGTAGTTTTGAAAAAAGCACGAACGCCCCTTGCTTCAATCAAGAACAGAATATTATAAAACGCAATTTTAAAAAGGCATTTCGCCGACTGAGAAAATCAGAAAAAATAAAATTTCTTGACAACTTTAGCTTATTATGGTATCATTTACTAAAAAGCTTACGGAGATATAAAATGCTTAAATACGGAAGCTGGGACTTGCCCGGCGTTGATTATTTTTTATCCAAAAATTCCTTTAAGGGAAGCAAAAAGGATTTCAGATTCATAGTATCTGGCGGCGATGACCTGAAGGTTTATTACTGGACAGAGGATATATGCTTTGAGCTTGCGAAGAATATTATAGAAAAGGAATTTCCGCTGAACGAGCAGTCGCTGTACGATATAAACGAATATCTTACGGCGGAATATAAAGCGTTTAAAAAGGACGAAGCGTAATTTTTGTTTTTAAGTATACCCGCGCCGATTTTTCCATATATTCCAATAAAAAGATATATGGAGGAATTTTTATGTACAACCGTCAGCAAGCCGTAGATTACGCAAGAGAGTGGGCTTTTTCAAGAAACCCCGAATATTACACCTTTGACGATATAGGCGGCGACTGCACAAATTTTGTGTCCCAGTGCCTGTACGCGGGAAGCGGCGTTATGAATTACACTCCCGATTTCGGCTGGTACTACATAAGCCCCGACGACAGAAGCGCGGCTTGGACAGGCGTTCAGTATCTCTACAATTTTCTTACAACCAACGAGGGAAACGGTCCCTACGGCTCGGAGCTTCCCTTACCGTTGGCACAGATCGGCGATGTTATCCAGCTTTCCTTTGACGGGATAAATTACGCTCATACCCTTATCATAACAAGAATAATACTGTTTCCCACTCCCCGGAATATACTTATCGCGTCTCATTCCAACGACTCCTTTGACCGCCCTTTGGACACCTATGATTATCAGGCGGCAAGGTTAATACACATTTCGGGAGTAAGAGGACAGCAGTAGCAGCAAGCAAAAACAGTTTTCTTTACGGAAAGGAACATTAAAATAATGGAACTCGGCAATTATCCGAACAATATCAGAAATTTCTGCATAATCGCTCATATAGATCACGGCAAATCCACTCTTGCCGACCGTATTTTGGAGCTTACCAAAACCGTCGCTCACCGCGATATGGAGGAACAGCTCCTTGACAATATGGAGCTGGAGCGGGAAAGAGGAATAACCATAAAGGCGAGAGCGGTAAGACTCAGCTATAAGGCGCAGGACGGAAACGACTATGTGTTTAACCTTATAGATACTCCGGGGCATGTCGACTTTAACTATGAGGTGTCCCGTTCTCTTAACGCCTGCGAGGGCGCGATACTGATAGTTGACGCTTCGCAGGGAATAGAAGCTCAGACCTTAGCCAATACCTACCTTGCCATAGAACAGGACTTGGAGGTAGTGCCCGTAATAAACAAGATCGATCTGCCCTCCGCGCGTCCCGAGGAGGCAAAGGAGGAGATCGAAAACGTTATAGGCATACCCGCCGACGACGCTCCTTGCATTTCCGCTAAAATGGGAATAAATATCGAAGCGGTTCTGGAGCAGATAGTAAAGTGTGTCCCTCCTCCCAAGGGAGATAAGGACGCTAAGCTTAAGGCACTTATTTTCGACAGCTATTATGACGCGTATAAGGGCGTTATCGTCCATATCAGAGTAAAAGAGGGAACCGTAAGGCTTGGGGACAAAATACGCATGATGGCGACGGGCGCGGAGTTTCAGGTCACCGAGCTTGGCTATATGGGGGCTACCGAGCTTATCTCTGCCGAGGAGNTAAGAGCGGGCGAGGTAGGATATATCGCGGCTTCCATTAAATCTATCGGAGACACCAAGGTGGGCGANACGGTNACGCTTGCGGAAAATCCCGCGGAAGAGCCTTTGGCGGGCTATCGAAACGTTAACCCCATGGTGTTCAGCGGTATTTATCCCGCAGACGGTTCAAAGTACGGTGATTTAAGAGACGCTCTTGAACGGCTCCAGCTTAACGACGCGTCCCTTTCCTTTGACCCCGAGACCTCAATCGCCCTTGGCTTCGGCTTCCGCTGCGGTTTTTTGGGGCTGCTCCACATGGATATAATACAGGAACGCCTTGAAAGAGAATATAATCTTGATCTTATCACCACAGCCCCCTCGGTAGTGTACCGCATAACCAAGACAAACGGCGAGGTAATGATGATAGACAACCCCACCAATTACCCCGATGTGGCGGAAATACAGCTTGCGGAAGAGCCTATGGTCTGCGCGCATATCTTTTCGCCCTCCGAGTTTGTGGGAAGTATAATGGAGCTGTGTCAGGACAGGCGCGGAGTATTCAAGGATATGAAGTACCTTGACGAAAAGCGCGTGGATATTCACTATGAGCTGCCCTTAAACGAAATAGTATACGATTTCTTTGACGCTTTGAAGTCGCGTTCAAGAGGCTACGCAAGCTATGACTATGAGATAATCGGCTTTGCGCCCTCCAAGCTTGTCAAGCTGGATATTCTGCTTAACGGCGACGTGGTGGACGCGCTTTCCTTTATCGTTCACACCGACAAGGCGTACCCGAGGGCAAGGCGTATTACCGAAAAGCTTAAGGAAAATATTCCCCGTCAGCTGTTTGAAGTGCCTATTCAAGCGGCGATAGGCGGAAAGATAATAGCGAGAGAAACTATCAAGGCTTTGCGCAAGGACGTTCTTGCCAAGTGCTACGGCGGCGATATTACAAGAAAGAAAAAGCTGCTCGAAAAGCAGAAAGAAGGCAAAAAGCGCATGCGCCAGTTAGGTACGGTTTCCGTTCCTCAGGAAGCCTTTATGGCGGTCTTGAAGCTTGACGAATAAGGATATATTAAATGGCGGGTCTTTACGTTCATATTCCCTTTTGCCTTTCCAAATGTCCTTACTGTGATTTTTATTCGGTAAGATATGAGAAAGAAACGGCGGAAAGGTACAAAACAGCCGTTATAAACAATCTTTTATACTACGGCGGCAAATTTGACACGGTGTATTTCGGCGGAGGTACACCGATTTTGCTTTGGAAAGAAATATGCGAGATACTTAAAGCGGCCGATATTGCAGAAAACGCGGAAATAACCGTTGAGGCCAATCCCTGCTGTACCGACGGGGAAAAGCTTGCCGCGTTAAAAAAAGCGGGAGTAAACCGAATATCCTTCGGGGTTCAGAGTCTTAACGGCAATGAATTAAAAAAGCTTGGGCGCAGACATGACGCGGAATCCGCCGTAAAAGCAATAGAGCTTGCTTTTAGCTGCGGCTTTGACAATATTTCCGCCGATATAATGTTGGGAACGGAGGGGCAGAGTTGGGAAAGCGTTGAAAACACAGTTAACCTGCTTTCAAGACTGCCCGTGACACATGTTTCCGCCTATATGCTCAAAATAGAGGAAAACACGCCTTTTGCGAAAGCTAAGCTTGATCTGCCCGACGAGGACGAGGTATGCGATATATATTTGAATACTGTCGGGCTTCTTGAAGCAAAGGGGTTTAAGCAGTACGAGATAAGCAATTTCGCAAAGGACGGCTTTTCTTGCAGGCATAATTTAAAATACTGGAACTGTGAGGAGTATCTGGGGATAGGCCCCGCCGCACATTCTTATTGGAACGGAAAAAGATTTTTTGTAAAAAGGGATTTGGAGCAGTTTTTGTGCGTTGATGTTCAGAAAACGGAGATCGAGGAGGAAAACCCCGCAGACTTTGAGGAATACGCAATGCTAAGGTTACGGCTTTGCGAGGGGCTTGACCTGAAAGAATATGAAAAACACGGCGGCGACGCCAAAGCTGTAACCGAAAGAATAAAGAGTATTCCGTCAAATCTTGTATCATTCGGTAACAACAGCGTTTCTTTGACGTCAGAGGGATTTTTGATTTCAAATACGGTTATAGGAAAAATTTTGGGATATTAAGACATTATGATCATTTTACAATTTCCGTAACTGTTCAGCTTACTTTTTAATAAAAAATATATTGCTGTCATAATTTCAACACTTTGGGCATATATAATAAAGCCATACCTTAGTAGAGGATTTCTTCCTGTGAAATATTGCGGGAGGAAATCTCTACGTCAAAACATTACGGATATCCGATCATATAAATTCCTCCAAATTTATCCCCCGAACCTGCATATTCGGGGGATAATTTGCGTAAGAAAATAAAAGGGGAAAATTTCGTGTATTGGGATAAAATGGGCATAATAAAGGTTAAATATACCTTTTTTCCTTGACAAACAAAAAATACGGATATATAATATACATAGGGCACGCCATATGAAAACGGAGGTTAGGTTTTGTTCACTGAAATAAACGGACTTAATATAAATTACATCTGCGAGGGTGAAAACGCTAAAAATCAAAACGTGCTTCTGCTTCACGGCTGGGGCGCGAATATAAAGCTTTTTTCTCAGATAATAACATGTCTTTCCCCCTATTTTAAGGTGTACGCTCCCGATCTGCCGGGCTTCGGCGAAAGCGACGAACCTAAGGAGCCGTGGGCGGTGGACGATTATGTTGATTTCGTGATCTCCTTTTGCGAAAAAATGGGGATAAAAAGCTGTTACATTATCGGTCACAGCTTTGGCGGAAGAATAATTATAAAGCTGATGTCAAGAGATGATTTGCCCTTTGAGGTGCAAAAAATCGTGCTTACGGGAAGCGCGGGNATAAGACCCAAGCAAACNTTAAATAAAAAAATAAAAACACGCTGTTATAAAATCGGAAAAGGAATACTGTCAACGAAAATCTGCAAAAAAATAATGCCGAATGCTCTTGANNATTTAAGAAAGAAAAACGGCTCGGCGGACTATAACGCCGCCTCTCCCGTTATGCGGCAGTGTCTTGTTAAGGTAGTCAACGAGGACTTGACCCCGCTTATTTCAAATATAANCGCTTCAACTTTNCTTATATGGGGCGCGAATGACGACGCGACCCCGCTTTCGGACGGTCAGCTTATGGAAAAGCTGATACCTGACGCGGGACTTGTGGTGTTTGAAAACAGCGGGCATTACGCTTTTCTTGAACAGGGTGTTCGGTTTTGCCGAATTATAAGCTCTTTTTTTGATATTATGCAATAAATTCGGGGAACTGTCCCCATTAAAGGAACGGTTGATTTTTATGGCTGATTTTATGTATATTGCTTCGTATATATTGTTTTTTGCCTCGCTTTTATACAGCTTCGGGCTGAATTATATCCGATATATGCACATGTTCCAGTTAAATTCTTATCACGCTTCGGAGCAGTTTAAGTGGATAGGCGAAAATATNGGNGANGTTGTTCAAAAGNCATATTTTTCCCGTTATTGCCGCTNTNTTCGCGCTTNTTTCCTGCGTTNTCATGGACGGGACGCTTTACGGCGAAAATCCCGTGGGAAGATACAACTATGAGACTTTCGGCGTAGCTTTTGCGTTTGAACCGTACAGAGTAAATACATGGGATTTGCTTATGTGTACGGGACTAATGATAATAGGGCTTTATTTTTGCCAAAATAAGCCCGCGAAGAAAAAGCTTGTGTTTACTCCCCGAGTTATCCGTATGTGCGTGACCTCNGTTATTTTATACGGAGCGGTTTGCGCGCTGTCAATGATTTTCCTTTGGGAAAGCGGGCTTAATCTTCCCGTTTTGTGCTTGTGGCAGGTGTTCTCTTTACTTATGCCCATGATAGCCAATCTTATCAACAAGCCCGTAGAAAAGGGCATAAACACTCACTATATAAACGACGCAAAGCGTATCATAAACGAGCTTCCCAACTTGGTGACTATCGGAATAACGGGCAGCTACGGCAAGACCTCCACCAAGTTTTATTTAAACAAGCTTTTATCCGCAAAGTACAACGTTTTAATGACCCCCGAAAGCTTTAATACCACAATGGGAGTTGTAAAAACCGTGCGCGGCTCTCTTAACGCCACATATGATTATTTTATCTGCGAAATGGGAGCAAAGGGCGTGGGCGAGATAAAGGAGATATGCGATATTGTCAGGCCAACTCATTCCATGATAACATCGATAGGCGAACAGCATCTTGAAACCTTTAAATCCGTTGACAATATTATAAAGACCAAATTTGAAATAGCCGACTGCATTACTTACGGAACGGTGTTTCTAAATTACGATAACGACTATATCAGAAACCGCGCCATAGGTAAAAACGTTGTGTCCTACGGCCTTACAAACGGACTTGACTACTATGCGGACAATATTTCCGTTACCGCAAAAGGTACTTCCTTTACCGTTCATCACGGAAAGGAGCAGGCGGATTTTTCAACCAAGCTTATCGGTGAACACAACGTACAGAACATAGTGGGAGCGATAGCGGCGGCAAATACCTTGGGCGTTTCCTTTGCCGAGCTTAAAACTCCCGTTCACCGTCTGGAAGCGGTGCCGCACCGAATGGAAATTATCGATAAGGGCGGCTCGGTAATTATCGACGACGCCTTCAACAGCAATCCTTCGGGTGCGAAAGCGGCACTTGATACTCTCGCGCTTATGGAGGGGTATAAAATTCTGGTCACTCCCGGAATGGTTGAGCTTGGAGAAAAGGAATACGAGCTTAATAAGGCTTTCGGCGTTCAGGCTGCCGCGGTTTGCGATTATGTGATAGCGGTGGGAGAAAAGCAGGCTGTGCCTATTACAGACGGGCTGCGTCAGGCGGGCTACCCTGAGGAAAGGGCTTTTGTGGCGCGCGATCTTAACGAGGCCCTTGCCAAAACGGAGATGTTGGAAACGGGCGGGTTGAAGAAGATCATACTGCTTGAAAATGATTTGCCCGATAATTATTGACATATGAAAAAAATATTGTGTTCCGCATTTGTATTTCTGATTTTGTTTTTATGTATTCCAACATCGAAAATATATGCCTTGGATTTTGACCCGTATCGTTTTATGCTTGGCTTTGAAAACGCTCCCGAGGGAACTGTATATATCGATGTACTCATAAAAATGGATACGGATGATGAAAATTATGTTTTGTTCACAGTCCCGCCAAAGCGTTTATTGAGGGAATACATTGAAAACGGAAATACACAGTGGGAATATGAAAATTTAAATATTGACAGTGACAGCGAAATAGCCAAATTCAATTCGGATGGCTATATAAGCATGTCTTTGCATTACAGATACGTTTCGGAATTGGAGATTTTGGATAATAAAAATTCTTTGGATAACATTTATGAAAATGTTCCGTCTTTATTAAAGTTGGACGGAGGCGAAAAAGTTGAAGAACTGAATAAGCGTTACGGTGATTTTAAAGCCGCATATGTTGATGAAAACGGCAAGGTGCTTGGAATAACAGTCGTTTCACGAACCAAATACAACCACAAAGGCGGTTATGGAATCTTTGGAAACGGAGATCATCTCACATTTCAGATATTCGGTTTTTCACCTTTGACCAAATTTATGATTATTGCTGTTCCCTTGGCTGTTTTTGCCTTAATTATTTATTTGATAGTAAAGGCGATTTATAAAGTTATTATAAGGTCGATATACAAAAGCCGCTGACTTCATTATTTAAAGAATTGAAAGGAGCCATTATGAAAATAAGAGTAGGAGTATTTTTCGGCGGAAAAAGCGTTGAGCATGAGGTTTCCATAATCTCGGCGATTCAGGCGTTCAATGCTTTTGACCGTGAAAAATACGACGTTATACCTGTTTATATAACCAAGGAAAACGAATTTTACACGGGCGAGTACGCGGGGAGAATAGAGGAATACAGAAATATACCCGATCTGCTTAAGAAAAGCACCCGTGTTATCATAGTAAATGAGGGCAATAAAACAAAGCTTGTGCGTTATCCCATGAAAAAATTCGGAGACAGCACGGAAGCTGAGATCGACGTGGCTTTTCCCGTGGTACACGGTACAAACGTTGAGGACGGCGCATTGCAGGGCTATTTTCAGACCCTAAACATTCCTTACGCGGGCTGCGACGTTGTTTCCTCGGCGGTGGGAATGGACAAATACGTTATGAAAGCGGTGCTTAAGGACAACGGTATTCCCGTTTTGGACTGCGTTACCGTTACCGCTTTGGAATACGCGAGAGACCCCGACGGGATAATATCCGAAATCGAGGAAAAAACGGGACTTCCCGCAATTGTAAAGCCTATCAATCTCGGTTCCAGCGTGGGTATAAAGATCGGAAGAGATAAAGAGGAATTGACCGAAGCCCTTGACTACGCTTTTACTTTTTCGGGAAAGGTGCTTGTGGAAAGAGCCGTAATGAACCTGCGTGAAATAAACTGCTCCGTTTGCGGAGACAAGGACGAGGCGGAAGCCAGCGAGTGCGAGGAGCCTGTGGGCAGCGACGAAATTTTAAGCTTTGCGGATAAATATACAAGCGGCGGCGCGAAGGACTCAAAATCAAGCGGAATGGCTTCCTTAAAGCGNAAGATACCCGCCGATATTTCACAGGAAATGCGGGAGGAGATACGCGGGCTTTCGGTTAAAGCCTTTAAATGTCTTGGGTGCAGCGGCGTTTCGAGGATAGATTTTATGCTTGACGTTGACGAAAACAAGGTGTATTTAAACGAGATAAACACTATTCCGGGAAGTCTTGCCTTTTACCTTTGGGAAGCCGTGGGAGTAAAATATCCTCAGCTTCTGGATAAAATGGTGTCGCTTGCGCTTAAGAGAGAGCGTGAGCTTAAAAACCTCAACTTTACCTTTAAATCCAATATACTGTCCGAGGTAAAGCTCGGCGGAGTGAAAGGCGGTAAGCTGAATGGCTAAGGAAACCTATATAATCGATCTCGCTTTCGGTACATGGCAAAATCAGATATGGTTCTGCGACAACGAAAACGCCGATTCCTCGGAAAGACGGTGGACGGACGCAAAGCAGGCTCTTGAAGACGTAGGGGAGCATTGCAGCAATCCCAGTGATTTCTTTAACGAAGCGGTAAAGCATTTTGAAAAATACGGGTTTATAAGAATACAGAGATGAAAAAAGAGATCACCGTAAAAGAAAACGATTCGGGGCAGCGGCTTGACCGTTTTTTAATGAAAATGTTCCCCTCCTTGAAGGCGGGAAATATAAACAAGGCGATAAGAAACAAGGATATCAAGCTTAACGGAAAGCGCACGGAAGCCGCTTACAGGCTTGAAAGCGGCGATAAGATATACTTGTTTCTGCCCGATCATTTAATATTTGTGCAGGAAAAAAACGCGGACGATTTTATGTCGGCGGGAGATAATTTGTCAATCGTTTACGAGGACGAAAATATTCTTCTTGCGGATAAGGAACAGGGCTTGGTGGTACACGCCGACGATGATAATACGGTCGATACCTTGATTAACCGAATAAAAAAGTATCTTTACAACAAGGGGGAGTATCGGCCGCAGAACGAGCATGTATTTGCGCCCGCTCTCTGCAACAGAATAGACAGGAATACGAGCGGTATCGTAATAGCCGCAAAAAACGCGGAAACGCTGAGAATCTTAAACGAAAAGATAAAAAACCGAGAGATTGAAAAAAACTATCTTTGTATTGTGCTTGGGAAAATGCCGAGATACGAGGACACCTTGACCGCTTATCTTGAAAAGGACTCGGCTGAAAATTCGGTAACAGTGAGCAACACAAAAACGAAAAGCAATCTTACCATAAAAACAAAATATACGGTGGTTGAAAGCAATAACGAGCTTTCTCTTTTAAAAATAGACCTGCTGACGGGGCGAACACATCAGATAAGGGCGCATATGGCATATATCGGACACCCGCTTCTGGGCGACGGGAAGTACGGAAACAACCGTGTCAATACTAAGTACGGTTTTAAAATGCAGGCTCTTTGCAGCTGTAAGCTTACCTTTCGGTTCACCTCCGACGGCGGTATTTTGAATTACCTTAACAACAAAAGCTTTGAGGTAAAGGAAATACCGTTTATGAAATTTTGGGAAAAACAAAGATTATTATAAATATAAAAAAAGAAAGAAGGACAACAGCAATGAAATATGTTGTATTGCTTTGCGACGGAATGGCGGACCTTCCGCGCGAGGATCTGACGGGAAAAACTCCCATGGGAACTGCTAAAAAACCCAATATGGACAAGCTTGCCAAGGTATCGGAGGTAGGCTTGGTGAAAACCGTTATTGACAGCTTAAAGCCGGGCAGCGACGTCGCCAATTTATCGGTTTTGGGCTATGACCCTTCTGTTTATTATTCGGGACGTTCTCCCCTTGAAGCGGGAAGCATCGGTATCGATATGAAGCCCACGGACGTTTCCTTCAGATGTAATTTAGTCACATTGTCCGAGGAGGAAAATTACGAGGATAAAACCATTTTGGACTACTGCGCGGGGGATATTTCCAGCGAGGAAGCGGCGGAGCTTATAGCATTTATTCAGGAAAAAATGGGCGATGAGGAATTCAGCTTTTACAGCGGAGTAAGCTACCGTCATTGCCTGATCTGGGATAACGGCACTCTTGACGTGGGTACGTTAACTCCCCCTCACGATATTACGGGCAGAAAGATCACCGATTATCTCGGAGTTAACAAAAACGGTGAAAAGCTGCTTGATATGATGAAAAGATCGTATGATTTGTTAAAGGATCATCCTGTAAACAAAAAGAGAATTGAAAAGGGTCTGCGTCCCGCCAACAGCATATGGCTTTGGGGCGAGGGAGTAAGAAAGGATTTAATGTCCTTTGAGGAAAAATACGGTCTTAAGGGAGCAATGATCTCCGCCGTTGATCTGCTTAAAGGTATAGGCAAGTTTACGGGAATGAAGGTTATTGACGTTCCCGGAGCAACGGGCTATATCGATACCAATTTCGGCGGAAAAGCGCAGGCGGCGATCGATACCTTAAAGAGCGAAAGCGACTTTGTATATATACATGTTGAAGCTCCCGACGAATGCGGACACAGATTTGAGATCGAAAACAAGGTCAAGTCCATAGAGCTTATTGACGGGCTTATTTTGGAACCGATATTAAAAGCCTTTGAGGGCGAAGAAATCAAAATACTTATTTGTCCCGATCACCCCACTCCTCTCGCTCTTAAAACCCACACCAACGCTCCGGTGCCTTATCTTATTTATGACAGCCGAAAAACCGAAAAGGGCGTTGATAAGTTCTGCGAGGAAAGCGCGGAGCAGACGGGTAACTTTATCGGAGTAGGCCACACTTTAATGGAAAAATTCCTGAGCAAGTAACCTTAATAAAATAAAAATGTCGTTAGGAACCTTTTTAAATCGAATCAGAAAGCCCAAAGGCGTTAATTTGAAAAAGGCCGTATTAAATACGGTTTTAATTTCCGCCGCAGGTTTGATGTCGGGGTTTGTTATAAAGCTGCTTGACATATATACTGAGAACTTAGGAGAAATTTTTTCAAAAATATCCGTTTGGGTTTTGATCTGCGCTGTAATTTCCGTTTACAGCGCAAGCCCCAAAAGAGCTTCCCTGAACGTATTTTTATACTGTGTCGGTATGCTTCTGACATACTATCTCTCCGCGGAGCTTCTCAACAGATATTATTCCATGACCTTTGTATACGGCTGGGCGGTATTTTCGGCTTTGACTCCCGTATTTGCCTTTTTTACTTGGTACGCTAAAGGTAAGGGCATATTTTCAAAGCTTATAGCCNCCGCCGTTATCTTTTTTATGCTTTCGGCGACCGTGCTGATGTTTTCGCTTAATTTATCGGATATTATTTTTACGGCAGTTACTTTTGTGGTTTTATTGCTGCCCGACAAAAAAGTAAAGGAAAAATCAAAAATAAATGGACATTCTTGAAATTGTTATAACGGTCTTATGCGTTGTCATAATAGTTATAGGTATAATACTTATACAAAAAGTATCGGGTAAATCCGATGACGGAAATGACAAAAGACTGCGTGAAATTGAAAAAAGCATTGACGGTATCATGTCAAAGCTTGACTTTATCGGAAGCGAGAACCGCGAACAGCAAAGCAAGCTGAGAAGCGAGGTAGCCGACAACGTAACACGCTTGGGAGGCGGCTTGAGAGACGAGCAGCAGAAGCAGCAGAAAAGTATTTCCGAGCAGTTAAGCGCGATACGCACCGATACTCTTAACATGCTTACAAAAATACANNNNGANAANANGGGCAGTATGGAAAGGCTGCGCCTTGAAAACAGGGAAAGCCTTGACAAGATCAACAANACCGTTAACGAAAAGCTTCAAAAGACACTCGACGANAAAATATCCAAATCCTTTGAAGCGGTAAACCGGCGTCTGACCGAGGTTTATCAGGGCTTGGGCGAGATGAAGCAGGTGGCGAGCGGCGTTTCCGATCTGAAAAAGGTGCTTTCCAACGTCAAGACCCGCGGAACAATGGGAGAAATACAGTTAGGGGCTATCTTAAGCGAGATATTGTCGCCCGAACAGTTTGCCGAGCAGATTCCCGTTAAGCCGGGCGGCAGCGAACGGGTCGATTTTGCGGTGAAGCTTCCGGGCAAAAACAGCGAAGAAACAGTTTTGCTGCCTATTGATTCAAAATTTCCCGCGGATTGTTATCAAAATCTGCTTGAAGCCTATGAAAGCGGCGATCAGGGCGAAATCAAGCAAAAGCGCGCCGCTCTTATTACCGAGATCAAGGAATGCGCGAAGAGCATAAGCTTGAAATACATAGCACCGCCCTATACCACAAATTTTGCCATAATGTTCTTGCCCTTTGAGGGGCTGTACGCCGAGGTGATAAATTTAGGACTTGTGGAGGAGCTTCAGAATAAGTTTAAGATCAACATAACGGGACCCTCCACCATGGCGGCAATGTTAAACAGCCTGCAAATGGGATTTAAAACCCTTGCTATCGAGAAGAAAAGCGGGGAAGTGTGGAAGGTGCTTGAAAAAGCCAAAAAGGAATTTGCAAACTTTGAGACGGTTCTTGAAAAGGTTCGCAATAAGCTTCGCTTGGCGGACGACGAACTGGACAAGCTTATCGGGACGCGCACAAAGGCTATTAACAGAGAGCTGAAAACGGTCACGCTCCCCGACAGCGAGGACGGGGAAAATGTCTCCGAAGGCTTGCTTGATACCGATTAGTAATGATAAAAAACTGCCCTTTAAATTGCTTCGGCAATTTAAAGGGCAGTTTTTTCTTTTTTATTCGGCAGTATAAACCTTATCCGCTTCAACCACCATTCCCGGCTCCATTGCTCCCGGAATCTGCTTTGAACCGTCGGTAAAGATCAAGAGAACGTTGTCCCACGCTTCCTCAAAGGTGTAACCGTACAGCCCGTCATCTTGAAGCTCGCATTTTACTCCCGGCCACGGCGCAGCCTGCTTGACCGCGCCCGTGCTTTCGTCGTACACGTAAGCGTAAACCGTATCCTTCCAGTCTTCGGGCTTTTGGAAGTAGACCCTTGTACCCGCTTCAACATTGCGCTTGCCCTGAACGGTAAAATAGAAGGTCATAACGGACAGCGTGTTTCCGCTGCCGTCCTCCGATTTAAGGGTCAGAGCAGACGCTTTTCCGTTTTGAGTATCCTTGCCGACTTCGATCTGGTCGCCGTCGCTAAAGGAAACGTATTCTCCGCCGTCAACGGAATAAAATGTGTTCTGCGCGTTTTCGGCTCTTAAGGTTACGGTTATCGGGGTGTTTTCGGTAAGAATAAAGGTATCGGTATCAATGGATAATGTGCCTAATTTTTCTATATCCAAATATCCGTCATTGTAAAGCACTATCGCGCTGTCGGCAAAAATAAGACCGCTCAATATGCCGTTTTCAACGGTGTATTCCGTTTCTCCGTCCGCTCTGTTTATATATTTGCCGTCGGGCAGGGAAACGGCAGCGTTCAATGTATAGCTGTATCTTCCGCCGTTTACGACAACCAAGCCTTTTGAGCCTCTTTCTATAAGCAGTACGCTTTCGTCCCGGTCAAGGTTGGAGATATTTTCTTTTTCACCCGCCATTGCGTTTCTGAATCGGTTGACCGCGACTACCGTGTCGTCCTTGTAGAAAGGATTTCCCGCAGCTCCGATATGGTTCATCGTACCCCACATGTTGCCGCTTGTGTTTCCGTAGGGTCTGTCGAAAAACAGGGGAGTTCCTTTTTCTCTGGCGGCAATGACAGCCCAGGCGAGAACAACCTGTTTGTCGGAAAGGGAGCTTGACGTGCCGTCGTTGCAGTAGTTATCGTGGGATTCCACCCATGTTACCGCGGTGGGATCGTCGGTGTTTATCTGAAGGTCGGTAAGAGCGGCGGCGTTAAGTCTCCGTGAGGTTATCGCGCTTCTTACCGCTTCGCCGTACGCGCTGGCGGTTGTTCCGCCTATCGCCTGCTGATACTCCTCTATTTTTTCGCCGTCGCTTTGAAGCACTTCGCCGTAATTGAATATGCTGTCGGCTTTATCCGTTTCAGTTGTAACTCTTTCCCAGAAATTGTTCTTTTCCGAGCTTGGGTCGGTGGGGTCGGAGGGCAGGCCTATATGCTTTGCGGTGTCGTATCTGAATCCGTCCGCGCCGCAGGCGATACATTCGTTAAGGTACTTTATAAAGTAATCCTGAAAAGCCTTGTTTTCGGTATTGACGTCGGGGAGACCTCCCATTTGTCCCGTGGTACATTCAAGGCGGTCAGCCCAGTTTACTATTTCGTTTTTCCCGTTGGAGTGGTAAAGCTTATCGATACCGCCAACCGCGTCCGTAAGTCCTTTTCCCACGCTGTCTAAGTCGGGTGTGGTGTGGTTGGGTACAACGTCCACTATCACCTTTATCCCGTATTTGTGAGCCTCCTCGCACATGGCGGTGAACTCTTCCTTAGTCCCAAGCTGGTAATTGCCGATAGTCCAGTCGGTAGGCTGATAGTGATAATACCACTTTCCCTCGCCGTTAAGCTGCAAGCCGCCGTTTCCTCCCACCACGCACTCGTTTATCGGAGATGTTTGTATGGCGGAGAAGCCCGCGTAAGCTATATCACGCATGCTTTCCTTAATGGTGTTGAAGGATTGACACCATGAGTGAAAGATCGTGCCGTTCTTGATATTGTTCGTTAATCCGTAGGGGCTGTCGGAAACGCTTTCGCCGCCGTTTTCACCGACATTGCCCGAGCAGCCCGCCGCCGAAACGGTGAGTAATACGGCGGTGAACAGGGCGATACCCGATTTGAGAAAATTATTTTTTGAATTTTTCATAATATCCTCCGTTTGAAACCGTGAAAGTAAAAATCCAATTACATTATACTTTTTTTTCGGAGATTTTTCAATACCTCTTCCCTTAAGTTTCACCAAAATTCAATGAAAAAATAGAAAAAGAGGCATAACCAAAAGAAAGAAGCACCTCAAAAAAATGAAAAAAACAAAGCACAGCATAATTGCAAATTATCGGCATCTGCCAATTGACAAACTTACCTAAGTGACATTTCACGCACATACTTTCTGAAGAAAACAACTAAAAAATCAGCACCACGCATAGAGTGGACTATACTCGAATAAGGACACATTTTAATTACGAAAAATAATTCGTTTTGTATTGGAAATATAAAAAATGAACAACAACTTAACCTCATATCTCAAACACAGATGTTTTGGATATGGGGCTTTTTAATTATAAAAGTTTGTTATGCTAATCTATAATAAAAAAGCCGAAATTATGCTTAATGCTTATTTCGGCTTTTCGTTAAATTACACTTTTGATACAAACCGAAAAAAATCGCATTAAATCAGTATTTATTCATGCAAGCACTCAAATTTTGACACCGATTTACACTAAAACAGCATACACATATTATTC
>JAAVIF010000043.1 GCA_014799365.1 Oscillospiraceae bacterium
CAGGCTACTTTACAAAGAGAAACCAACAAACAAATCAGCACTACATACCAGAGGGGGGATAAGGAAGGGATTCTTAAGGTGAAACCTAAAGGGGGGAGAGTGGGGCTGTGAAAAAGCACAAAGAAAAAACTTTTTTTTAAAAAAGCTTAATGTAACAGAAAAAACGTTATTTCTACACAAACAATCGAGTGCTTTTTTACAGAACCATCTCTCCCCTTTTGGTGTCACCTTAAGCCCCCCGCGGGAGCGGTGCCGCCTGCTTCGGGCAAAAAAAGCATTATATAAAACGCAATTCCAAGTATTAGCACAACGTAAAAGCCCGTGCGGTGCCGAGCACAATATTTTTACAGCTCCATCAAATCATTTTAAAATGGCGCAGAAGGTTAGAACTGCCGCATGAACTGCTTTGTTGCCTACCTTTTCCACCCGGAAAGCATTTCCATATATTCGGGATTTTCACGATATTTTGCAAATTGAGTATGCGGCGAGGATAAAAGACGCTTTAATCTCCATGCGATCATATCGTTGGTTTTATAAGTTTTTTCAATACATTCGTACAGTATCTCATCGGATTCGGCAAGTCTCATCATCTTTTCCATAGCGGCAAATTCTTTTTCTCTTATACGGATCACATCTTCAACAGATGCGCCGCCTACCGTGAGCATATCTGCCAACAGTGAGTATATTGCCTGCTCTCCGATACAGAAAAATTCAAAATCCTTCTTTTGACCTGTCTCGGAAAACGTTTCTGCAATAAGCTCGATTCGTTCAATTTTTTCGGCTATGGAAAGCAATGGGTCAAACCATACAATACGGGCGTGCTTGATAGCCGTAACATTCATAAGACCATAACAATTTCTCTTGTTCCAATAGCGAAATTCGAACGTATCCTTACCGAAAAGAGCTTCCTTTAACATAGGTGCCTGCAAGTCGGGAAGCTGTGACAAAATCTCAAGAGCACCTTCGGTATCGCCCCCGGTATGAAGAAGCTTTGCTTTCATATTGATTGCTTCAATTCGCAGGTTTTCTTGGGTACATCCTGCCAAAATGCAATTGCATATTTGCGTAAATTCCTTCTGATTTTTAAGCAGTGTTTCAGTATGATCCCCTGCTTTGCCTCCGGCCTTATCCCACATGTACGCATTCATGATACGATAATCGTTAGGATACTTTTTTCTTGCCGACGCAATAAGTTTGCTCGCTTCCGCAAAGTTTCCGTTAACTTTTAATGTTTGATATTCCGAGATCAGCTTATCTATGTCAGCCTTCACCTTTATCTGATCGTAACCCAAAAGCTCATCCATGCTGACCTCAAAAATCTCGGCAAGAGGAAAAAGCGCAGTAATATCGGGATAGATGTTTTTGGTTTCCCATTTACTTACCGCCGCCGTTGATACGCTCAAAAGATTTGCAAGCTGTTCCTGCGTAAATCCTTTTGCAAGACGCAGGCGTTTTATATTTGCTCCAATGTTCAGTTCCATATATGTACTCCTTGATTATAAAATAAACAGATCTGTTCACTGATTATATTATAACAGTTTTTTCGGCAATTACAAACGAATAATATGCAAAAGCGGTTTAACTGTCGGTTAACTTTTTTATGTGCAGTACTCCGAATCACGGAACGTTCATATTTTCCGGTATTAACCGCTCAGCCTATTCAATTTTGTAAAATTGGATAAATATTACTTTTTTTGAAAAAATTTGACAAAAATTTAGTTTAATTTTGTAAAAAAGCTTGTATTTTTTTTTGATATGTGTTATTATAATAATATAAATTAACTTTTATATAACCTCTCCGCAGTGCGGATACGAAAGGAAGAACCGATTATGGCTGACGAGAAAATCACCAAGGCTGCCGAAAAGACAGCTAAGACCACCCCAGCAGCCGCAAAAGCTCCTGCTGAAAAGAAGACTGCGGCGAAGAAGCCGGCAGAGAAGGCAAAGACCACAAGAACCACCAAGACCACAAAGGCTGTAAAGGCTGCAAAGCCTGCTGCCACAAGGGCAAAGAAGTCTGCTAAGACGGCCGTAACTCTTGATGATCTGACTACCGCTATCTGGAAAAAGCTTGAAAAAAAGAACGTAAAGGATATTCCTTACGCTGTCGCTATTCAAGTCAATGTTTTTGAGATAGGCACATTCTACATTGCGGTTAATGCCGACCCCGAATACGACAAGCAGGTTATTCAGTCTGACTACTATCTTGCAGACGGTATCGTAGACACCTCTGCTGAAGAGATCAAGAAGATCGCTTCCGGCGATTATGACTTTATAGCTGCTGTTAAGGCAGGTAAGTTTAATTACCGCGGCGACCTGAACAAGGGCGTTTGCATTGCGGGTCTTATCAAGTAAGCTTTGATATTCGATTGTATCGAAAAAATGTTTGGTCATAGGCAACATAAGCATATTGATATTGTTTACAAACTTGATCATAACAAAAATATTTATCGGGAACCGTTTAACTGAAACGGTTCCCGATTTTATTTTATTCTTTTACAACAGAGCATATTTGGATAACCCGTTTTTCAATATGCTTCATGCTATTCTCATAATAGTGCGGTCCCTTTTATCCTAATACTATTAACCAATTAAAAATAGGAAAATGGTTTTTAATTGGTTAATAGTGCTTCGGGTGCAATAACCATTTTGACTTTAATTTTATCCTGTGTCAAAATGGTTATTAGTATAAATCGGGAGTATCGGAAAGAAGGATTTTATCTGCGGATTTTCCCTCGGTCTCAAAAACCACGATAACATTCTTACCCTTTTTAATAAGCGGTGCAGGTACATACAGCCTTTTCTGCGGCCCGATTTCCCAAAAACGGCCCAAGTTAAAGCCGTTAACAAAGGCACAGCCCTTACCGAAGCCCGCAGTATCAAGGAATGTATCGCAGGGCTCGTCGGCGGTAAATTCAAACCTGTAAAAAGCCGGTACGTTCTCGGAATATTCCCTGCCGAAATCAATTTTGTCAAGCTGCATTTCGTCCAATGGCAAAGGAAATATTTCATAACCGAAGCAGCGGTGGTCGTTTATCTTAACACCGCCCAAAATGCCCTTGCGCTGATTTTCAATTCCCGTTCCGAAATTTTCGCGCCCTATATTCTCGCATAAAAGCTCGATCATTCCACCCGCGCGCTTTTCCCTCGGCTCAAATTTCTCGTGCATATTATCTCCAAAGGCGGTGTAAAGATATTCACCGTTGTGATAGCAAAGAATCCTGTCAGCCGCGTTTTCAAGCCGAATTTCATTTACAGGCTCCGTAGCCCTTATCTTCAGCCTATACAAAGCATATCCGTAATTGCAGTCTATGTCCTCCATTGAAAGCGGACAGACGGAGCGCACGGGTTCGGATATGCTTTCGATAACCGAAAACAGCCCAACCCTTGCCGAACAGGTTATCTCTCCGTAGGATTTGCGCTTGATCTCCGTTGTAAGCGGAATTTCTTCAAAGCTTCTGTATTTTGAGATTACTTCCTTGAAAAGCTTGTATTTCTCGGTGATACTGCCGTCCTCGGCAAGCGGAGCGTCATAATCGTATGATGTCACATCGGCGGTCTTGTTTCCACCGTTTCGTCCGCTCATAAATCCGAAATTTGTACCGCCTTCAAACATGTAAAAATTCAGGCTGCCGCGCTTTAACAATTCGTCAAGCTCGGCCGCGGCTTTTTCGGGAGCGGTAGTGTGATGCTCCTCGCCCCATGCGTCAAACCAGCCGTTCCAAAATTCCATGCACATAAGCGGCTTGTTATCGCCTATAAACTGCTTCATCTGTCCGAACTGCCATTCCGCGCTTGAACCGAAATTTCCCGTGGGCAGCGCGCCGCCGACCATTCCCGATTTAAAAATATGCTCGCTCCAAGGACCGTCCGAAGTAACAAAAGGAACGGTTATTCCAAGCTCTCGCATGGTATCCCGCAAAAATTCAAGATATGCCGTATCGTTTCCATAGTAGCCGTACTCGTTTTCTATCTGCATCAAAATAATATTTCCGCCTCTGTCGATTTGATAAGGAGCAAGCCGCGGCATAAGCTGGGCATAATAATCCTTGACCGCGTCAAGGTAAGACTTATAAGAACAGCGCAGTCTCATGCTCCTGTCCTTAAGCAGCCAAGCGGGAAGTCCTCCGAATTCCCATTCGGCGCAAATATAAGGCGAAGGACGAATTATCATATACAGCCCAAGCTCCCGCGCCGTTTCGATAAATCGGCAAATATCCCGCATACCGTTCCACAAAAACTCACCTCTGTCGGGTTCGTGAAAATTCCACGGAATATATGATTCAACGGTGTTTAAGCCCATATTAACCAGCTTTTCAAGACGATCCCGCCAATACTCGGGAACGGTCCTGAAATAGTGGATCGAGCCGGATATGATTTGAAAGGGCTTGCCGTTTAAATAAAATTTATCCTTGATCTCAAACATGATCAAAACCTCTTTCCGAATTTATGATATATTCAATACTCTATAACGTCAATATAGAACTTGCCCTCTTTAACAACGACCTTTACGTTATGACTTCCCTGCTCTGTATCGGCGGTATAATAACACTGTCTTGCGGCATTTTGCGCGGTCTCCGCTGTTTCAAGCAGCTCTCCGTCAATATACACGTCAAATTTCGTCTTTTCCGTCTGACCGATCAGCGCGAAGTGATCGCCCTCAAAGGAAAACTCAAAGCTTTGCTCCTCTCCGCCTTCTTCGCTTACAACAGCCTTTGAGCGCGTACGGTTAAAGTGAACGTAGCCGTCGGGAACCGTTCTGTCCCATTCGCCTGTATAAGTGACACGAGGATCGTGGTCGTCTATTCTTGTAACGATATTGCTGCTGCCCGAGGGCGATACCTTAAGATTGTCGAAAACGTTATTGTAAAGCCCGCTGCCGATAGATACTCTTCCCGAATGGTTATAGAATCCCTCGTCGGTATACTCCAAAATATTGTTTCCGTCGATCGCGGCGGTAACGGTGTTATTGACCGCCGTAATATTCAAGGTATGCCATTGTGTGCTGTCAAAGCCCTCTACCGTTCCTTTTTCAAGGCTTTTGGCGTTATTGGAAAATACCCAATCGCCGCTTGGCGAGAACTTTACGCTGTAACCGTTTTCGGCGGTGTTTACATTAAGCTCGGCCGTCAAATAGCGGCTTCCGAAGGAAATATAGTTGTCGGAAGCGTCGCTTGCGAATTTAAAATCTATTTCGGCGGAATAGTTGCTCCAGCGGTCGTCGCCGAGAGAGGTTATCGGATTGGGTGTGCCGCGGTATCTCCAGTCGGTGGGCTTATTGTCCGCGTTTATCATCTGCATAAGCACCTTGTTTCCGTTATCCTCCGCTACCTCGAAAGCTCCGCCGTAATCTGTGGTATAAAGCGGCGCGTTTCCTCTTACGGAAAGAAACTCGGCGGAATATTCAAAATCGTCGGTGTAATCCACATCAAGCGGAATGTCGGTATATCCGCAGTTGTAAACGGAAATATCGGCGGTTTTTTCAAGGGTAGTTACCGTAACTATGGAATAGGGCTTTACCTCAATGGAATAAGAGTAATTTCCGTCGTTTTCCGCAGGGCGGTAAGTGCCTATGTTTTTAAAATAATTCTCGTCATAAGCCTGCCCTTCATCAGGGCCTCGGGTTTCCCATACAGTAATATCGGAATCGGCCTTGGACATATTTTCGAGAGTAAAGGTGTAATTTCTCTGCTCATCGCTGTCGTTGCAGATTATGATAGAATAGTCGCCCGTTTCCGTATCGGTAACGGTCATGTAGTTGTTTGTGGTCTCGGATATGGAGTGATTTTCCTTGCCGTCTCCGTAGCAGGCACTGTCAATATACCTCCAGCCGTTCTTTATAAAGTGCGTAAAATGCGCGGAGGTCCAGATGCCGCAGTCCGCTTCATAGTATCCGCTCCAGGGAGTCTGCGCGTTCAAAAGAGATTTCGGAAAGAATTTCGCGCCCGAGTAATAAGCTGCCGCTGCGGGCTGATATTCGTACATAGTCATTTTACCGTTATAATAACCGTTTATAATTCTGTTGCACACGTCCAGCGCGCCGTTTGTTCCGTTAAGGCCGCTTCCGTTGCTTGTTACCGCAAGCTTGGCGATATTTGTGGAGGCAACTCCCTCGGTATACCAAACCTCCTTGCCGTATTCGCTGTTCAGCTTTTTTACATTGTCGTTCGCCCATGTGTTGTAATGCTCCGCAAGAATATCAACAGATTCCATCAGCTTTTCGTTTGACAGCATTTCATCGGCGATCTTCCACGAGCCAAGCTCATCGGACGCTACTATTTTGATTTCTCCGTAATCGTAACGCTCGTCTGTCTCATTGTTTAACCTGTCCGCAAAGTATATTATCCAGTCGGTATCAACATTTGCGGTTTCATTCATATCCGCGCTTATATGGGTGAATTTCATTCCATATGTGTCATATGCACCGTCAATAGCGGACTTATACCACTTGTACCTTGCCTCATAGCCTGCTTCATTGCTCTCGGCAAAGGCGTCGGTGATCCATTTCGGTTCGCCCCAGCGGAGCAGGTCAACGGTGATGTCGGGATTTATAGAAAGCGCGTCGGCGGCAAACATAAATCCCGCGCCCCTCGTAACGTCCGCTTCTTCGTCGGCCGAGCGCATTATAGACGGCTCTGTTCCCGAGGAGGAATTGACGTCCGAACCGAATTCGATTTTAACATGCGTAAGACCCGCGCCGTAATCGGGCTTGAACAGGAGGTTCATTATCTCCCAATACGCATCGGGATTTTGGGTCTTGTAATCCATAAGCAGACGCGAGGAATTATTTCCCGTAACCGCGCCGAGACCTCTGAAAACAGTACCCTCATCATTGTTTACAGTATTTCCGTCTATGGTTATATTTTTATAGGACATGTTTACATCTGCAATTGGTACTTCCTTTTCCTCCTCGGTCGCAGCCGCTTCGGTGGTTATTTCCATACTCGTTTCCTCCGTTTTCTCCGTCTCATCGCCCGTCCCGGCACTTGAACAGCCCGTGAGACAGCAAGGTATCATTGCAGCGCATAACGCGATCGATATAAATTTTCTGATGTTCATATGATATGCTCCTTCAAGAATTATTACTGTAATTGTAGCCTATAATTTAAATCAGAACATCATATAATCTGCTTATTTCTATAAAAAATCTGCCATTATGTATTGCGTATCATAAAAACATGTGATATACTAATATATCGAAAGCAGGTGATTTTATGGCAATAATCGAACACGCCGGATATTACGAAAACCCAATATACAACGTCAGCCATATGCACACCTCCTGCGAGTTGATGTATATCGTAAAGGGCAGCGTCAAGGTGTCCTCCGAAGAATTTTCCGTATCACTTACAGACGGCGACTGCCTGCTGATAAAAAGCCGCCAGCATCACAATGTAAAAGTGGCGACGGATATTGAATATAAAAGATTTATAGCGGTCATAAATCCTTGGGAGCTGAGAAAACAGCTTGTCCGTCCCGATCTTTTCGCAATGCTTACCGATACAAGCAAAAGCGGTTTTATTTGCCGAAGAAGCTCTGATAAACTGCGGATCGGGTTCGAGCATATGACGGATATTTTTAAAAACGGCGGAAACATTTACGCGGAGCTGAGCGCAGCGTTGGAGGTCATATCGGAAATTTACGAGGTGATAAAACCGCGTGAACCCGAAGCCGCCGAACATTCCGCAAAACGGCTGACAAATAAGGTTCGCGCTTATATTGAACAAAATTACGCGGATAACATAAAAATCTCGCAAATAGCGTTGGACAACTACATCAGCGAAGGCTATCTCGCTCACGCNTTTAAAGCCGAAACGGGAATGTCCCCCCGCGAGTATCTTTCCCATATCCGCTGTACAAGGGCGTATGAGCTGATCTGTCATACCGATATGAAGTTTTCGGATATTTCCCTGAATACGGGATTTTGCTGCGCAAACGATATGAGCAGGAAGATACGAGGGTATTACGGGCTTTCGCCTACGGAAATACGGTTTAGGGTGTAATACTAATATCTGTTAAAAAGTGGATNANATGGCTTTTTANACCAATCCCTTNTTAAACTGACGAAATACCCACAGTTTAAAAAGGGATTGCACCCTAAACACTANTCCAACAGTTTTAATAGGGATTAGTATTAAACAGAGATTAGTATAATTCCGAATAACACNATAAATAAAATTCAGAGCATGCTCACATNAAACCGATATGCCGAAAAGACGATGTCGGACTTTATGTGAGCATGCTCTGATATTACACCTGCAATATTACTTAAATGACTCCGAAATAATATCCCCTTCCTTTAACCCGCCGGTTATTATCGTATATCCGTCAATAGTTCCTCCCGTAATGACAGGCGTCTGTATGCGCTGACCGTTGTTCACAAGATAAACNTAGGAGTTTTCACGTTTCGACACCGCCCCCATGGGAACGGCAAGCACATTGCTCATTTTTCTTGTAGTCACGTTGACCGTAGCCCAGCCCGCNACCACCGCNTTGGGCGTATCGGTAAGCAGAGCTTCCAGCACCTCGGGTTCAAATCCGATAATAATATTCTTGCTGCTGTCAGCGGCAATGGGGCCCGATTGAGGAGCCTCAAAAAACATATTTTCCTTTGTATACTTTAAGTCAAACTTGTAAGAACCGCTTTGGGGNACGCTTATTACCGTACCCTCGTAATCGCTGCCGGTCAGTGTAACGGAAACCTTCGCGCCTAACTTAAATTTGCTCTCGTCTCCGCTTTTAAGACCTTCGGTAAGATAAGCGTATATCTCATCGGGGTGAGCTACCGAGCAAACGTAAGTACCCGCCTCTATCTCCTGCCCCTCGGTAAGATTTGCGGCGTCTGATACCACGCAGTCATAGGGTGCTCTTATTGTATAGCAGTCTATCTGATACTGTATGGAATCGAGTATGGATTTTTCGTATTCGTATTCCAGCCTTGCGGCCTCGGTGCCTAAGGCAAGATAGCTTTCATATGCGGACTGAGTCAATATCTCCTGTCTGCGGTATGTGTAATCCAAAGCGGAGCTGTCTANCACCGCTATAACATCCCCTTCCTTAAGCTCCTGATATTTGGAAATGTTGTAGGATACCAAGTTACCGCCTGCGGCGGCAGATAAAGCGTCGGAAAAAGCATAGCCGATAAACGCGCCTATTTTCTCCCCCGACGACAGATCCATTCTCTTTACCTCTACGGTAGTGTAATCGTCGTTCTGAGAGCCGTCGTAAATCGGAATATCTATTTCGCCGTCGGTCTGAGATAAAGAACAGGCAGTCAAAGACAATGAGAGCAGCACCGCCGTAAATATTTTAATGCAGCCTTTTTTCATCTTTATAATCATTCCTTTTTTGATCAAAGATCGGTACAGAGTAAATAAATCACTCGCTTCTCTTAATTACCTCTAAGCACATTCTGCCGTTATGATACGGGCATTTCCACGGATCGACAGTCGCCTTGAAGCTTGCGGGAACGTTGTTTTCGTCTACCTGCGAGTACCATTCCCCTCCCTGACGCTTATCGACAATGCTTTCCTTGATGTAGTTCCAGACAGATTGTGCTATTTCTTTGTACTCGGAGTTATTATACCGCTGCGCAGCGTTCAGAAAACCGACGACGCTTTCAGCCTGTACCCACCAGATACGCCATGTGTTTATTTTATCGTTTTCACGTTCATTTAAGATCGAACCGTCCTTGAAGGCGATCTCAGCTATATTTGCGGCGATCTTTTCGTTCATTTCGGAAATTTTTTCGGTGATCTCAGCGTCTCCGATAATATCGCAGGCTCTGTCCAACAGCCATGTTGCCTCGATGTCATGACCGTAAGAGTGAATATCGCCGATAACATTCATGTCTTTATCGAAAAATACCAAAAGCTTGGAGCCGTCTTTATCGTAGATCTTATCATAGGTCAAATTAAGCTGAAATTTCAGTCTTTCAAGAACTCTTTCGTTTTTGCTTACTCGATACAATTCGGTATAGGCTTCTATTAAATGCAAAACGGTATTCATTGTTTTATCCGCCATTAAGCCGTTTTCCGAAAGAGCGTCGTTTTCGATAAGCTTAAATTCCCTGCTCTGCGCTTCGAGATAAGCCACATCGTCAACACACCTTGTTTCTATCGTTTCAAACACGCTCATTGCCAAATCAAGGGCTTCCTTATCCCCCGAAGCGTCATAGTAGCTTGACATGGCGTAAACAAAAAACGCCTGACAGTAGGTATGCTTCATTGAGTCGTTAACGGTGCCGTCGGCGTTCATCAGCCAGTATACGCCGCCGTTTTCTCTGTCAACGCAGTATTTTTTCAAAAAATCAAAGCAGTGACTTGCTTTCTCCAAATACTCCTTTTTACCCAAAACCAAATAGCAGTTTGAATAAAACCAAAGTATTCTCGAATGAAGTATGACCCCTTTTGGCGCGTCTTTGTCCAATTTCAGGCCGTTATCCATAAAACCGTAAAAGCCGCCCCTTTCATAGTCGCAAAGACTGTCCCAAAAGGGCAAAATGTGGTTTTCAAGCTCGTTTTGTATTTCCGTTTTCAGCATTTAAACAGCTCCTTTAAAAATCAGTCAAATATCTTATTCATTACAAGCCCGGTTGTAAGCTTGGGATAGAAATAGGTGGACTTTTGCGGCATTTTATCTCCCGCCGCCGCTACCTCTCTTATTTCTTCAACTCTTGTGGGGTTAAGCAGGAAACAGCAGTTCGCTCTTTTTCCGTCTACCGCCGCCAATGCTTCGTCCGCGCTTCTTGTATAGGTAAGGTTTATCTGATTCGCCATGTTTTCCTTGTCAATACCGAAAATCCTTTCCAAAACAAGGGTGTGCAAAACGCTTACGTCAAGCTGTCTTAACGCCTTACAGCCCTCGGGAAGCAGATCGTCCATTACGGAAATATCCTTTAGCTTTAACAAAGTGTAATTGTTGTCTCCCGTAAACAAAACGAAAGCCTTTTCGCCGTTTTTGTAGGCTTCTTCAAGTCCGATCTCGCCCTTTTCCCTGTTAAGATAAGGAGTTACCTCAAAATAATCCCCGCATTTTTCGCAAACCGCGTTATAATCAAATTCAGGCAGGTCTCTTACTATTCTGTGAGTGGGGAACACCACAAGTCCGCTGTTTTCCATATTTACCAGCATCATTGTAACATAATCGCTGCTGCCTGTTTCGTCAAGATTGCCCTCAACGTATTTTTTAAAGTTAAGGGCCGTTTCGTAACGGTGATGACCGTCCGCTATGTATAATTTTTTATCGGCCATTTTTTCCGCGATCTTGTTTACGGTCTCGGTATCGGTCAGACGCCACATGCGGTGAGTAACATTGTCGTCATCGGTAAACTCGCTGTCGGGAACGCCCTTTGAGGCATTGTCAATAAGACCGAACACCGAGTTATCCTCGTCCATATATAACGAATAAATCTGACTGAAATTACAGCCGGTGGTTTTCATTAAATTAAAGCGGTCGGCTTTGGCTTTTGACAGTGTCTCCTCATGAGGAAGGATAATCCCCTTGCTGAACGGCTCCAGCTTTACCAAAGAAACAAAGCCCTTGACCTTATAGCCTTTTCCGAGAGCGGAAAATTCCATTTCGTATATGTAAAGGCCGTCGCTTTCGTCGCGCTTCAATATTTCCTCTTTTAACCAGCCGCGGAGAGTTGAAGCCGCCTCACGGTATGGGGTCAGATCTTCGCTGCCGCCGATAACGGGTAACTCCAATCTGATAAGGTTATGTTCGTTTTTATCGATAAGTGCCGCTCTTTGCTCCTCTCCGATAATGTCATACGGAGGACAGCAGAGAGCCTTTATATCTCCCGCCTTTTCGGTGTAGCGAAGTCCCTTGAAGGGTCTTATTTCTGCCATATTACGGTCCTTTCTTTTGTAAGGAGTTCTTTATCTTATAAGTAATCCGACTGCATACCGTCGTTTTGTTCCGCGCCTTCATTTTCACTGACTTTCAAAGCCTCGTCCGTGCTTGAAGCCGCTCCCTCGGTAACGCCTTCGGTGGAAAGTTCGTCGCCCGTGTTGTGTTCCAAGCGGTCAAAAATCTCCTCCATTTGGTCTTCCTCTATTTTAACCACGGTTTCCCACACTTTTTTCATTGCCAATAAGTTTTCGTAATGCCAACGTACGGTACCCAGCAGGCTGTCATCGAAATTCTTGGCTCTTTCACCGGCTTTTTCCTGATCGTCATCAATAAGTCCCGCCGCTTTCAGCTTTTTGTAAATGGGGTCCTGCTCTCTTTCGGCGTCGGTAGTGGTAATGTCATTTACTTCCAGTGTATAGGGATTGAATTTTATTAGCTTTTCCCCGCCTTTGGTTTTAATGCGCATGGTTTTTGCGCAGTCGTCAAACGTTCCCAAATCCTCGGCGGCAAAAGAAGAAACGGATTTCATTTTCAGAGCATAAACACTTTGCTTGACGTTTTGTCCGTATGTAGAGCCGATATTCATGTTGTTCCCCCGTCAAATTCAATTTTAAAAAATCCTATCCGTCGATTTCCTATGCAACGGTTTCTTCGCCTGCGTTATCCCCATCATTGCCGTCCGCAATGCTGTCGATAATCTCCTCCAATTCTTCCTTGGGTGCCAATTCGGAGCTCGATTCGGTGTCGGGGATTAGGGGAGCCGTCTCGTTATTTTCCCCGCTGCCCTCTTCCGTGCCGTCCGCCGCGCCCGATCCGGCAATATCGCCGTTATCGGGTTCCTTATCGGTGCTTCCGCCGCCTATTACTCCCGCGGCGGTCAAATTGGCTATAATAAGCTCCATTATCCCCTGAATATCCGCCTGAGAGTCGGTATCGGCTATATAACGCAAGTAATCGGCATATACCTGCTTGTTCTTCAAGTGAGTTATAAACTCCTGCACTCTTTCCGGGTCGTCGCTTTCCAAAGCGAAAACCGCGTATCTTATAAAAGAAGCGAAATCATCGGCCAAGCGCAAAACCGCGCTGTCGTCGTCAAACAGCTGCGTCCATTCGCCGTCGTCGACCTCTCTTTCTTTTCTGTAAGCACCCGTAACCTCACCGCTGTCGGGATTTACCCAGATAAAATCAACCTGCGCGTTTTCATTATCGCTGTACCTGTCGATCTGTCCCTGCAAGGCCTCCGCAAAGGACAAGCCCTCCGCCAGCGCGCTTAAAATATCGTCCATCAGCCGAGGAAGCTCACCCGCGCCAACGGGAATGCGCAGAGAACCCGATTCCGCGTTTAAGCTTTCTAAGTTCTCCTTGCTTTTCTCAATATACTCGTCATGAGATAACGTGTTTTTTTCTTCTTCGGTAAAGGCGTAAAGATAAGCCGACGATTTTACGTACATATCTTCAAACTCCGCTTCCCTGCTTTTTTCCTCCTCAACGGAGAAAGGAGCTTCGCTTGCGATTGCGGCGTAAAATTTATCGATGTCAACGTCATTTTTATTGTCCGTTGTTTCACCCTTGCCTTCGTCCGTTATATCCTTAATATTGTCCGACGCATCGGCGGGAGGCGGTCTGTTTACTATATCCGTCATGCTTATTCCGAGTATGGTATTATAAAGACCGTTTGTACCGCTCAACAGGTCTATTTTAGCTATGGTTTTCCCGGGTAAACCGTCTCCCGCTCCGTTAGTATAGAGACACATTGCGAATGTAAGGTTTTCATCGTTGGTTTTTTCCACGTTTGTGCTTGTATCTCCCACATATTTGCTTAAATCGACAATGGAAGAATATGTGTTTACTGCTTGTGAACCGGTAGATAACAATATATCCATTTTGATACCTCTCTGAATATTGTAAATAGCCGCGTACAGTAAAATACCGTAGCGTAATTTAAAGTTTTTCTTTATGACCGAAGCGTCGGTTTACTTTGTTTATTTGTTATCGGTCTGATTACTCGTCCGCTCCGCAGCACTTCTTATACTTTTTGCCGCTTCCGCAGGGACATGGATCGTTTCTTCCCACCTTTTTTGAAGAGGGTGTTTTAACGGGAGCTGCGGGAGAAGTGGGAGGTGTGGGCGCGGGCTTTAATACCTGCTGACGCTGCGGGGGGTCTTCCCTGCGCACCTTGACGGTCAGTATCATTCTTACGGTATCCTCGCGTATTGAGGCGATCATATCGTCAAACATCGCGAAGCCTTCAAGTCTGTATTCAACAACAGGGTCCTTCTGTCCCATTGAGCGGAGGTAAATTCCCTTTTTCAAATCGTCCATTGCGTCAATATGGTTCATCCATTTCATATCAACGTTTTTAAGCAGTACGACGCGCTCAACCTCTCTCATTATCTGAGGAGTGATCTCCTGTTCTTTTGCTTCATACAGCTCGGTAATACGATTTTGGAGAAATTCCTCAACCTTTTCCTTTTCAAGCTCTTGCCTTTCGCTCTTGGTGTAGCGCAGGTCCTCGGGAGTGGTTACAAAGCCCATTAAGCTGTCGCGAAGTCCCTCGATATTCCAATCCTCGGGCAGGTCTCCCTGACAGAACTGGTTAACGGTCTCGGTGATATATTCCTTCATCATGGACTTTATGCTGCCGCTTACGTCCTCGCCGTTAAGAACCTTTGCGCGCTGAGAGTAAATGGTGGCTCTCTGCTGAGACATAACGTCGTCGAAATCAAGTACGTTTTTGCGTATCGAATAGTTTCTGCCCTCGATCTTTCTCTGAGAGGACTCAATGGTTCGTGTAAGCACCTTGTTTTCAATGGGCATATCCTCGTCGATACGAAGCGTTTCCATCATTGCCTGAATACGGTCGCCGCCGAAAATTCTCATGAGATCGTCTTCCATTGAAATGAAGAAGCAGCTTTCGCCGGGGTCGCCCTGACGTCCCGCACGGCCTCTGAGCTGATTGTCGATACGTCTCGATTCGTGACGCTCCGTACCCAAAATGTACAGGCCGCCTGCCTTGCGTACCTCCTCCGCTTCGGGAGCGATCTCTTCCTTGAATTTATCGTTAAGCTCTTTAAACAAGCGTCTCGCTTCGATAATATTTTCGTCGTCGGTTTCGGAGAAGCCGGTAGCTTCGTTTATCAGCTCGTCGTCTATCTCCATTTTGCGCATCTTGGCTTTGGCAAGATATTCGGGGTTTCCGCCCAGCATAATATCGGTACCGCGTCCCGCCATGTTGGTGGCGATAGTTACCGCGCCCTTTTTGCCTGCCTGCGCTACTATCTCCGCTTCTCTTTCATGGTTCTTGGCGTTTAATACCTCGTGCTTTATGCCCGTTCTCTTTAACATTTTGGACAAAAGCTCGGATTTCTCAATAGAAATAGTACCCACAAGCACAGGCTGACCCTTTTCATGGCAAGCCTTTATCTGCTCAATAACGGCGTTGAATTTGCCGTTTTCGGTCTTGTATACCTGATCCTGATGATCTTCTCTTATTACGGGCTTATTGGTTGGGACCTCGATCACGTCCAGTTTGTAAATGCCTCTGAACTCGTCCTCCTCGGTCATTGCCGTACCCGTCATACCCGACAGCTTGTCGTAAAGACGGAAGAAATTCTGGAATGTAATGGTGGCAAGGGTCTTGCTCTCGTTTTTGACCTTTACTCCCTCTTTTGCTTCAATTGCCTGGTGCAGACCCTCGTTAAAGCGTCTGCCGAACATCAGACGTCCCGTAAACTCGTCAACGATAATGATCTCGTCGTCCTTTACGACATAGTCAACGTCAAGGTGCATTATTCCGTGAGCCTTTATGGCCTGATTGATATGGTGGAGCAGGGTAAGGTTGTCGGGGTCCATAAGGTTCTCAACGCCGAAATGCTGCTCCGCCTTTTTAACGCCTCTCGGAAGCAGGGTCGCGCTTTTCGCCTTTTCGTCTATAAGATAATCTCCGTCATAATCGTCCTGATTTTCCTTGGAGTCGGTCTCTACCATGGTATAGCTTTTTAAGCCTGCCGCGAATTTATCCGCCTTTTCGTAAAGATCGGTGGATTTGTCTCCGGGACCCGAAATAATAAGAGGAGTACGGGCTTCGTCTATTAAAATGGAGTCCACCTCGTCCACTATGGCGAAATTATGCTCGCGCTGCACTAAATCCTGCTTTCTTACCACCATGTTGTCGCGGAGGTAGTCAAAGCCGAACTCGTTGTTTGTACCGTAGGTTATATCGCTGTTATAAGCCTTTCTGCGCTCGTTGTTATCCTTTCCGTGCACTATAAGTCCGACGGTAAGACCCAAAAATTTGTGTACGCGTCCGATCTGCTCGCTGTCGCGCTTTGCAAGGTAATCGTTAACGGTAACGACATGCACGCCCTTGCCGGACAGCGCATTAAGGTAAGAGGGCAAAGCCGCGACAAAGGTCTTGCCTTCACCGGTTTTCATCTCGGCGATACGGCCCTGATGCAAAACGATACCGCCCAATATCTGAACGGGATAGGGTTTTATCGCGATAACTCTCCACATGGCCTCTCTGCATACGGCAAAAGCGTCGGGCAGAAGATCGTCAAGAGTTTCGCCCTTGGCAAGTCTTTCCTTTAAAACAGCGGTCTGTTCCTGCAATTCCTTATCGCTCATAGCGGCATATTTAGGCTCTAAATCCAAGGTCGCCTGCTTTTTAGCTTCTATTCTCTTAAGCTCCTTTTCGGAGTAGCTTCCGAAAATTTTATCCATTAAGCCCATTTGTTTTTTCCTTCCTTTTGCGGGTTTATTTTTTTATTTTTTTGTCAATTTGTTAAGTTTTATCGGCACATGATAAATATTCTGTTTTATTATACACCTTTTAAGTAAAAATGTCAAATGTTTGTTTCGGAAAAGTTTAGAGATTTTTCTTTATGTAACCATTGACATTTTCCCTCAATAATGATAAAATATTTAATGTATGTAAATTTGATTAAATAAAAATACATATCCTTCTTGATGAAAGGAGTCTGTTTATGCCTACCGAAACGATCAAATGCCCCGCATGCGGAGAAGAAGTTTCCCAGGATATGGAAAACTGCCCTTCCTGCGGAGCACCTACAAGCGTGCTTTTCGATAACGATATTTCGGGCGCACCGATAGATAACAGTGCCGCGATCGACGCAATGCTCCGTTCTGCCTCGCAGTTTATGGAAGAAAGCGAATCGCTGGGGCTGAATGATTTGGATATTTTCGATGAAGATGACGAGGACGGAGCAGCGGAAGAAGAGACCGTATTTAAAAAAGTAACTCTCAGAGAACTGCCGCCTGAGCTGTCGGAGGAGCAAAAGGACAGTATCGAGGCCGGTGGTATTATCAATCTTTCGTCCGGCGGCGAGGCTTCGCAAAACAAGTCCGTGCAGGTTCCCGACTACACGCCGTCACCTTCCAAGGCAGGGGGCTCGCTTCCAAGCGATCTTCCCGATTTCTCGTCGGCTCCCGCGCCCGCCAACGACGGCTTTGTAGATTTAACACAGCATGAAAACGCAAGACAAGCCGAGCAAGCACCTGCATCGGCTCCCGCTCCAACACCCGAGTCTCCGCATGCTCCTATGCCCGACCCTGCCGCCGAGCCAAAGGAAGCGAAGAAAAACAAAAAGGAAAAAAAGAGCAAAAAAGGCGAGCCTACGCTTTATGAAGTTGATGAAAACGGAAATCCCGTAAAAGAAAAGCCCAAAAAGGAAAAGCGGGTAAAAGAAAAGAAGCCCAAGGCCGAAAAGGTTAAAAAAGAGAAGGCCAAGGGTTCGCCCATGACTGCTGTTATTGCCGCAGTTATCGCGCTTGCAGTGGGACTTGGCGGAGGATATTTCGCGAAAATGTTTATCTTCCCCGATCTTCCCGTTCCCGAATGTCAGGACTTTGCGCAGAGATCGGTTGACGCGGTGATTACCAAGGCGGTGCCTGACGGCGTGCAGCTTTACATAGCCGAAGCTTATGTCAGCAACGGAGCTTATTCATCACAGTGCATTTTCAGAGCCTTTGTACAAAACGGCGAAAATGTTTCCTCCCAATGGTTCAGAGTTAAAGTGAACAACGATAACGAAAACAAATACGATGTATATTTGGAACTCAACAACGACACATATGAACGGCTGAGAGATTCCGAAAACAGCGAGGAAAGAGCAAGAGCCGCGGTGCTTAAAAGCAATCAGAACGAGCTGGAACGCTGCATAAACGAAGCGGGCGCGGGAAACGGCTGGAGCTCGGCCAACATTTCACTCTTAAATAACAGTCTCCACCCTTATGTCGAGAACGAGGAGACAAAGGCCCCGGAAGAAAGCTCCGACAGTTCGCAGTCCGAGGAATAAGAAACCGTATACGGCCGCTTATAAAGGAGATTTAAGGGTAAAAGACGTGCCATTACTCCTATATAAACGGATTACAGGGATCGTTGGACGGCAAAATAAAATTTTTGGTTATTTTTTTGCAAAAGAAAAATAACCATATTAAAAAATGAAAAAATAAAAGGGAGAAAAATGGAAAATATTTATTTTGAACATTGGGTTTTCATGTTCTTTATATTCACCTTTATAGGCTGGATACATGAAACAACGGTAGAATCGCTTTATCACAGGAAATTTGTAAACAGAGGCTCGCTTAAGGGGCCGTATATCCCTATCTACGGCTTTGGCGGCTGTCTTATCATTCTTTGCGCCTATCCTTTCAGAGCAAACGGGTTTTTTGTATTTTTGTCGGGAATGATCTGCTATACGATTCTGGAATATTTTACGGGTTACCTTATGGAAAAGCTTTTTAAAAGGCAATTTTGGGATTACAGCATGCTGAAGCTGGTGTATAAAAACCGCATAAGTCTTGTAAGCTCTCTCTGTTGGGGTCTGCTGTCGCTTTTTATGGTGTATATTCTTTTCCCGTTTATGAAGTGGTTGGGATATAAAGCCGGAAGCACGTTTATGATCGTTTTTGACTGCTTTATGATGATAGTATTTGCCGTTGATATAATACTGACCGTAAAAAGCAGCATGAAGTGGAAGGAAATAAGAGGCAAGCTCACCCCCGAACAGATCAAGCATGCCTTTGCCGAAAAGAAAAGAAGGATAGGCCGTATTTTCGGACACTTTACCGCTATATTGCACCGCGGCAAGGAAGAAAACGAGCTTGAAGAAAGTGTTTCGGAAAGCGGAGAAAGCGGGTCTTAACGTTTGCGGCATATATACTCTCCGCCGCAGATGTAAGGTAAAAAAATTTTATCGGGAGGAATTACCCTGTATGAATATAGATTCGGTCTTTAAATCATACGCAAGATCCATTCTGAAAGACGAAAAAATGCTGTCCTCTGCCGAAAATATACAGCACGGCACGGTAAGCGTACTGACCCACAGCATTATGGTAGCCAAATACGCGTTCTATTTAAACTGCATATTTAATCTGGGCTGCGACGCAAAGGCTCTTGTCAGAGGTGCGCTGCTGCACGATTTTTTCCTTTACGACTGGCACGATATACCCGAAGATGTTGCAAAGCAGGGGCTTCACGGATTTAATCACCCTATGGTAGCGGCGGAAAATGCCCGAAAGGTATTCGGTATCTCCCCCAAGGAATACAGCATAATAGTTACGCACATGTGGCCTCTTACTTTTACAAGAGTACCCTTTAACCGAGAGGGGTGGCTGGTTTGTCTGGTAGACAAGTACTGCTCCGTTCTTGAAACGCTGCATATAGAGCCTTACAGCAATAAAGCCGTTCGGAAAAAGTTTTTGGACGGTAAAGTAAAAACCGCATAATTTTTCAGTGAAAATAACACTTTGTATTTATGAAAAATACATAAAATAATATAAAAGCGATCGGATTACCGTTTCAGGGAAATCCGATCGTTTTTTAATATAAAAATATGACATATGTCCGCTTCTGTATTAAGGGAACCTCTGAAAATTTAGTACTGCATGTTTCCGCAAGCGTTTTTATCCAGCTTTCTTATCAGCTTTACCAAAGGCAGTATAAGAAATCCCGCCGCGAAATTGCCCACGGCTTGCAGTATATCCCAAGGAAATCCCGCCGCTATCCAAGCCAAGGTTTGCTGAAAATTAAAACCGAAAAACAAAGCCTGTGCGGGAGCGTACAGAGTACCGAACAGCAATCCGTGCAGACCGCAGACGACAGGATATATAAACACCGCCGCCTTAGCCGGAATTTTTTTTGGCAGGAGCATGGTCGCTCCCCAAAGCACTGCCCATATATACAGATACGGTACCCACCATACCGCAAAGCCCGAAAAAAAGCCGTTTAAAAAAACATAAACATATATGGGTATAAGCCCCTTGACCCTATATGCGAGAGTAAACGTCATTGTAAACATTCCAAGCAGGTGAATGTTAGGCATCCACTCCATTACTATTTTGGAGCAATACATCAGCGAGCCCAAAATCGCAAAAGTCACAAGCTCCAAGGGGGTCAAAAACGGTTTAGCCCTTTGTACGGGTGAGCTCATAATGTTCTCCGTCCGCTATCGGGGTGCTGTCCGCGCCTGTCATAAGGTATTCGCCGTCCTTGCTGAGAGACCAGTAAGTGCCGTCCTTGTCGTAATCAGCTTCCATACCGTTTACAAACTTGATGTATAAGCCGTATTCGCTTTCATCACCCGAAACCAAATCGTTTTCGATCAAAGCCGCACCGAGATTGTCCGCATCGGTATGAACGGTTACGGTGATCGATTTTTCCTCGGCGGCTACCTCAATCTTAACGGTAACCGCACCGTCGCCTACCTCGGTATCCTCGGTATATTTTGCTCCGTCCCATACGGAAAAGCCTTCGTCACTTTCCCCGTTTTTTGTGTCGCTTAAACTTAAATCAGAGGATTGGGGATCTTCGTTTTCCTCTTTATTGCAGCCTGCGCAAAATACCGCCGATAAAACCAGCAGCAGCGCAAGCAGCAACGCTTTAAATGAATTTTTCATCTTTTGTTTTCCTTCTTTCCGTTAAATATTAAAAATAACAAAAAGAACAAAGCAATAAAGCCTCTCCGCATGAATTGGCATATGTACCTGTTTAAAGTCCTGTTTTCCATTAAAACAGGTTCCGAGAACGCCCCTCAATTTGCCCAAGAGTTTTACTGCGGTTCACAGTATGGCAGGCATTCCGACTTAATGACCGTTTTTGGGTCGTATAAACATTCAATAAACCTCGCGGTCTAAAAAACGGGGTAATCGAATTTTGATTATACTGCTCCAAAAAATAAAAACAGTCACATACGGCAATGGCTGTTGCTGCGGATTCACACCGCATTCCCCTGCCGCCTCCCATATCATCGGCGTGATATGCTCAGCAGACGCCAAAAGGCAATACTATACCGTGTTTATTCATTTTTGCAAAAGTTATAATATCACACATAAGCACCGTTGTCAATGCGGCCAAGTCATATTTTGTCATACTTTTTTCCAATACATATCCATATTATTTCCTTATGCGGATTTTGTAAAAAATTGTAACCTTTTTGTAATTGAATTTTACATAAAAAAATGATATAATTATTCTGTTACACTAAAAAACAAAAAGGCGGAGGAGATATGGAGATCTCAGTCATTCTTCCAAGCTATAACCCCACGGAAAAGCTGATAACGACGGTAAATGAACTGGCAAATGCCGGTTTTGACGATATTATAGTCATAAACGACGGAAGCAAAAACACGGAAATCTTTGACAAAATCAAGGACCTTCCTTTTACTACCGTACTTTCCCACGAAAAAAACAGAGGAAAAGGACAAGCACTTAAAACGGGCTTTGAATTCTTCACGGAAAACAGACATAATAAAATCGGAGTTGTCACCACCGACGACGATATGCAGCACACTGCCGAGGATATAGCGGCATGCTGCAGGGAAATGGAAAAAACGGGGATCGCGGTATTTGGCGCGAGAAATTTCAAGGGCAAGGAAATACCGCCAAAAAGCCGCATAGGAAACAATATAACCTCTTTTACCTTCCGCTTTCTTTGCGGAATAAAAATAACCGATACTCAAACCGGCCTGCGGGCTGTTCCAAGAAGCTATCTGCCCTTGCTTATAAAAACGGAAGGAGAACGCTTTGAATACGAGACCAACATGCTCCTTTCAATGAAAGAAAACGGACTTCCTTTTAAGGAAATCCCCATTAAAACCATTTACGCCGACAATAATTCGGGAACGCATTTCAGACCCGTAAGGGACTCGATCAAAATATACACGGTCATACTGAAATACATAGCAAGCTCCTTAATATCCTCGACAATCGACTTGATCGGCTTTACTTTGATCAACCTGCTGCTGCCGAAGCATTGGGACGAGTGGGTAAGGATATTTATTTCCACCATAGCCGCAAGAGCCGTTTCCTCGGCGGTAAACTTTACCGTGAACAGGAAAAAGGTGTTTAAAAGCAACAGCCGCCTTGACAAATCTCTTTTAAAATATTACTCGCTCACCGTCTGTCAGATGTTGGCGTCCTACGGCTTGGTGTATCTTATAACCTACGCGTCCGGAACAAGTCAAAGCATATTTCAGACCCTGCATAAAATGGCAGTGGACTTATTTCTGTTCTTTGTATGCTTTGTTATTCAAAGAGAGTGGGTATTTAATGAAAGCAAGCAGGGGAAGGATCGATAACTTATACTAATATCCGTTTGGACAGTAGATAAAATCTACTGTCCAAATCCTTCGGCTTTGCCGAAGGACCGCCAAGGGCGGCGGATATGTACGTTCAATACAATATCTGAGGGAGC
>JAAVIF010000044.1 GCA_014799365.1 Oscillospiraceae bacterium
ATACTACAGGTAGCTACTCCTGTTATATAATCTTTAATTATTTTCTTTTTCTCTTCTTAAAAAGAAGAGAAAAAGAAACAAAAAGAGAAGAAATCTTTAGAAAGGAAAAAATAATGCAGCTATCCTTTTAGGGGATAACTACATTATACGTGACTATATGAAAAAATATAACGGAAAAAGCGTTTGCAGTGCGGTGGCAATCGGAAAAATCTCTGTATTCAAAAAACAGGACACGGAAGTAAAGCGCGTTCATATCAATGATGCTGAGAGTGAAAAACAGCGCTTTGAAAGTGCAAAATCGGCTTCCTTGGAGCAGCTTCAGGCGATTTATGACAAGGCTTTAAAAGAAGTCGGCGAGGCGAACGCGCAGATATTTGATATACATATGATGATGTTGGACGATGACGACTATAACGATTCGATCAACAACATTATCGAAACCCAGTCCGTGAACGCGGAGTACGCCGTGGCGGTCACCGCGGATAATTTCGCCGAAATGTTTTCCAATATGGACGACCCGTACATGAAAGCGCGTGCGGCCGATGTTCGCGATATATCCAACCGCATTATCGGAAATCTGACGGGAACGATCTCAGGCGGCAACACATCAGCGGATAAGGTAATAATATGTGCAGCCGACCTTGCTCCCAGCGAAACAGTATCTCTCGACAAAGATAAGGTGCTCGCGTTCGTAACGGCGCACGGCTCGTCTAATTCCCATACCGCCATACTTGCGCGGAATATGAATATCCCCGCGGTTATCGGCGTGGGAGATGCTTTTCTCGCCGAGGTGAGGGACGGCATTGAGGCGATCGTAGACGGATATACAGGAGAGATCTTTGTTGAGCCGGATGATGAAACACGGGCAAAGCTTCTTGAAAAGCAAAGAACCGACGAACGCAAGAAAGCACTTTTACAGGAGCTTAAAGGTAAGGAAAATGTTACTCTTGACGGGCGCAAAATCAACATTTATGCAAATATCGGCTCCGTAACGGATATCGGGAAGGTTCTCGCCAACGATGCGGGAGGTATAGGACTTTTCCGCAGCGAATTTCTGTATCTTGAAAACGATGACTATCCTACCGAGGAGCAGCAGTTCGCAGCATATAAAAAAGTTCTCGAAAGTATGGCGGGCAGGAAGGTCATTATCGGAACACTCGACATTGGTGCCGATAAAAAGGTTGACTACTTTGATCTCAAACCAGAAGAAAATCCCGCTCTCGGATATCGTGCCATACGAATTTGCCTGACCCGTCCGGAGATCTTCAAAACACAGCTGAGGGCGTTATACAGAGCCTCCGTATTCGGAAATTTAGGAATAATGTTCCCAATGATAACAAGTGTTTCCGAACTTAAAAAAATTCTTACTATATGTGAGGAAGTAAAAGCGGAGCTTAAGTCGCAGGGGCCGGAATATTCCGAAAAAACAGAGATCGGAATTATGATCGAAACTCCCGCGGCAGCTCTTATAAGCAATAGGCCGGCGCAAATGGTCGATTTTCTCAGCGTAGGAACAAACGACCTTACGCAGTACACTCTCGCTTGTGACAGGCAAAATCCCGATATTGAGCAATTTGTTGACACTCATCATGAGGCTGTACTGAAGCTCATTGAGATGAGTGCGGAAAACGCTCACAGTCACGGTGCGTGGATTGGTATCTGCGGTGAGCTTGGTGCCGATCTTGAGCTTACCGAAGCATTTCTGCGAATGGGAATTGATGAGTTGTCGGTATCACCTAACAGAGTGCTGCCGCTTCGTGAAAAGATACGGAGTATTAAAATTGATAACTGATGATAATTTGAAACAGGACACAAGCGCGTTGCTTTTTAAGCATAAATATGCTATAATACATCATATCAAGCATATATACGCAGGAAGGAACGCTGTATGGAGATTAGGGTTTTAAGATATTTTTTGACTGTAGTACGGGAGCAAAGCATTACAAAAGCGGCGGAGGTCCTTCATATCACGCAGCCGACGCTCAGCCGCCAGCTCGCTCAAATGGAAGAAGAGATCGGTGTCAGATTATTTGAGCGCGGAAGCCGTAAGATCACTTTGACCAACGAAGGTTTATTGCTTCGCCGACGTGCGGAGGAGATACTGCAGCTTGTGGATAAAACAGAAAAAGAACTTATCGAGCAGGACGAACAGATCGAGGGTAAGATCACTTTCGGCTGCGGTGAGCTCGGCTCTGTTCAGCTGCTGCCGGATTTGTTTAAGAGCTTCCATGAGAAATATCTGCTTGTTACTTTTGATATTTACTCTGCCACTGCGGATCATGTCAAAGAGCAAATGGACAGAGGATTAGTGGATATAGGCTTGCTGCTGGAGCCTATTGACATTGAAAAATACGATTTTATCCGTCTTGATATGAAAGAACGCTGGATTGTTGTAATGCGCCCCGACTGTCCTCTTGCCCAAAAAGAATATGTCACAGCAAAGGATCTGTCCGAGTTACCGCTTATCATGCCGCGCCGTCTTAAGGTTCAAAGCGAGCTTGCAAGCTGGTTCGGTGATTATTATGACAGTCTGAACGTGCTGTTCACAAGCAATTTAAGCACAAATGCCGCCGTTATGGTGAGCCGCGGATTGGGTTATTCTATCGTTATAGAGGGTATGATGCCGTTCTGGGATCAGTCAAAAATAACATACCGTCCGCTTTATCCGTCTTTGACCGCTACCAGCGTGTTGGCGTGGAAACGAGGTCAGCCGTTCAGCCTTGCGGCGACAAAATTCATTAAACACATTAAATGCCTTTTGGGTATGGATTAGGCATAAAAACAAAGTATTTGACATAACGCAATTTTTTGGATATAATTTAAGTGTAATCGAATGAAGCCATGACTTTTCGATTGCACTTATTTTTTAAAGCTATGACAAACTTGATTATATGATTCGGGAAATCAAAAAGAACGATCGATACAAGGGGAGGTCATCATTATGAAAAAGCTATCGGCGTTTTTTGCCGCATTGTTTATGCTGTTATTTACGGCCTGCGGAAATAATTCCGTTGAGAGCAATGTGTTGAATACAGATTCATCTGTCACCTCAACATCGGAAGCCGACATTGAAAATAACGAATCTGTTGATACAACGGACAATATACGGAAAACCGAAAAAGAGTTATCATACTCAGAGGATACGACAGTTTCTTCCGAAACATCTTCCGATGATGAAAACAATATTCTGATCGTCTATTTTTCACGCCGGGGCAACACCGATTACCCCGATGATGTAGACGCGTCCACATCCGCGAGCATAGTTATTGATAATGACCGATTCGGAACCACGGAATACATTGCCCGAATAATTCAGGAAACAGTGGGCGGAGACATTCATCTGATTGAAACCGTTACACCGTACACGTCGGATTTTGATGAATTGAGAGAGGTAAACCACAGCGAAATGGCAAACAATTTTTTGCCCGAGCTGAAAGAAAGTGATCTTGACATTTCAAAATATGATACAATATTTGTGGGCTACCCCGTATGGGCCATGGACGTACCGCAGGCGGTGCTCTCGTTTTTAAGCCGGTATGATTTTTACGATAAGACGGTGATCCCGTTTTGTACACACGACGGATACGGGGCGGGAAGCAGTTACGGCACTGTCGCGGCTGCAAGCAAGGCCAAAAATACGGCCGACGGACTTGCGATCGAAGCAAAAGACGTACCCGCCTCAAANAANACGGTGACAAACTGGCTTGATTCCATAGGCGTTGTTAAATCTCAAGGCGGCAATGCCGAAGCTGCCGAAACAGCAATAAAAATTACTATCGGTGAAACGGTTTTGGACGGAGTGATTTATGACACCGCTCTGGCACAGGAAATAAAGGAGTATTTTCCTTTGACCGTTTCAATGGCGGGCTACGGCGGCAGGGAATATTACGGCGGCGTGGATTTCTATCCGAAAAACNTCGNGAGCGGCAAAAAAACCTTTGAAAACGGCGATATTACTTATTGCNAGGCNCACCACAATATGGCAATTTTTTATGCACAGACCGACAANCCCACACTTTCCGTAGATGTTATCCCTATTGGTAAAGTAACATCGGAGCTGTCGGTTTTTGAAACCTTAGNCANTCNNGAAACCATTACTTTTTCACTGNCGGAATAAAAAGAATCGGAGGTAATAACTTATGAAAAAATTAACTGCTGTTTTACTTGCCGGATTTATGGCATTATCCCTTACAGCCTGCTCCGGAAACAACGCTGATACGGATACTAAAATATCGGCACCCGAAAGCACTTCCAATATCACAAGTGCGGAACGCGGAACAAATGACGACNACATTGCTGCGGACAGCTCACAAACGGAAAACGACGGCCAANCGTCAACAGAAGAAAGCTCCGATACCGTGAAAATTCTGGTTGCGTATTTTTCCGCCACAAACACNACAGCGGGGGTTGCAAAAAATATAGCCGACTGCCTGAATGCCGATTTGTATGAGATCACNCCCGAAGATCCTTATACGTCTGCGGATCTGGATTATCATGACGATAACAGCCGCAGTACCGTTGAGATGAACGATCCCGATTCCCGTCCCGCNATTTCCGGTTCGGTGGAAAACATGGAGCAGTATGACATTGTATTTATCGGATATCCCATTTGGTGGGGAGAAGCACCGAGAATTTTAAGCACATTTGCGGAAAGCTATGATTTCTCCGGCAAGACGGTTGTTCCCTTTTGTACCTCAGGAGGAAGCGGAGTAGGTTCAAGCGCGGCAAACCTTGAAAAATTAACAAGCGGNGCAGCATGGCTTTCAGGCACACGCCTGAACGGCAGCGACTCCCGAAGCACTGTTGCGGAATGGATCAACGGACTTGGATTGAATATTACCGCNGAATAATAAGAATAACAATTGTTCGGACAATGAGGTGCATATGAAACCGAANATCAAAATAGCAGCAGATATTCTGATGACACTCACCCTGCTATTGCTAATGGCATATCAAATAGTCGGTCAAGAGCTTCACGAATGGTTCGGCGCGGGAATNCTGGTATTGTTTATCGTCCATAACATTTTGAANATCAAGTGGTACNGAGTGCTTTTCAAGGGAAGATACAAGCCCCTGCGAATATTCGGAACAATTCTGAATTTTTCCGTACTTGCGGCAATTTTAATGCTCGGTTACAGCGGTATCGTAATGTCGCGGCACNTGTTCGCCTTTCTGAATATCAGCAAGGGAATGGCTTTGGCAAGGAGTATGCACCTTTGCGTTTCTTACTGGGGGTTTGTGTTGATGAGCCTGCATTTGGGTGTTCATTGGGGAATGATTATCGGGATTTTNCGAAGNCTNTNGAAAGGAAAAAAACTTCCCGTGCTTNTGTGGATAATTCGTGTAATCGCGGCGGCGATCGCNGTTTATGGAGCGGCCTGCTTTATTAAGGCGGATATTTTCTCCTATATGTTTTTGAAAAACNAATTTGCATTTTTCGACTTTGAAAAAAACGCAGTATNNGTGTTTGCGGAATATATAGCAATGATGNCNNTGTGGNTATTTNTNGGACACTATNCAGCNAGGGGNCTCGGAAAACTCGGNACAACAAAGCAAAATAAGCCGCNAAACGAAGAAAAATAAAAAAATATCGGCTAATCAACGATACGCTGCAAATTTGAGCGGGAAAGGACAATATCATGAAAACAAGGATTCTCGGAAAAACTAACAGCTTGAACGTATCCACCGTGGGTATGGGCTGTATGGGATTTTCTCACGGATACGGCGCAGCACCCGAGCGGGAGGAATCGATTCGCCTGATACGGCTCGCCCATGAGCTTGGCTGTAATTTCTTCGACACTGCGGAGGGTTACGGTGCGGGACATAACGAGGAGTTGGTAGGAGAAGCGTTGAAGCCTATCCGCAGCGAGGTAGTGCTCGCGACTAAGCTGCATATTCCCGAGCTTAACGGCAAGTCGGTTTCGGAAACGGTCAAGGAGCATCTGTGCGCATCTATGAAGCGGCTGCAAACCGATCATATCGATCTTTATTATTGGCATCGGGTAAATCCCGCCGTTTCACTGGAGGAAGTCGCTTATGCAATGGGCGGGCTGATAAAAGAGGGTGTTATAGGCGGCTGGGGGCTTTCTCAGATCACCGAAGAACAGCTCAGGCTCGCTCACTCCGTTACACCTCTTACCGCAGTTCAAAGCGAGTATTCCATGATGGAGAGAATGTTTGAAAAGGACGTTATTCCCGCCTGCNGAGAATTGGGCGTGGGCTTTGTTCCGTTTTCGCCCATGGGTGCGGGATTTTTGAGCGGAAAGTACTCCGTAAAGGAGCATTACTCNGGCGACGACGTTCGCCGCGTTATCACACGCTTTGCTCCCGAAAACGTGTCGGCTAATCAGCCGCTTTTGGATTTGCTTCAAAAATTCGCAAATGAAAAAAATGCGGCCTCGGCGCAGATAGCTCTTGCGTGGATGCTGCATAAGTATGATTTTCTTGTGCCTATTCCGGGTATGAGGAAGGAAGAGCGCGTGCGTGAAAACCTTGGTTCCGCAGACGTGGAGCTTACTTCGGAGGAGCTTGCGGCACTTGAGAAAGCACTCTCCGAAATTGAAATTCACGGNAACCGCACCGATGAGGATATAGCAAAGCTGCGTTACATGGACTGATTTTGTGGGAAAATCTATGAAACGGATATCAGTTTTAGCTGCNGCAATGCTGCTGATAAGTATTTTGCNGTGCNGCNGCGGNCAAGTAAACAACAATANACAAAGCAAAATATTGATTGCCTACTTTACATGGGCTGAAAATATCGAAAACAATTTGGACGTTGACGCAACTGCCTCCGCCAGCGTTCCCCTTCCCGGAAACGTGGGACAGATGGCGGCTTGGTTACAAGATGAGATCGGCGGCGATTTATTCTCAATTCAAGTTAACGAGCAGTATTTCGCCGATTACGACCAATATCTTGATCGAGCGGCGGAGGAAAAAGCTCAAAACGCAAGGCCCGCGTTAAAAAACAGGGTTGAAAATTTTGCGGAATATGATATAATAACCTCAAACTGCAGAAAGAGGAAAAAATTATTTTAATGTTTGAGAACATTTTATCATTTTAGAGGAATCGAATATTGTCTTGCAAAATTCTCTTTTTATGATATAATATTTATCGGATATCCGAATTGGTGGTACACCGCACCGATGGCGGTTTTCTCATTTTTAGAGGAATACGGCTTATCCGGCAAAAGGGTAGTGTTGTTTTGCTCTCACGGAACGGGAGGACTCGCTTCAAGCGTAAAGGATATTTCCGCCGCACTGCCCGAAAGTACAATTGAAAGCAGCGTGATCGGCGTGTATCGCGACGATATTTCAAAATCCCGTGATACGGTAAAACAATGGTTGAATGAAATAGGTTTTTAAGGAGGATAATATGGAGTACCGCAAGCTTCCGAAGGGCAGCGAACAAATCAGCGTTTTAGGGCTTGGAACAAGCTCGATACAGGCTTCAAGCGAAAAGGAAATCGAGGAAACGGTAACGCTTGCCGTTGAAAAAGGAATAAATTATTTTGATATGGCGTCGTCCGAGGCAAAACCGTTTGCCGCATACGGGCGGGCAATGTCCGGCGTTCGGGATAAGGTTTATTTTCAAATACATTTCGGAGCGAATTACGAAACGGGGACCTACGGCTGGACTACAAACCTCGATACAATAAAGCGTTCCGTTGATTGGCAGCTTAAAGCACTTCAAACCGATTATATCGACTTCGGATTTATTCACTGTATTGACGAGGAAGCCGATCTTCAAAAGATCGAAAAAACGGGTATTATCCGTTACATACAGGAGCTAAAATCGCAGGGAACGGTGCGGCATATCGGTCTTTCCTCACATACGCCGAGCCTTGCCGAAAAGGTGTTGGACATGGGAATATTGGATATGCTGATGTTCAGCATAAATCCGGGCTACGATTATCATCATGGAGATTATGCGATCGGCGGCGTTGACGAACGTATGGAGCTGTATCGAAGATGTGAAGCCGAGGGAGTCGGGATTTCCGTTATGAAAGCATTCAGCGGCGGACAGCTTCTCAATGCAAAAACCTCTCCGTTCGGAAAGGCTTTGACGGAATTTCAATGTATTCAGTACGCGCTGGATAAGCCCGGTGTCATTACCGTTCTTCCGGGAATAAGAAACAAAGCGGATTTGCTTAGTATACTTGACTTTTTCGGCGCGGCGGAATCGGAAAAGGATTACTCCGTAATAGGTTCTTTTGCGCCACAGGACGCGGAAGGAAAATGCGTCTACTGCAACCACTGTCAGCCCTGTCCCGCCGGATTGGACGTGGGACTTATCAATAAATATTACGATCTTTCAAAGGCGGGAGACTTGCTTGCGAAAAGCCATTATGAAAATCTTGCCGTAAAAGCGGATTCCTGTATTCAATGCGGTCATTGCAATAAACGCTGTCCGTTCCATGTAGATCAGACAGCGAGAATGAAAGAGATAAGTTTGTTTTTCGGTAAATAAATTTAAAAAAGATCAAAAGGAGGACATAATTATGTTAGGCAATTTTTCTTACTGCAACCCCACAAAGCTGTATTTCGGTGAAGATTCGCTTCAATATTTAAACGAGGAGCTGCCGAAATACGGCAAGAATGTTATGCTGATCTACGGCGGCGGGTCGATCAAAAAGAACGGCATTTACGATCAGGTAATGAGTATTCTCACCGCTAACGGAAAGAACGTTTTTGAGGACGCGGGAGTTATGCCCAATCCGACTGTGGAAAAGCTTTATGAGGACTGCAAAATAGCGAAAGATAATGCGGTCGATCTGATTCTTGCGGTCGGCGGCGGGTCCGTCTGTGATTACGCGAAGGCGGTTTCAGTTTCCGCATATTGCGAAGAAGACCCTTGGGATAAGTATTATTTGCGAATGGAGGACGTTGATAATAAGATCATTCCCGTAGGCTGTGTTCTAACAATGGTAGGAACAGGCTCCGAGATGAACGGTGGCGCGGTCATTACCAATCACGAGCAGAAGCTGAAAATAGGACACGTTTTCGGCGATAATGTTTTCCCGAAATTCTCGATCCTCAATCCGAAATTTACCTACACTTTGCCTCAATACCAAATGGTTGCAGGAATTTACGATATAATGAATCATATAACCGAGCAGTATTTTTCGGGCGAGGACGATAATACCTCGGATTATATTATGGAGGGCTTGCTGAAGTCCCTTATTCATTCCTCGAAAATTGCCGTAAAAAATCCCGAGGATTATGAAGCAAGAAGCAATATAATGTGGATAGCGACATGGGCTTTGAATACATTGGTGGCAAAGGGCAAAACCACCGACTGGATGGTTCATATGATCGGGCAGTCGGTGGGAGCGTTTACCGACGCGACGCACGGCATGACACTTTCGGCGGTTTCTATGGCGTATTACCGCTATATTTGCCCATACGGACTTGCTAAATTCAAGAGATTTGCGATAAACGTCTGGAACGTAGACCCGAACGCCAAAACCGACGAGCAGATAGCCTCAGAGGGACTTGAGCGAATGGAAGCGTATATGAAGGAGATCGGGCTTGTGATGAGCCTTAAGGAGCTTGGGGTTACCGAAGAAATGATCAATGGGATCGCGGAGAATTGCTTGATCATGGACGGCGGTTACAAGGTTCTGAATAAGGAAGAGATTGCTAATATACTTAGAAAGAGTATGTAATTTTTTATGGAGCTGTTCTTTTAGTATAAAACCCGAGTCCGATAACAGAACTCGGGTTTTATACTATTTCGCAATCACTTAATCAATTTCAATTTTAAATACAATTGGTAGATGCCGGTAATTTGCAATTATGACTTGCTTTGTTTGTTTTTCATTTTTTGCGGTGCTTCTTTCTTTTGGTTATGCCTCTTTTTCTATTTTTTCATTGAATTTTGGGGAAACTTAAACAAATTGCGCCTTGACATTTCCGAAAATGTGTGTTACAATAATACACTGTTCATCGGAGGATGTTGCAATTCATAATGCAGCGTTGGATAAGATGTCGTAAGGAGCTTTTGTCGGAGGGCAGGCACAGCGTATGATACTATGGGCTATCTGAAAAGTCGCAATTTGCACAATTTCTACTAATAGCGGACGCTTTCTGCGTCAAAAATGCTCGAAATATTACCATATTTCTCCGCTTTTTTTCTTGAAATCGCCACGCACTTAGCGAAATTGTACAAAATTGCTTAGTTTTCAGATACGCCCTAATCCATTTTAAAATTATGGGATTAGTGTTTTGGGCGCAATCCATTTTTAAACTGTGGGTATTAGGTCAGTTTAAAAATGGATTGGTATGATGTGATGCCGGATAAGACGACTGCTTTCTTACGGTTCGTCTTATCCGGCTTTTTGTTTTATGGGACTTTATTTCCGCTTTTGCGGACGCTTTTATTATAGGAGGTTATCGGTGAAACGCGAAAACAATTTTACAGAGGGGCGTATCTTTGCGCCTTTGATCACGTTTGCGCTGCCCGTCCTTTTGGCACTGCTGCTGCAAACGGCATACGGAGCGGCCGACCTGCTTATCGTGGGCAAATTCGGCGGTGATCTTTCGGATGTTTACCAATCCGCGGTATCTACAGGGAGTCAGATAATGCAAACTCTGACGCTGGTTATTACGGGGCTTTCAATGGGAGTAACTGTCTTTGTGGGTGAAATGATCGGCGCGAAAATGAGTGACAAGGCGGGAAAGATCATTGGAAACGGCATATTCCTTTTCGGAGTGCTTGCGGTCATTCTTACAGTCGTTATGACATCTGCCGCGCCGCTTCTCGCAGGATTGATGAAATCACCCGCCGAGGCGTATGACGAAACGGTCGCGTACATAGTTATCTGCTCCGCGGGTACACTGTTTATTACGGCTTATAATCTGGTGGGGAGCATTTTCAGAGGGATAGGCGACTCCAAAATGCCGCTTATCACGGTTATGATAGCCTGCGTTCTCAACATTTTGGGCGATCTGCTTCTTGTTGCTGTTTTCCATATGGGCGCGAAGGGTACGGCGTTCGCAACGGTGTTTTCTCAGGCGATAAGCGTTGCGCTTTCCCTGATAATAATCCGAAAACGGTCATTGCCTTTTTCGTTTTCGCTAAAAGATATCCGCCCTCAAAAAATATATATCAAGTCCATATTAAAGCTCGGAACTCCCGTCGCGCTTCAGGACCTTCTTGCAAATTTCTCATTTCTCGCGATACTTGCAATCATAAACAACATCGGATTGACGGAATCCGCAAGCGTCGGCGTTGCCGAAAAGCTGTGCGGCTTCATTATGCTTGTACCTTCGGCATTTATGCAGTCTATGTCGTCCTTTGTGGCGCAGAATATGGGCGCGAAAAAGCCCGAACGCGCCCGAAAAGCCTTATTGTGCGGGATCGTATCATCGCTGGCTGTCGGTGTCGTTATGTTTTATTTTACATTTTTCCACGGAGAGCTGCTTTCGGGGCTTTTCGCGGAAAAACCCGAGACTGTTTTTGGTGCGGCGGAATATCTTAAAGCGTATGCGATAGATTGTATATTCACCTCGTTTTTGTTTTGTTTTATGGGCTATTTCAACGGCTGCGGAAGAACAACATTTGTTATGCTTCAAGGCGTTATATGCGCGTTTGGTATCAGGATACCTATATCATGGCTAATGAGTAAGCAGACCCCTGTTTCTCTTTTCCATATCGGGCTTGCTATTCCCGCGTCCACGATAGTACAAATTATAATTTGCGTAAGCTTCTTTTTTGTAATGCTGCGGCAGCAAAAACGGGAAACCGTTCAATAAATACGCTGTTGGCAATTTGTGTCTTGACATTCCGCTAAAGATATATTACAATGTATACTTACATTATCCCGTTTTAGTAATATATGGCATGGCAGCCGCTATGCCCGTATTTTGATTGATAAAAAATTCGGAAGCGGTATAATCAAACAAATAAATTTACAGAGGTATTTATGTACGAAAGAATGCTCAATAAACAGGCAACACCTACCATAGAAGAAATGACAAAATTTTGCGGTGAAAATTCGGAAAGATTTTCTTTGCTTAATGAATGGCTTACATCTGCCTTTAATACAGAGCAAAAAATTGTTTTCCCTTACGGCAATAAATATGGTTGGGGAGTTGCTCATAAAAAGAAAAACAAGCTAATATGCAATGTTTTTGCCGAAAACAATGCGTTTACCGTTATGATAAGATTATCGGATAAGCAATTTAAAACCGCTTATGATAGGCTCCAAAAATATACACAGGAATGTATTGACAACAAATATCCTTGCAGTGACGGCGGGTGGATTCATTATCGTGTTACATGTAAAGAACATTTTGACGACATAAAAATATTGTTATCCGTTAAATGTTCATAATAATCATATTTTCAGTGAAAGCGTTAATGTGCGGCGAATGACGTTCATTGCAAAGTATTTCGGGACTATATGTGATATAATTATTGAAGGAGGCGACAATATGGATTACATAGAAGGACTTAATCTATCGATTGCATATATAGAAGATAATCTGTTTGAAGCGATCGATTATGAAAAAGCTGCACGAATAGCCGGAATGTCAAAGCCGACTTATCAGCGTTTCTTTTTATTGATTGCCAATATGACATTGGATGAGTATATTAGGAAACGTAAACTCCAATATGCGGTAAGAGAATTGACGGATACCGAATATAAGATCATTGATATTGCTGTTAAATACGGATATAATTCAGCGGCATTTTCGCGTGCAATACGTAATTTTACAGGAAATACGCCGAGTGAAATCAGAAAAGAAGGTTCTTCTGTCCGTTTTCCTAAACTGAATTTCCAAATACGGATAAATGAAGGAGAGATGACCATGAATGAAACCGCTATTGTAAAAATTGAAGAACATAGGAATGAAAAGGTTGTCTGTTTCAATGCAGATTGTGTTGATCCGGAAAATGAGGCATGGGGACAGATGTCGGAGTGGTGTAAAAAGAACGTGCCCGATCGTACTGCCAGAAGATATGTAGGAGTGGCATCATCCGGTCATCACCCGCAAGGCGAAGAGCATCAAAACGCCTCTGAACATATAAAGCACCCTTACAAAGCAATGATGTATCTCGTAGGCGATGAATGCGATCAGGAAGAATTTCACGGGCTGAAGGTTGAGGACGCCCCTTCGGGTTTGTTTCTGGTAAATGATGTCACACTTAATCAGTTTGATGAAAATGACCGCCTGGATATAGCACTCAGTATGATGAAGGCCTCCGAGGCTTTTGTTGAATTTATAAAAAAAACTGCGGGATATGAGTTTGATTGTCCCACCGGTATCTTTTATGAGGAACATATTTTTTTGGAAGAATGGTTTCAAAACGGCGGGGTTCCGAATGGCTTTCGTATGTGGGTGCCTATTATCAAAATATAACCGCCAAAAGTCCCAATTTTACAATTTTTTGAAAGTATGGTGTGCAGATGTAAAATGTTTGTTTTTATTACTTTTTTAAAACATTTTCCAAGTTTCATAGGCTTGCAACCGTGAGTTTAGGGCGTATCTGAAAACTAAGCAATTTTGTACAATTTCGCTAAGTGCGTTGCGATTTCAAGGAAAAAAGCGGAGAAATATGGTAATATTTCGAGCATTTTTGACGCAGAAAGCTTTACTGCACGGAAGCAGTCACAAACGCAGTTAGTAGAAATTGTGCAAATTGCGACTTTTCAGATAGCCTCTATTTTTTATGCAGAAAAAAACCTGTTATATATTGACATTATTAGTGCATAATTGCTATAATAATATTGCAGCATTTAACTGCAATAATATAAACAAAGGAGAAAAAAGAATATGTTTGATGTAAAGAAAATGGGAGAGCAAATTGCACATCTGCGTATAAGAAACAAATACACTCAGTAACAGTTAGCAGAGAAATAAAAAATTTCTCCTCAGGCGATCAGTAAATGGGAGAACGTAAAGGCAGTACCAGTATTCAAGATGAAAGGATGATCGTTGCTTTGCTGATCTAATTGGCAAACAATCGAAAACAGAAGAGCATGTTGATTGACAGTTTGTATCTTGTACATTATTGCCACCCAAATTGTAGGCCTTTTCAAAATATTATGCGTTTACCAAAAGAAAAAGCTTTCTTGCTGGCGGAAAAATTGGCAAAAGAAAATCCCGATACGACCGCATTTTATCGTTTTGCGGATTTTGCAAATTATTATCTGCACAGACTGCAAACAGATGAATTTTTATATGAAAATTTTTCCCGACTTGGCGGAAAACCGAAAGAAAAGCATCCATTATCTTTTGTGCTGCAGGGGTGTGATTATTTATATAATTGGTTTGGAAAGGGAATTTCATACAAAATAAAACTGAGTGATATCTGTCCTGACAGTATAAGCTTTTCTTTGGGTGACAGCTGCGCGCAATACGAAAAAACAGGGACGATCCGTCAGCTGACAGAAGAACAATTGCTGACGCAAATGAATGATTTCGACAGCGGTGCGGCAGATTTCATGAAATATGTTTCGGAACAGTATTCATATATAGAAGTTCAGCTGTGGGATGATAATGTTATTTTGCAAAATAAATTTTTTGCGGATACGGGTTCTTAATGAGAACACTTTTCCGAAAATGGAGGATAGCTTTGAAATCTTACTTCAAGTGTTGATATCCGGAACAAAAACACTTGAACGTAAGGAGAATGACAATTAAAGCGGAAAAATTTTATTATAGGAGGAATATATGCAAATTGTACCAACTTTAAACTTTGGCGGAAACTGCCGTGAGGCGATCCATATGTACGAAAAGGCGTTTGGCGGACAGATCACCTGCCTGATTACATATCGAGAAGCTGATGATCCACAATATAATTCGTTGCTCAAAGATGATCAGCGAGATTATATTTATCACTCGGAGCTTTTGATCGGAGAGCAAAGGATTATTATGAGCGACCATGTAGATATTGAGTTCAAAACCTGTTACTCCAATTTTCTCACTATCATGTGCGATGTGAAGGAAGACGTTCAAAGAGCGTATGATATTATGAAGGACGGGAGTAAAACCATATATCCTATGGAAGCCACCCCTTATAGCTCATGCAGAGTTGTTTTCGTAGATAAGTTCGGTATTCGCTGGGGAATTATGACAGAGCAGACTGAAAGGTGAATAAGGAATTTTTTGAAAGTACGATGTGCAGATGTAAAATGTTTTTTATTACTTTTTTATAACATATTCCAAGCTTCAAAGGCTTACAACTGTGAGTTTAGTTTTTATGCAAAAAAACAACCCGTTATATATGGACATTATTAGTGCATAATTGCTATAATAATATTGCAGCATTAAACTGCAATAATAAAAACAAAGGAGAAAAAAGAATATGTTTGATGTAAACAGAATGGGTGAGCAAATTGCACATCTGCGCATGGAAAACCAATACACTCAAGAACAGTTGGCGGAAAAATTAAAAATTTCACCTCAGGCGGTCAGCAAATGGGAGAACGGAAAAGCAGTGCCCGAGGTACCGATGCTTTGTGAAATATCCAAACTTTTTAATTGTTCTGTTGACAGGATTCTTGATCCGGAGTCATGTGTTTTGCGGGATATGGGCTTTAACTATGAATTTCTTGTTAAGCCGCGCATTCCCGCGGCCGAATATTCGGGTCCCGAATGGCCTAAAAGCATCTCGTCCGCTTCTATTTTAACTGCGGTAAAATTGTTTTTCGGATTGGAGCAGCGCATGGATAACAAAAACCGTCAGGTAAATGATGATGAGGAATATATTTTACAGTCTGCAATTATGAATATATGTTTCGGATATTCATATGGACCGGAGGAATGGATTCATGACGGCTTTTTGATATACGGACTGGATTATGAGATTCATTCAAAGTCGGATTATTCGGAGGATGAATTTATTGCTCTTGCACGCGGGCAAATTGAACACGGTTATCCCGTTATAATTATCCCTAAGGAATACACGGATAATATTTTTGCTGTCGGCTTTTCCGATCATGGACGTACTTTAAAAGGACTTGGTTTCTTGGAGGGAGACGATCAAAAAAATGCACGGATGAATTTTGAACAGCTTGATCAATATGAAGGCTGGTACAAAACTGACTGTGATATAATGACGCTCAAGCCCACCGATGAAAAAATGCCGTTAGTCAAGGCGTGTACCAATGCGCTTTTCAAAGGGTTAACGCTGTTGTTGAATGACAGCCATTGCGGAGAAGATAAAATGCAAGGTCACGGCATGGTTATTTACCGAAACTGGTGCGATCTATTAACGGAAGAAAATCAAAGAAATGCAGATCGCATCGAATGTACTTTTCCGCACGCATTTATTCATTACGAAAACAAGTTAAGAACCAAACAGTTTTTTGAATTGTGTATAAAAATAATTCCCGGTATCGATAAAGAACTGATGGCTTTGGCAATAAATCAATACAATGACATTATAGCCTCGGCAACGGAAATAGCAACTATTACTCACACGCAGGATTCATTCCCCAAGGATTCTTTGAATGAAAAAAGAAATCGGATAATCGAAATGCTGCGCAGAAGCAGCGAGCAGGAAGAGCTGGCCTTATCCTATATACAAAAGGCAGCAGCAAATATCGATAAATAATAAAGCATGATATAACCGGCAGAGTCCAAGTTTAGTTCTCTGTCGGTCTATTATGTTTTTTTAATTTTACTATTGACTCTTCCGTTAGGGAATAGTATATAATATAATTAACATAAACAAAAGGAAGAAATAATATGGGAAATTTAGCTAAAATCAGAGAACTGTCTGTCAGATATAATATATCTGCCCGCACGCTTCGTTATTATGAGGACATGGGATTGATAGAAAGTACACGAAGTGACGACTATGCTTACAGACTATATGATGAGGCTGCAATAAAGCGTTTGGAGCAGATTTTGATTTTACGCAGACTTAATATCAGTATTAAGGATATTAAACTTATATTCAGTGCCGCAGGGTCGGAGGTCGTTTTAGACGTACTTGAAAAAAAGGCGGATCACATAGACGAAGAGGTCTCCCTTTTGCATGAACTGAAAAAAATCGTACTGGAATTTATTGAGCAGATAAAAAGGCTGGATTTTGAAAAAGAAACTGACGTTAAATTATTGTACGAAAAAGCCAAAGACATTGAAACACAAATTACAGATTCAGACTACAACGGTAATTCGGCTATGGCTGATCGTTTTTTTGAAGTCACGGAAAAGCTGAACGACAAGGTACCCGATATAATAATCGTTCGGATTCCGAAATTCAGAGCTGTTACATCGGGAGCTTTGTCATATGACGAGATATTTGGAAAATTTCAGCTTTGGCAGGAAGCTCACAATGATTTTTTTCAGCCCATTATTTTTGACGCTCCCGATTTTCTGTGCGAAAATAACGGAAATCCCGAATGGCTGTGGCGTATAAAAGACGAAATTACACAGGCCGATACGGCTCCTTATGAAATTATTGAGCATCCGGGCGGACTTTATGCGGCTGCGGTCAGTATAGACGGCGACGACGAAAGCGGCAGTAAAGTGCTTCAAAAAATAGAAAAATGGATAGAAAAAACAAATTTTGTTATTGACGGCAGCCGCACAACATCGGTACACATGATCTATGCGGACGATGAGATCAGGAAAGGCCTTGGCTATCACCAATTGAATTTTTATGCGCCCATAAAGCTAAAAAACGGGCTTTAATAATTTATGTGAGCTTGGACGAAAAGAGGTCTTTTCACAGGAATTGCACCGGAAAGGAATATATAATATGAAATATTGGATAGAACGCTGGTCGCAGCTCAGAAAAAAAGAATTGATGTTTTATCCGAATGAATTTCCCATACATGATACGTATAAAACGATATGTACACAAGAGGAATTGAAAAACGGATTTGATGAACTTCATGAAATTTTCATGCGGTGTTATGAGGATATATTGAATGATCCCGCCAATATGCTTCTGCCGCTGTATGATATGAATGAGTACGGATATTTTTCTAAGGAAGCCAGATCGTCCCGTGAGGAATCTTATAAATATGCAAAAGTTTTTTATGTGCTGGGATATACGGGTGAATTGAAGCATAACGGCGAGTTATGTATTCATACGGATAAATTGAAGGAGCAATGCAAGACCCTGAAAATTACAAATATCGGCGCATTTTTAAATATACTGGGCAATTACGGAATTGTTGCCGAGGGGCTTGTCAACGGCAAGCTTAAAAGCAATACCGATATTACTGTTTCATTTCCGGATAATAAGAATGTGATCACAACATTGTATATTTTGGCTGTCAAAGCAAACGAAACAAACAGGTTCAAGGATTTTTGCAGGCTGAATTACAGATTGTTTGAATGCGATTGGAATACAATAAAATACGACAACGGTGTTGAAACGGTTTCCGATCTTTTTCATTCGGAACAGGACAGAAAAGCGGCTCGGTTAATACATGAGGAGCTGATAAAACGAAAGTACTGTTATAATTTTCAGGATTGGAACGAAGGCCCTCAGATACGGTATTACAAAAAAGAGGGAGACCGCAGCAGAAATACAAATGCCGATTTTTGGCTTACAAGTATGGATACCGAATTCAGACTTTATTTTCGGATAAAAAATATGGACAAGGTTCTTGATTACATTAAAAATTGTCCCGAGAGCGTTAAAGATAATTTTTTAATCAGCGACAACGGGTGCGCCAACAGAATTTCNGGAACCTGCGCCTCGGGGATTTCTTATAAGCTTAACGGTAAAACCATATGGAGATGCGGCTGCTGCAATCCCAATTTTCAGGTAACTCCCAANGTCGGGGATTATTTATATTATATAAACGCCGTAGAGNTGTCGGACAATAAAAAGAAGCAGCTTATACCAATCCCTTTTTAAACTATGGAAAAATTCATAGTTTAAAAAGGGTTGCACCCTAAACACTAATCCAACAGTTTTAAAAGGGATTAGTATTAAAGACAAAGGATCATAATTTGCAGGAGATAAAAAAGTCATGAATAAGCTTATACNAATCTCTGTTTTGATTGTCATATTGTTTGAATAAGTGTTGTGCGCAGACAAATGTTTGAACAGTGTTGATGATATAAATTAAGAATTAAAAAAATGCAGGAGGAAGAAAAATGCAAAGTATAAAGATTTATGAAATGCCGGACTGTAAAATGGTTTCGTCCGGAAAAGGAATGTTCGGAGAAGAAAAATTCGATCGGTTTGATGAATGGCTTTCCTCGCAAAAACGCGGGCTTTTCCCGAAGGATTTTTTATTTGGCGAAGAAGACGGGCTTACATGGCTGTATATGTTTGAAGACGGCATGAGCGTTCCGCCGGAATTTGAAATCATAGATTTTCAAGGCGGTCTGTATGCTGTTGCAACGGATATNGATCAAAAAACNGATATGGATTCTATGAACGCAGANGTAAATGCTTTTTTAAGTGAAAACGGTTTTGAACGAGATACGCTGCGTAAGGACCTGGGCAACATCATTACTTCTCAGGCTGCACAAAAAATTATGGGATATGAGCAAATGGATTATTATTTCCCGATTAAGGCAAAAAATAATTAAATTGGAAATTTATGGAGTAATTNCCGTAAAACCGTCAAATAAATAAAGCAAAGCGGAGTGTTATCAATATTGATAACNCTCCGCATATTGCTTGTATAAACCTATTCAACAGCGGCGTTAANGGTGANTTTTACGGCTTCAAANAGGTCCGCGGTCTTGTCGGATAACCATGAAACCGTTTTNCTTACCCCCTGTGAAATTTCAGCGGCNGTTTTTTCTGCGGTTTCGGCAGCCAGCTCTCCTATAATCATAAATGTAATCACAACAAGAGCATCCGCAACGATCGGAATGGCTATGGGAGCTATAACCAAAGGATGATTCAATATAAAGCCGGCAACGTTAATAACCATATTTTCCGCTAAAGTATTTGAGGAATCGGGATCTCCGTTAAGCAGATCGGCGGTCCATTCAACTCCATGAACGGCCTTNAGCAGTATGGCGGGAAGCATATTTCCGACAGGCGACGGAAGACGTTCAATTATTTTGCTCAGTTTTTCTATTGCCCATTCGGCAGTGAGCNGTTCTCCCGCTATGGTGCTGCCGTCTTCATCCAATACCCAATATTGAGTATCATGCTTTAAAAACAGAGCCTTTTTACCCGCAATTGTTGATAGCGGGCTGCCGTCTTTATCGACAAAGCGGCTTTCGTTTGACGTCTTAATGTACTCCTGCTTGGCACCCGGAAAATCAAATAACAAATTNCCNACAATACTTGCTTTTTTATGTGTCATTTTCCCCGAAACCCGCTTTAACGCTGCACTGTGTTTTTTAATATATTCCTGCGAATGTCCCGGACCGTCAAAGTTTANCGCTCCCGAAAAATTACCGATNTTTTCTTCTGCGGAAACAACGGCAGCATGGTCGGCCAAAGCACCGCCGAGAGAATGCCCTGTTGCTGTCCACGGTTTTTCGCTCAGCAGGTNGGCATTATCGGTCATGTATTTTCTGAGAGCTTCTTCCTGCTTCGTCTGCACCGAATTTAAAAGCATGAAATCCGCTTCTATCCANTCCTGATCTATATTTCTCCTGCTAATATCATTTGTAAGAAAATTCCCCGCTCCCTCNCTTCCGCGGCAGGCAAGGATTCTTNCACTGCCAATATCAAGTATACACGCATAAAGACCTGTGCCGTCTTTAATATTGTCATTNACGGGTTCAAATATTTTCCAATCGCCTATGTTCCCGTATCCTTNTTTNAATCTGACATNGATTATATTGCCTTTAACATCTTCATCATAGCCTTCTATGTAATTGCCGAGACCGCCCAATTCGTTTTTGTGTTTTTTTGCATATATAACCGCTTCGGTCAATGTAATTCCTTCGCCGTTTTTACTGAGATTATAGAACGCCTCGTCGAGGTCGGCATAAGCAATTTGAGTTGCAGCCAGCAGACTGCCTTCTTTTACCGCCATTTAAATTTCTCCCCTTTNAAAGCTTATTGTTTATTTNGTACGNTGTAACAGACAGTNCATCGTTTGATATTTCCGCATAATAATTCTTAATATTATCTACTAAAAATATTTTTTAGTGCTNAANTTATNTAAGAACANNCTTTAATATCANTCTGATCATATTTTGGATAGAGATNACACTGTGTGCTTATGTATATTGTATGCGGAAACCGTAGCACAGGTGAAGATTATTGACTTGCGTTTTACCGTAATTCAATACAAAAATAACCATGCGGGCGGACCTATAACCTGAAATATTTTTTGTTTCATGCGGCTTAATTTTTGACATAAAAGGGACTGTAAAAATATTGTACTCGGCACCGCACGGGCTTTTACGTTGTGCTAATGCTTAGAATTGCGCTTTATATAATGCTTTTTTTGCCTGAAGCAGGCGACACCGCTCCCGCGGGGGGCTTAAGGTAACACCAAAAGGGGGGAGATGGTTCTGTAAAAAAGCACTCGAAGGTAGTTTTATATATACGTTTTATCTGTTAAAATATGATTTACAAGGATAAAAGTTGTTTTTCAGTGCTTTTTCACAGCCCCACTCTCCCCCCTTTAGGTTTCACCTTAAGAATCCCTTCCTTATCCCCCCTCTGGTATGTAGTGCTGATTTGTTTGTTGGTTTCTCTTTGTAAAGTAGCCTG
>JAAVIF010000045.1 GCA_014799365.1 Oscillospiraceae bacterium
TGGCGATTTCAAGGAAAAAAGCGGAGAAATATGGTAATATTTCGAGCATTTTTGACGCAGAAAGCGTCCGCAATTAGTAGAAATTGTGCAAATTGCGACTTTTCAGATAGCCCCTAATACCAAACAGGTATGATGCTTTGNTAGTTTTCCAGATCGGAGGCGATCTTCTGCGCTCTGAGTATAGATACCGCCATGTCCTCATCGGTTTGAGAAAGCTCAATGTCCGAAAGAGCCTTTTCGGTGGTGTAAAACGCCAGNAGCTCAAAGAAATTGCTGGGCGGAGCTCCGTCAAATATCCCTTTGAATACGCCCTTTATAAAAGGAAGGCTGTATCCGTCCTGCAATGATGTAAGGTCCTTTATGGGATCGCCCCAATCGGGCATTGTGAAAGGAAACATTCCCACATTNANCCCGCTGTCAAGAAACAGCGTGTTGGCGGAAAAATCTCCGTGAAGCGCGTTAACGGGACGGTTTTTTATAATATCCGCGTGATCCTTAAGAAAAATCGCGGCTTCCTTAAAGCCGGAGTATTTTATGCCTTTTTCCTCAAGCTTTGTAAGCAGCAGAAAAATGTCCTCCTCCTGCTCCTTTATGTTTTCATCNCCGTTGGGAGTAAGAGAATGGAGCTTTTTAAGCTGCTTTCCCGCTTCGATTCCAAGCTCGTGCTGCTGGGGAACGTAAAGGGTGGGAAGCCGCCTTGCCAAATTTTCTCCCGTAAAGAAATTNTANAGACCGTACACTCTTGTTTCGTTTGCGTAGGGGCCTACCTCCATAGGGTAAGAAACATATACGCCGCCCTCGTTGAAAGCGCGGTCGGCAAAAGCCGCGTTTTCNACCTCTCTGTCAAAATACGAAATATCGTCCGTTACCATAAGCATTGTTTTTCCGCCTATCGTAACCAAATAAAGCTTTTTATACGGAGATTCGGGCGGCCGTTTTCTCGGGGGAATGGAGATGACCCCCGTTTTTAGCTTGCCGCCGTCGGGTATATACCGCGTTTCGGGATAATATCGCTCGACTCTTTGCCACCGTCCGAAGCTGTCTATATCGTGAAATTCGTTTAATTCTTCCTGAGTGATTCCGTTGCTTTCCAAATTTTCACCGCCTTTTTCAAAATACAAATGTTTATCTGTTCACAAAAGGTAAAGGACGTTTTCCGATTCCTGTGTGAACATGTTTTGGTTTATACAAAACAGAGCATCGCATAATGTCATATGCCGCACGATCAGCCCGAGTATTTTTCTTCAAGCTGCTTTTGAGCTTTTTTTGCCTGACCGAACTGTTTGCTGTGNGGCANATGATACGCTTTGCCGTTTTTTATAAAGTTTGAGCCTATCTGATGATAGTGAAAGCTTACGTTTTCTTCCCTGCATGCGGCGAAAATGCTTTCCACCCACTCCCATTTACATGGGCGGGCGTTTTCTCCGCTTTCGCCGCCTACGCTTACTTCGTCGATGCCNTNGAGCCTGCCGAAAAGATTTATATTTTCAAGAAGCGGAGCGCAAAAGATCAGCTTGTGCTTTATGGGAAGTGCCTTAAATATCGGGAGACGTTCCTCTACCGCCCTTTGATTTTCCATNGTGCAGGCGACAGCCACATTATCGTAGCCCTCTCCCCAATCCTTGGGCAATCTTTTTTCAGCTTCCTTTATGCGCTTGGTGACGATACANAATTTTAAGTCGGAGCGGGTTTTTATCATTCTCCACGCTTCTTCTCTCCAGTAATCCGCGTCCTCNATAAAGAAATCGCTTGTCATGCAGGTAAAGACAACGCCGTCTTGAGGCTTCATTTTATATTCGCCGTATCTGTCCTTTTTCAAGGGAAGGTCAAAATCCGAGTTTTTTCGCACGATAAAGCTGTCTTCTCTGCCGTGGGAATTATCGATACGGTATACATAGCAGTTTTTGCAGCCCTCGCTGTACTTGTGGCAGCCGTGCCATAAATTCCAATTGGACATGTCGATCTTAAATCAAAGGGTCTCGGAAATTTTCTTAAGATACTCTCTGAAGCCTTCGCCAACCTCCGGGTGNTTCAGGCCAACCTCGACGACAGCTTTAAGTATGCCAAGCTTATTTCCCATATCGTATCTTACTCCCGTAAAGTCTACGCCCGTCATTCCCTCTNTCAGCGCNAGCTCCTTCATTGCGTCGGTAAGCTGATATTCGCCGTTGGCACCCGTGGGGAGCTTTTCGAGAATTTCAAAAATACTCGGCGGCAAAACGCATCTTCCCAAAATGGCAAAATTTGAGAAGATCTTATCTGCGCTCGGCTTTTCTATCATATCGAAAACATCGTAAACGTTGTCCTTTTTAAGCTGCACTTTGAGGCTTGAATACTTCATGACAAGCTCGGTGGGAACCTCCTTCATCGCGACGGAGCCTTTTCCGTATTCCTCATAAGCGCGGCAGACCTGCGCGGTGGCGGGATCGTCTCCTATTATAACGTCATCGCCGTAGAGAACCGCAAAGGGTTCGTTATTTACAAAGCTTCTTGCCGCCATTACGGCGTCGCCCGTCCCTTTCATTTCCTGCTGACGTACAAACTGTATTCTTGCAAGCTGCGGTATATTCACCACTTGGTCATATAAATCGGTCTTGTCCGAAGCCAAAAGCTGCCTTTCCAAATCGGGGGAACGGTCAAAGTGATCCTCAACCACCGTTTTTCCGCGGCTTATAACTATCAGAATGTCTTTTATTCCCGCCCTTGACACTTCCTCCACAATATATTGTATCGCGGGCTTGTCCACAATGGTAAGCATTTCCTTCGGCATGGATTTTGTAGCGGGCAAAACTCTGGTGCCAAAGCCNGCCGCTAAAATAACCGCTTTTCTTACTTTCATAGATATGCCTCTTTCGTTAAATAATGCTGTCATAAACAGAGATACAATAGTATAATGCTGTAAACAACGGATTTTCCGCAGTTCACTTTTTATTTAATCGACAATATGGATTCATTTTAATAAAAATACCTCGCATATTGAAATAAAAACGCACATTTGTAAACAGTATATCATATTTTGTCGAAAATGTAAAGAAAAATAAGCACGGTTTTAAATAAAAAATAACAGCGTAAAATATGTGATCCAANCTNTNAAATNTGTAAATGTCACGCTAAANCTTTTAAGATATTAGCTAAAATATGAAAATTGCATAAAATTTAATAATAACACTTGAAATTTTAGTGCATTTATGTTATACTTAANNCACNGNTNACCNAANTTNTTTTCGGATAAAACGATTACATAATATTATTTCGTTANGGTAAGNCNNTAATAANTACATAAGGAAAACANGAATGAANAAATATAAAAAANTAATNTCGATAATTNTNACNGCGGCAATATCAGTCAGCATTACCGCTTGTTCGGAGAGCGGCGGGAATAACGGCTCGAACACCGCGGACACGTATAACGATACCTCCTCCGCTCCCGAAAGCAGATTTGCCGAGCCTAATGTGGCGGATATTGATGAAAACGCCGAAACGGGTACCATAACATGGCTTGTTTATGAGGATTTGCTCAGCTCCATGTCGGAAATGGTGAATTTGTTTGAAACAAGATACGGCGGCTCTATCGAGCAGCAGATGACTACTTCCGGCTCGGCTTATTTTGACAAGCTCGGCTCTCTTATCGCTATCGGCGATTCTCCCGATATAGTGCGCTATGAGTGGAGAGCGTTTCCTCACGGAATGAGCTACAATATGTACACTCCATTGGACAGCTACATTGATCTTGACGCCGAGCTGTGGAAAGGCGTAAAGCCGGTTGCGGAGCAGTATTTATACAACGGAAAGCATTACTATGTGCCCAATTCCTTGGATACCAACTTTGCCCTTAATTATAACAACAGGGTGTTGGAGGAAAACGGAATGGAGGACCCCATGAAAATGCTCGAAAACGGAACATGGACATGGAGCGCATTTGAAGCGATGCTTAAGCAGTGGGTGGATATGGATTCCGACCATATAGGCTATAACGGCGTGGGCGGTATGATATTCATCATGACCACAGGTACCAAGACTATCGATATTACCGACGGAAACATCGTAAACAATCTTAAGAGCGAAAACNTAAACCGCTGCATGCTTTGGCTGGAAAATATGAGAAAGCAGGGGCTTCTCGGCGCAAGCGCGGATCAGCAGGCAAGGGGAGCGGTAAACGGCTATGTGGACCCGGGCGCGGCGTTTGTTGACGGCAATCTGCTGTTTCTCGGCATGAATCCCACATGGGCCTACGGCGCGGCCAAGGAGTCCTTGGATAAGGCCGGTCTTGAAAACGAAATGAAGTTTGTGCCTTTCCCGAGGGACGAACAGGCGGATACATATTATCAAGGCGGAAATACCGTGGGATTTATGATCCCCGCGGGTGCGCCCAATATTAAGGGTGCTTTGGACTGGATAACCCTGAACCGCATTGAAGAGACCGATGAGGAAAATATAGCCGGCGCAAGAGCGTTGGCGTTAAGCGACGTCAAGGGCTATTATCCAAAATGCGCAAACAGCGATTGCAACGACACCTCTGACAGCCGAGACGATAAGAACAGGCATATTTTCACCGATGAGGAAAACGCGGCGGGAATGTCTGCCTGCCCCTCCTGCGGCGAAGCAAGAAGAGAAAAATACAAGGTGGTATGGAGCGAGGAGCAGTACGACCTTTATATGGAAATGAAAAGCACCGACGGCAGATTTACCCTTTTGTTCGATAACGTGTACGGCTTTAACGACGACGTTTCAAATCTGCTTATCGGCAACGGAAGCCTTTTGGACGCTCCCGTATTTGAGGACGAAAGCTATACCAATCTGGTCGACACATTATACAACAGCGTGGAAAGCTATATAGACTTTTACAGAAACCTTATGAAAAGCGGCGGCGGTACGGTTACCGCTTTGCCCGACGACGTACCCGCAAATTAAAAAAAATAAAAAAATATATAAAAATAAAAACTATATAAATATGTAATCTGCCGTCTTGCTTTCGCAGGATCATAAATAAAAAAGGCAGTTATATAAAAACGTAAATATTTAAACCAATTATTTAAGGAGGATCATAATGAGAAAATCTAAAAAGCCGCTTGCCTTATTGCTGACAGCGGCTATGTTGCTCAGCGTTACCGCCTGCGGCCAGGAAAGCGGCAATACGGGCGGAGGTAACAGCGGCAACAATGGCGGCAACGGCGGAGAAAGCACTACCACCAAGGCACCGGAGCAAAGCTTTGCCGAAGCTACTGCGGCTCCCGTGGATGAAACNGCGGAAACAGGCACTATNACATGGCTTATGTATGAAGATCTGCTTACCAACAACGCTGACATGGTCGCGCTTTTTGAAAGCAGATACGGCGGCACGATCGAACAGAGAACCACGGGCAACGGCGACGAGTATTTTGAAACTCTCGGTACCTTGATCGCTACGGGCGATTCTCCCGACATAGTACGTTATGAATGGAGATCTTTCCCTCACGCTATGAGCTACAATATGTATACGCCTTTGGACAGCTACATTGACCTTGATTCCGATCTTTGGAGCGGCGTTAAGGATATTGCCAATCAGTTTGTATACAACGGAAAGCATTATTACATACCCTATCAGTTCAAGACCAACTTTGCACTTAACTATAATAACCGCGTTCTTGAAGAAAACGGCATCAGCGACCCCATGAAGATGGTTAAGGACAACACATGGACGTGGAAGGCCTTTGAAGATATGCTTAAAAAGTGGGTAGACATGGATTCCAATCATATCGGCTACAACGGCGTAGGCGGAATGAGCTTTGTATTGACCACAGGCACCAAGGTTATCGACGTTCAGGGCGACCAGATCATCAATAATCTCAGAACCGAAAATGTTACGCGCTGCATGCAGTGGCTTGAAGGCATGAGAAAGAACGGACTTTTGGGTGCCAATGAAAATCAGCTTGCCAACGGTGCGTCCAACGGTTACGTAAGTCCTCAGGAAGCGTTTGTTGACGGCAACCTGCTGTTCCTCGGCATGGACCCCTCCTGGACATATCCCGCCGCTAAGGAAGCTCTCGACGGGGCGGGTCTTGAAAACGAAATAAAGTTTGTTCCTTTCCCCAGAGACGACCTTTCCGACACTTATTATCACGGTATTGATACATACGGCTATCTTATCCCCTCCGGCGCGCCCAACGTAAAGGGAGCTTTGGACTGGATAACTCTTAACCGTGTTGAGGAAACCGACGAGGAAAATATAGCTAAGGCTAAGGCGGAAGCTCTCGATGATTCCATTCAGTACTTCCCCAAATGCGCAAACTCCGACTGTAATGACACCTCAGACAGCCATGACGACAAGGGCAGACATATTTTCACAGCTGAAGAGAATGAGTCCGGCGTGGACGTTTGTCCTTCCTGCGGAGAAGCGAGAAGAGAAAAGTACAAGGTAGTTTGGAGCGAAGAGCAGTACGATCTGTGGATGGAACTGAAAAATTCCGACGATACCAGATTTGAATTTTTATTTGACCACTGCTACGGCTTCAGCAACGACGTTTCCAATCTTTTCCAGACAGGTGACGAGCCCTTGCTTGACGGTCCCGTATTCGGAGACATGAGCTATACCGCGCTTATCGAATCCAAGTATGACGTAGTTGAGGGTTATTTAAATACCTATCGCGACATTCTTAAGAGAAACGCGGCGGGTGAGGTGGTTACCTCCGCTGCTGAGGAAGCTCCCGCGGCATAATTTCAATAATTTTCTCCTTTTATTTTACCCCCAATCCTATACGGGATCGGGGGTAATTTGTTGTTTGCGGCAGCTTTTTAATACTAATATCTGTTTAAAAAGTGGATAAAATGGCTTTTTAAACAGATATTAGTGCTTAGGGTGTAACTCTGTTTTGACGGTAGACTTTGTTATATTTTGTCTACCGTCAAAACA
>JAAVIF010000046.1 GCA_014799365.1 Oscillospiraceae bacterium
CTCCCTCAGATATTGTATTGAACGTACATATCCGCCGCCCTTGGCGGTCCTTCGGCAAAGCCGAAGGATTTGGACAGTAGATTTTATCTACTGTCCAAACGGATATTAGTATAAGCTTTGATTGAATATCCACAGGAAATCGGATTCCCGTTTTCGTCAAACGGCCAAACGTCGTTATCGAGCATATTTTCGTATTTTGCAACACTGTATTTTAATTCGATTTCATCATAGTTAAAGCCCTCAAGCTTATTGATCGGTTCAAGCCTCATGGTTTCAACGCTGCCGTCGGAATAGGTTATTCTTATGTCGATAAGCAGGTCGTTCACTCCGTTCGGAAACGTACGGGTGTGCAGTGAATTTGTAAGCACGGGAGTTATTCTGTTTCCGTCCTCGTCAAAAAATTTAAGCTCCGCACCCGAAATAAGCCAGCCCACCGAGCTGTTAAAATAACAGTCGGGAACGGCTTCTCCGAGAGCTTCGGCGGGTAATTCCGCGGCGATAAATTCAACTGCTGCGCCTATATCACGGTCGTACTCAAAATCACAGTAGGTTTCAAGGGTATGACCGCGTACCTCGGTTTCCTGTGCTAAGAAAAGGTATTCGTAGCCGCCGCCCGAAAAATTATAACTGTTGTGATTATCGGGATTGTAGTTGCAGGGGTTAATGGTGTGAACGCGGTTGCCTTTGTCGGGAAGTGTGATTTTCGTGCTGACAAGCTTATTATTGATGTGGCTGTATTCGTTCCCCTTTTCGTCGATAAGCCAGAGGTCGGAGTAACCCTCTTTGCTTATATCGCCAATATCGCTCCGTCCAAGCTTTAGCTCCCCCGTAGGGGTCATTCCGTTTTTTTCCTTGCCAAGCATCTCCGACGGAAGCTCAACTGTCAGAATCTCCACCGTCGCGCCGTCAGTATCAATGTAAATGTTGTAATACGGTTCAATATAGTTTCCGTTCAGCTTGACCTCCGGTGGAGAGGACAGCGCGCCCACCGTAACTCCCGTCACCGCCAGCACCGCCGCTGCCGCCGCTATAAAGGCAGGCTTAAACCGCCTTGCGGAAACAGGTTCGCCGTTATTTTCGTTTTCGTTTATTCGCCTGAAAACCGCTGTTTTGATATTGTTTCTGCGAGTCTTTGACAGCCTTTCGATTCCGTCAGGCTCATATTTTACAAAAAATTCTTTAAACATAGTCACACCCTCTTTTCGTCAGATATTCCTTTAGCTTTGCTCTTGTTCTGGAAAGCGCGCTGCGTACCGAGCTGTCGCTTAAACCTGTTTTTGCGGCGATTTCCGCGGATTTCTCTCCGTAGAAGTAAAACCGCATAAAAATTTCTCTGTCGCGCTCGGAAAGCTCCCGTAAGCCCTCTTTAAGACAGGATATAAGCTCGTTAAGCTCCGCTTGCTCGGCTACTTCAAAGTCGTCCGCTATTTCAAATTCGGAAATATCGCCGTCGGACAGCATTTGTGCTTTGTTGCGGCGGAAACGGTTTTTTACGGCATTTCTTGCTGCCGCCGAAAGGTAAGGACGAAGTCCTAACTTTGGGTCGAGATTTTCCCGATGCTGCCAAAGCTTAAAAAATACGTCGCCGCAAAGCTCGTCTATATCGTTTTCCGACAGACTTTCGCGGGAGAAATTGCGTATCACCGCGCAGACGTAGCCCGAATAACCGTCGATTATTTTTTCCAAGGCAGCCGCGGAGCTTTTTTTCAACTTTTCGGCAAGCCGTTCTTCCTTATTCAATGTAAACCTCCAAGCCTTTTTTCGGAACATGTTCTTTTAACGCTTCACCCCTATATACACATTTTTTTCAAAAACGCTGCAAAAACAGTTAAAAATTTATGTTGTATTTTTCTGATTGCTAATGTATAATATTATATAAGGTAATTCAAAAACAGCATGGCGAGGTAAAAATGAATTTAACACATCTTCGTTATATAGTGGAGGTAGCCCGTACAGGTTCTATCACCAAGGCGGCGCAGAATCTGTACATGGGACAGCCAAATTTGAGCAAATCCATAAAGGACCTGGAAAAAAGCGTGGGTACGGCTATTTTTATGCGTACTCCAAAGGGTGTTGTTCCTACAAAAAAAGGTGAGGAAATAATCGAGTATGCCAAAAACCTTGTAAAGCAGGCGGACGAATTTGACGAAAAGTTTTTGGAGGGCAGGACCGAGATCAAAAGCTTTACCGTTGCCGCCAACGGTATCGATTATTGTCACAACGCTTTTGAGCATTTTGCGGCGGAATATGAACAGGAGAGGGAGTTTTCTGTTTCTTACCGTCTTTGTACAAGCGAACAGGTTTTTGCGTTGGTGGAAAGCGGAGAGGCGGATATCGGCGTGATACGGGTGTTGGAAAACGAAGGGGATAACGCGCCGAGCGAATATAAGGGCTTTAAATTTCAGCTTATAGGCAGGGGAGAGGAGAGGATTTTGTTTAACGAGGGCGACCCGAATTTAGAAGGAGACGCGGTTTTTCCCGACAAGCTGGAGGGATACACGGAAATATCGCTTTACGGTGAGGTCAGGGGCGGTAAGAGCGTGGGCGTGTATGATTTAAACAGCGGGTGCAGGATAGTTTCGGCTTTGAATAAGGCGTTTATGAGGATCTCCTCTTTGGATACAAACATTCCCGCGGGGTTTGCGGCGGTAAAGAGCGGTGAAAATAGAGTTTACTGCGATTACATGGTGTTTAGCGAGGACAGCAGGCTTACAGGGGTAGAAAGGGAGTTTTTCAGGTGTCTGAGAGAGGAGATTTAGGGTGCCGGTGCTTCCCGATCGGCGGGCTGAAGCCTGCTACTCCGCCGTTTGCCTGTACGGAAAAAACCGATATTAGTGTTAACATTATACCGATAATAATATACCCGTCAAAACCTCATTTTCACTTAGGTTTTGGCGGGCTATATCTTTATTAAGTTTTTTACAGCCGCAATTCCGTGGAATACCTTAATTGTCAATCGCCAAATTCCGCAAGCTCCCTGACGACCTCGCCGCCTATCATCAGACCCGCCACACTCGGCACAAAGCTGACGCTTGCGGGCGGAGAGCAGGAAACGACGGGTATTTCGTCGGAGAAAACGACCTTTAATTTTTCAATTCCAAGCTTCCTTAAATCGTGCCGCATTACCCTTGCGAGAGGGCAGACCGAGGTTTCGTAAATATCTGCGATCTTAAGGCATTCGGGGTGAAGCTTATTTCCTGTTCCCATAGATGAAATTATAGGAACATTAAGCTCTTTGCACCTTACTATAAGTGCCTTTTTCGCTCTGACATCGTCTATCGCGTCAACCGCGTAGCCGCATGTTTCAAGAGGGATTTCCGAAAGATTTTCTGGGGTGATTATTTTTTTGACTGCGGTAATTTCACAGCTTGGGTTTATATCCAGGCAGCGTTCCCTTGCGGCTTCCGTTTTGTCCCTTCCTACGGTGCTTTTAAGGGCGTAAAGCTGTCTGTTTATATTGGATTCCGATACCGTGTCTCCGTCAATAAGAATAATACTGCCTATTCCCGCTCTTACAATGCTTTCGGCAGCGTAGGAGCCGACGCCGCCAAGTCCGAATACGGCGACACGGCTGTTTTTCAGTCTTTCAATTCCCGCATCGCCCAACAACGGCCTTGTTCTTGAATAAAAATCTTCCATTTATATTTTCCTCACCGCAAAAACAGGATAGTCGTCAATATATTCCTTTATCATTTCGGGATTGTTTTTTGCCTCCTCGAATATTTTATCCGAAATCTTTTTTGAAAACTCGGCGATTTTTGAAACGGGAAGATTTGATACCGTTTCGCATACGGGGGAAAGAGTAATCAAAAGAAGATCGTTCTTTTTCATTATTCTGAAAGGCCATATACGGCAGTCGAAGGGCTTGTTTTCTCCCAGTGCGCAGCCCTTTTCGGTAAGCATGGGACAGCTCGCCAGTCCGTTTTCCCCGAAATCGGGTTCAAAAACGCTGCATACTCCCGTTTTTTTCATTTTAACGTCGGGTCGTTTTTTTTCTATTTCTGCCGCAAGCTCGGGCTTGATAAGCGGCATCTCCCAGCAGTCGTCTCTGTCGAACACGCAGCATACCCTGCACGCGGCGCAGCTTTCGCGGGATAAAATTTCGGTAAGCATAATATGATTTCCTTTCTTGCCGTTTCTGATTTATTTTTTTGAGGTAAGGTTTTATCGGAGCGATAATATTTATTTTACCACCTTTGTCCGACAATTTAAAGACCGCGGTAAAAATTTTTAAAAAATTTCACAAAAGTATTGACAAATGCTTTAAAATAGGCTATAATAATTCAGCGATGAATAAACATAAGCAGAGTTGCTCTCACCCTCAGCCTTGCGAAAGGGTCGTTTACTTCGGGAATTCATATTTTTGTTATTATGGAATTTCACGGCGTGAGGGCAGAATTGCCTTTACGTCTTTTTTGTCTTTTCGGCGGCAATGCGCCGCAGAAGCAGAATATAAACAAAACTTTGAAAGGAAGTGTTATCCATAGGCGCAAAACAACCCCTCATCAACGAGGAAATCCACGAGAAGCAGGTTCGTGTTATAGGTCCCGATAACGAACAAATGGGAATAATGTCCTCGGAGGACGCACTGGAAAAGGCAATTGAGGCAGATTTGGACCTTGTGCTTATCGCACCGCAGGGAAATCCACCCGTATGCCGTATAATGGACTACGGCAAGTACCGCTTTGAACAGGCGAAAAAGGAAAAGGAAGCAAGAAAGAATCAGAAGCAGTCGGAGCTTAAGGAAGTCAGCATGTTCCTTAATATCGACGTGAACGACTTTAACCGCAAGGTGTCTCAGGCGATCAAATTTTTGCAGAACGGCGACAAGGTCAAGGTCAAGATCCGTTTCAAGAGAGCAAGAGAGCTTTCTCATATGAACCTTGGCGAGGACCTGATGAAGCGTTTCATGGAGGCCGCAGGCGAGTACGGCTCGGCGGATAAGCCTTCCGTGCTGGAGGGAAAGAACTTTACCGCGGTGCTTGTACCCAAAGCCGCTCCCTCCGCCAAGAAATCAAAGCCCAAGCAGGAGAGCAAGCCTGAGGAAAAAGCCGAATAATATTGCTTACAGCGGAAAAACAAAAATCAATCGCCCGAATCGGCGTTGATATACGCTGCCTGTCGTGAAAATAAGCGGCGTATTTATAAATTGTAAAAAATCAAGAATGGAGGCAACATAAATGAAAAACAAAATCAAGACCCATAGCGGTGCCAAAAAGCGTTTCAGATTTACCGCCAACGGCAAGGTTAAGTACCAGACAACCAACCGCCGCCACAGATTAGCTCAGAAGGCTACTAACCGTAAGCGTAACAACCGTTCAAACTCTTACGCTAACGACGCGGATATGAAGGAAATCAAGGCACTTATGCCTTATGCCAAGTAAGCAAATAAAAGGAGGAAACGACAATGGCTCGTGTAAAAGGCGCACTTGCAACACGCAAGAGAAGAAATAAAACACTTAAATTAGCAAAAGGCTACTGGGGCGGCAAAAGCAGACTGTTTAAGACTGCCAAGGAAGCCGTTTGGAAATCGGGACAATACGCTTATATAAGCAGACGCTTAAAGAAGAGAGATTTCCGCAGATTGTGGATCACAAGAATCAGCGCGGCCTGCAAGCTCAACAACATGAATTATTCTACATTCATTAACGGCTTGAAGAAGGCTGATGTTGTTCTTAACAGAAAAATGCTTTCCGAAATCGCTATAAACGATCCCGCTGCTTTCAAGTCTCTTTGTGACAGAGCGAGAGCTGCTCTTTAATTGACCTAAATATCACGCCTTGTAATATAGGGCGTGATATTCGCATTTTTGTGATAAATAAAAGTGGGGATTTTATACCCCGCTGAGCCGAGATATGCCCCGCCTACTGATACCGTTTTCAAATTAAAAAGATCGCTAATTTACAGGATAATTTGAAAATAGCACTTAGGGTGTAAAAAGGCGGGAACATCGGCAGCGGTTATATCAGCCTATTCTTTTGCTTTTTTTGTTCTTGTTTTTATCCTCGTCGGTTAAAAATTCCTCACCGTCGGCGTACATTATCGACTGATGACGGCGGTAATAAAGAAGATAGAAAACTATCGAAGCCACAAAGGCGGTAAAGAAATTCTTGATCAGAAGGACAACTACATACCACGGCACATCGGGAAAAAGGACAGAGTAGGCTTGCCAATTGTGCATTGTTTTGTTAAGGGTAACGGAGACGTCCAAGGTTTTGACGGTATTGGTCATGATGCGCAGTATTCCGAATACCGAGCAGAAAAAGCAGGAAAATGCGGTAACAAGTGAACAGGCTATCGTACCGAAAATATCGATTTTTTTCGCCAAAAAGCTGTAATCGGCAAGAGTTACCAAGGCGATAAGCGCGCCTGCCGCCCAGCTTGCTATCATGGCTCCCGTGTTATCGGGGTTATTGTCCGCCATGGTGGAGGAAATGACCGCCATGGCCGCGCCGCCTATCAACGCGCCGATCAAACCCCTGATGCTGTATTTGTCAAAGCCTTTGGAAACGGCGTTTTTGGGTCTTTTTGTCCGAACGGGTCTCGTGTTCTCCTGCTTTGGGGGTACTGCTACCGCTGAATCGGAGGTCTCGGGGAGCATATCGAGACTGTCCAGAAGCGCGCACAGATTAAGAGTAAAATCGCTGAGCAAATCGCCCTTTTCTTGATACAGCATGGCGGCGTTGAATCTTATCTGCTGATATTTAAGCTCGTTTTTTCTGCCGTTTACGCAGTTTTTCGGCATATTGTCAAGCAGCTTGTTTATACCGTCGGCAAGGGGAGCTTCAATATCCGCTCTCGTCCTGCAAAATACTGTCAGCAGATATTCGCGGCTGTCCTGCAAATCGGTAATGTAAACGGAGTAATCCTTTATGCTGCCGCAAAGGCAAAGCCGTTCGTCGTCCCAGCTTAATCCCGTATCCGGGGTCAGGGCTTTTAATTCGGAAAAGTTCATTTTATCGGTTCTTCCTTAGAATGTTGTAGTTTTATAATATAGAATACCATAACGGCGGAGTATTGTCAATGATAATAGAGTCAAGAAAAAATCAAACGGTTGTGAAAAGCCGAGGTCTGCTTTCCGAAAAAAAGCTGAGGGAAAAAGAGGGACTTATCGCGGCAGAGGGAGTTAAGCTCTGCGCGGAGGCGTTGGACGCGGGGCTGCAGGCTGAGTACGCAGTAGTTTCTGAGGAAGCGGATAAAAAGTACTCGGCTCTTACGGAAAGGCTTAGGGGGATATGTCCCGTTTATATTGTTACTCGTGATGTTTATTTCAGCTTAAGTCAGCAAAAAACGCCGCAGGGGATTTTTCTCGCGCTAAAACTTCTTGACAAATCTAAAAATCTTGATAGAATATTAGAGAAAAATAAAATCATACTTTTGGACTGCATACAGGATTCGGGAAATCTTGGTACTATAATAAGGACCGCCGAAGCCTTTGGGATAGAGGGAGCGATACTCAGCTCGGACTGCGCCGACCCTTATTCTCCAAAAACCTTAAGAGCCTCCATGGGAAGCGGGTTCAGGCTGCCTGTTTGCGTAAGCTCATCACTTGAAAAAACCGTGCTTGGGTTGAAAGAAAACGGCTTTGAGACCTATGCGGCTATGCTTGACGAGACGGCTCAAAGATTGGGGGAATTTGAATTTCCTCAAAAATGCGCTTTGATTATAGGCAATGAGGGACACGGAGTCAGCGAGGCTGTTGCGGGGCTATGCCGAAAGGTTTATATTCCCATACGCGGGGCGGAGTCGCTTAACGCGGCGGCAGCGGCGGCGGTTATTTGTTACGAGATGGGGAAATAGGAGAATAAAGGTAATATTTTTCGGCGCGGCGGATAAAATTATACCCTAAGCACTATTTTTCAATCGATAATTAAGTTTGAATATAACGGTTTTGATGTTTATGAAAGACTTTGCGGAGAGATTTCGCGGATCGCTTTGACTGGCAAGGTTTTTGGTAAGCAAAAAGGCTGTGAAGTGTGTGTTAATTGAAAGTTAAAGGTATTAACCGCCTGCGCATTTGTGTTGCAACGGTTTCATGGGTTCGGGTGGCACTTGGTACACAAAAAGTACACATGTCCGCGAAAGCGAGGTTTTAACATGATTCAAGGAAAGCAAAAACAATTGTTGCGACTATATCGGACATGGAAATCAGAGTTGGAAGAGGTATGTCCACAGCTTGTGTGCAAGGACTTTTCCTATCCTTACTACCTTCATATTCCTGATGATTGGTATAAGCGAAAATTCCGTGTTCTGATTGTAGGCGAGGAAGGCCACGGCTTCAAACAGTTCGACTTGCCTATTGAGGATATACAGACATTTAACCGCGAATATCTTTCCAGTCAATGGAAACAATCGGATATAGACTACAGTAACAATACACCTTATGATAGAAACAACAGTGGATTTTGGAATAGAATTCGCAAAATCAAAGCTTTGCGAGAATCGAATGAGCTTTCTCTTACTTGGACGAATCTGGATAAAATCCATCGGATAGGACAAAACTGTGTCTTGACGAAGAAACAGCGTTATTCTCTTCATCAGACGCCAACGGCAATCCTCTTTGAGGAGATTAAACTACTGCAGCCGACACATGTAATTTTCTTTGGTTTCGTTGATCGGTATAAGGTTTCTCTTGAAAAAGGACTTCCATCGGTGGTGCTCCATAAACTATATTGCGAAGGATCAGATAATACTTCCCAACAGTGGAAAGCACAGATAAAGGTTATTTCTGAAAATGGAATTTACTACATTTTTACATATCACCCAAACTGGGGGCAGCGGCAAAAGGGATATGAAGAAAGAGTCCTTTCAATCGTGAATGATGCTTTTGCAGAAGCCCTTGCAGAACGATAGGCCAGTACATAACTCAGTACACAATTGAAGTTTTTCTAACTGCTTGAAACTGTACAACATTGATTAATGCTGAACCAGCGTCCCTATAATTTAATCTTAAAGGTACTTATTACAGGAGGAAACCACATTGTCCGATTTAGTCATTTTAGAGTCGCCCTCTAAGGCGAAAACCGTACAAAAATACCTTGGCAGCAAATACCATGTGGTAGCCTGCGCAGGGCATATCCGCGATTTGCCCAAATCAAAATTGGGCGTAGACGTGGAGCATGATTTTGAACCCGTTTATGAAAATAAAAAAGATAAAGCGGCACTTATCAAGGATTTAAAAAGCTATGTAAAAAAATCCGACACCGTTTATCTCGCAACCGACCCGGATAGAGAGGGAGAAGCGATTTCGTGGCATCTTGCGGCGGTTTTGGGCTTAGACGGCAGCAAGCCGATAAGAGTAACCTTTTCGGAAATAACAAAAAGCGGCGTAAAGGTGGGAATGGAAAACCCGCGAAGCCTTGACGGCGATCTGATCAACGCGCAGCAGGCGCGGCGTATTTTGGACCGTATCGTCGGCTATAAGCTCAGTCCGTTTTTGTGGAAGAAGGTAAGAAGAGGACTTTCCGCGGGAAGGGTCCAGTCGGTGGCGGTAAAGCTTATTGTTGACCGTGAAAACGAGATAAAGGCCTTTAATCCCAAGGAATACTGGAGCATTGACGGAAAGGCACTGACTGCTTCAAACAAAAAGCCTTTCCCCATAAAGCTTTCCGAGGTAGACGGAGAAAAAGCGGAAATAAGCTGCAAAGAGGAATCCGACAAAATCCTTGATTATCTTAAGGACAAGGAATTTACGGTAGACAATATCAAAAAATCCACCAGAAAGAAGCAGCCCGCTCCCCCGTTCACGACCTCGACCTTGCAGCAGGAGGCGAATCACCGCTTAAGCTTTAACTCCCGCCGCACCATGAAGGCGGCGCAGGAGCTATACGAGGGTATCGAGATAGAAGGACAGGGCGCGGTGGGCCTGATCACTTACATGAGAACCGACAGCCTGCGTATTTCCGACGAAGCAAAGGCGGCGGCGGCAGTGCTGATAAAGGACACCTTCGGCGAGGAATATTTGCCCGAAAAGCCCAGAGTGTATAAATCAAAAAACAACGCGCAGGACGCTCACGAGGCTATAAGACCGTCAACAATAGATCTTACCCCGCAAAAGGTAAAATCAAGCCTTACCTCCGACCAATACAAGCTTTATAAGCTTATTTGGGAACGGTTTATCGCAAGCCAAATGGCTAACGCGCAGCTGAATACCGTTGCGGTAACGATAAAGGCGGGGAACTGCACCTTTAAATCCAACGGCTACACCGTAAAATTCGACGGATTTACAAGACTTTACACCGAAGCCTCGGAGAGCGACGAGGAAAACGGCGGCGCGCTTCCCAAGCTGACTGCGGGAGAAGCCCTCACCGTAAAAGAGCTGGCGGGAAATCAGCATTTCACCCAGCCGCCTCCGAGATACAACGAAGCAAGCCTTATCAAGGCGTTGGAGGAAAACGGTATCGGCAGACCGTCAACCTATGCTCCCACCATTTCAACAATACTCGACAGACACTATGTCGAGTTTGAGCAGAAGCAGCTTAAGCCTACTCCGCTGGGCGACACCATTACAGTGCTTTTGGAGGATCACTTTAAGCATATAGTGGACGTTAAGTTTACCGCTAAAATGGAAAGCGATCTCGATAAGATCGAGGAAGGAAAAGAGGAGTGGGTAGACGTTCTTAAGGAATTTTACGCCGATTTTTCCAAGACACTTACCCAAGCGGAAAAGGACCTTGACGGAAAACGGGTAAAGGTACCCGACGAGCCTACCGACATAGTCTGCGAGCTGTGCGGCAAGCCAATGGTGATCAAGATCGGACCTTACGGAAAATTTTTGGGCTGTTCGGGATTTCCCGAATGTAAAAACACCAAGCGTATCGTTAACGAAACGGGCGGCTTGTGTCCGAAATGCGGAGCCAAAATGCTTGCGAAAAAGTCCAAAAAGGGAAAGCCTTTCTTCGGCTGCGAAAATTACAAGGACTGCAACTATATGACATGGGATACACCGATTCCCGAGGTCTGCCCTCAGTGCGGCAAGACCTTGTTTAAAAAGGCGGGGAAAAAAGGGAAGATATACTGCGCGGGAGAGGGCTGCGATTTCGAGAGAGAACCGGAATAAATTTCTTTTTACCGAATAATTTTTTTAATAATTCAGCGGCATTGGTTTAATACTGATCCCTTTTAAGAATGTGGGATTAGTATTTCTGACATTTTGAATTTTTGCAAAATCCACCGTAAAGACCTGTTACGAGTTTTTGTATGAATTTTGAGATGAATTTGAAAAAAGTTATGACCGATGAAAGTCATTTGGGCTTCGTTGACCCAACGGCTTTTCAGGTGTCGGGCAAGGAGTATTTTTAATGAACGAAGTAACGGTAATAGGCGGCGGACTTGCGGGCTGTGAAGCGGCATGGGCATTGGCGGAGCGCGGATTTGAGGTCAGGCTTTACGAAATGAAGCCGAAAAAGTTCACACCTGCTCATCATTATGAGGGACTGGCCGAATTGGTATGCTCCAATTCCTTGAAGGCGTCGAGGATAAACAGCGCATGCGGCATGCTTAAGGCGGAAATGCGAATATTGGGCTCGCTTATTCTGGAAGCGGCGGACAATGCGGCTGTTCCCGCGGGCGGGGCATTGGCGGTAAACCGCGAACGCTTTTCCGATTACGTCACCGCAAAGATAAAGGCGCATGAGAACATCACTCTTGTAGAAGAGGAAGCGACCGATTTCCCGAGAAGCAATACAGTGATCGCGACAGGACCTTTAACGTCGGACGCGTTTGCCGGGGAGATACAAAAGCACTGCGGCAATACGCTGAGCTTTTATGATGCTGCGGCCCCCATAGTTTCGGCGGACAGCATAGACATGAGCAAGGCCTTTTTTGCGACACGCTATGACAAGGGCGAAGCGGATTACATTAACTGCCCTATGAATAAGGAGCAGTACGAAGCGTTTTACGCGGAATTGGTATCGGCGGAGACGGTACCTTTAAAGGAGTTTGAAACGCTCACCGTTTACGAGGGCTGCATGCCTGTGGAGGTATTGGCCAAGCGCGGAGCGAAAAGCTTGTGCTACGGCTGTATGAAGCCCGTGGGACTTATCGATCCCAACACCGGACACCGCCCTTGGGCGGCGGTACAGCTCAGAAAGGAAAACATCGAGGGCAGCGCGTACAATCTTGTGGGATTTCAGACAAATCTGAAATTCCCCGAGCAGCAGCGGGTTTTCCGTATGATACCGGGGCTTGAAAACGCGGAATTTCTGAGATACGGGGTAATGCACCGCAACACCTTTTTAAACAGCCCGCTTATATTAAACAACCGCTTTATGCTTAAGGAAAGCAACGGGGTTTATTTTGCCGGACAGATGACAGGCGTTGAGGGTTATATAGAAAGTGCCATGAGCGGCATAGTGGCGGGGCAGAGCCTTGCGAGACGGTTAAATGGGCAGGAGAGACTTTATTTGCCTAAGACGACGATGTGCGGCGCGCTTTGCTCTTATGTTGCCGCGGAAAACGCCGATTTTCAGCCCATGGGTGCAAATATGGGAATACTGCCGCCTTTGGAGGAGCATATTAGGGATAAGCAGGACAGGTATCTGAAGATCGCGGAAAGAGGGTTGGCGGATATGAGAGAGGCTGTGGGAAGTTTTTAGCTGAGAATTGAAAACGGCGGCGGAGCCGCTTGCGGCAGCAAGCTGAAACGCGCCGGCGTTTCAAAATTTTCGCCGTCAGGCGAAAATTTGGCTCCGCCCCCGCTGTAGGGCAGTTATTGTAAAAGGAGCAGTTTTGCAGGATAGGGCGGCACAGCTTAATTGGGAGAATATGAATAATTATACATTGTACAGACTAATGGGAGCAACCAACGTCACCAATGAAAACAGGTAGCTATAACGGAACACCTGCGATCCGAACGCAAATAAAACACTATTGCAAATTTCCGGCATTAAATAATTCAACAAAGTTATATAAGTGATATTTCACGTACCAATTTTATGAAGCAAAAAACATACCTCAAGCACTACGCATAGAGGGGGGTAAGGAAAGGATTCTTAAGGTGAAACCTAAGGGGGGAGAGTGTCGGAACAAGCTCCGCAAACACTTAATCTTTATTGTTTCAGAATTTAAGCTTTCGGCATTCACAACTTCGGAGCTTGTTTCGACTTCGCCCCCCTTTGGTGTCGCCTTAAGCCCCGCGCGGGAGCGCAAATTGCACCTCGCTCCGAGGATAAGAAAAGCACTATATAAAGCGCAGCTTTAAAAATTAAACAATCGGCACTTGCTCCGAAAAGCTCCAACTTTTTAAAACGCAGTTTTAAAAAGGCATTCTGCCGATTGAGGAAATTGAAGAAAGAAAGGACAACCACCATGTCAAAAATCAAAATAGCAATGGACGCATTCGGCGGCGACAACGCCCCCGACGAAGTAATAAAAGGCGCAGAGCAGGCGGTAAAGGCCTACGGCGTTGAAGTGATCCTCTGCGGAGATGAGAAGCAGGTAAAGGAAAGAATGAAAGCTCTCGGCGTTTCCGAAAACGGAATTTCCGTAAAAAACGCGGAGGGAGTGATTAAGATCGAGGACAATCCCACCGACATAAGAAAAGCAAAGCTCAATTCATCAATGGGCGTTGCCTTTCAGCTTGTAAAAAACGGCGAAGCGGACGCCTTTATCAGCGCGGGAAGCACCGCGGCACTGGTTGTTGGCGGAACAACGGTCATAGGCAGAATAAAAGGGGTAAAGCGTCCGTCACTGGCACCGATAATCCCCTCGCTGGGTCAAAGCTACATACTCCTTGACGGCGGCGCGAACGTTGAATGCCGTCCCGAAATGTTGCAGCAGTTTGCCGTAATGGGCAGCGTTTATATGGATAAAATAATGAACGTTCAAAGCCCGAGAGTAGGTCTTCTGAACGTGGGCGCGGAGGACGAAAAGGGCAGAGAGCTGGAGCTTGAAGCGCATAAGCTGATAAAAACCGCTCCCGTTAACTTTATCGGAAACATTGAGGGAAGAGAAGCGGCTTTAGGCGGCTGCGACGTGCTTGTGACCGACGGCTTTACCGGCAATGTTTATCTTAAAACCGTTGAGGGTATGGGAAAGTTTATGAAGGTTTCCCTTAAGCAGCTTTTCTTTAAGAACATCGGCACCAAAATAGGCGCGGTGTTTACGATGAAGGGAATCAAGGAGCTTTCCGCTAAAATGGATTACCGCGAAACAGGCGGCTCTTCGCTTTTGGGAACCTCAAAGCCCGTTATAAAGGCGCACGGAAGCAGCGACGCAAGGGCGTTTAAAAACGCGGTAAGACAGGCTAAGGAATTTATTGAAAACAATGTTATAGAAGAAATAACCTCTGCCTTGTCGGCGGCTGAGACAAAGACCGAGGAATAACATCTGCTTGACGAAAGGCCAAGCTGAAAAACGAAAGGACACGGAATGACCGCTTTAGAAGAACGCATAGGCTATGAATTTAAAAATCCTTCGCTTTTAAAGGAAGCGTTAACGCATTCCTCCTATGTTAACGGAAAAAATCACCACAGCAACGAACGTCTTGAATTTTTGGGTGACAGCGTTTTATCTGTTGTGGTATCAAAATATTTATTTGAAAATTTAACGGACAAGCCCGAGGGTCAGCTTACAAAGCTTCGCGCAAGCATTGTCTGCGAGCATGCACTGTTCCCCTTTGCGGAAAAAATAAAGCTCGGTGAAGAAATTTATTTGGGCAAGGGCGAGGAAAACACGGGGGGCAGACACCGCCGCTCTATCCTTGCGGACGCCTTTGAAGCGTTGATCGCGGCAATTTATCTTGACGGGGGACTTGAAGCGGCAAGACGCTTTATTTTGCCTTTTATACCTCCGATTGAATCGCTTCGCAGCGGGAGACTGCTTATCGGAGATTACAAGACCATTTTACAGGAAATTATACAGCAGAATCCCGAAGAAAAGGTGGTGTATGAGCTGGCGGACGAAAGCGGCGCGGCGCACAACAGGATATTTACATCAAATGTGCTTTTAAACGGACAGATAATAGGCACGGGCGTAGGCGCAAGCAAAAAGGAAGCGGAGCAGAACGCCGCAAAGGAAGCCGTTAGGCTTATGGGCTATGAAACAAACTAATCTTTCGATCTTTATCCCGCACAAGGGCTGTCCAAACACCTGCTCGTTCTGCAACCAGCGTTTTATCAGCGGCAGCGAAAAGGCTCCCTCGCCCGAGGAGGTAAGAGCGGTATTGGCGGCACAGGTCGGCTTTTTGGCACAGAATGCTCTGCAAGCTGAGATCGCCTTTTTCGGCGGAAGCTTTACCGCGGTCGATAAGGATTATCGGCGTGAATTGCTTTATACCGCAAGCGAATACGTAAAGGAATTTCCCGGGCAGTACGTGGGTATACGCTGTTCTACCCGCCCCGACTGCATAGATGAAGCCGTTATGGAGGAGCTTTGCCTGTACGGCGTTACGGCGGTGGAGCTGGGGGCTCAGAGCATGAACGACGAGGTGCTGAAGGCCAACTTAAGAGGACACACCGCCGAGGACGTGAGAAAGGCAAGCCGCTTGATAAAGGCTTACGGCATCGAGCTGGGCTTGCAGATGATGACGGGACTGTATAAGGACAAGCCGTCGTACTGTATGGAGACCGCAGAGGAATTTGCTGAACTGAAAGCGGATACTGTAAGGATATATCCTACGGTGATCTTAAAAGGGACAATGCTTGACGAGCTGAGAGAAAAGGATATGTATCGAAGCTTTTCCTTTGAGGAAACGGTGGAGCTTTGCGCCGATCTGCTTTTGTTTTTTGAGGAGAAAAACATACCCGTTATACGCCTCGGTCTGCACGCAAGCGAGGGCGTTGAAAATCAGATGACCGGCGGTGTGTATCATCAGGCCCTGGGGGAAATAGTAAAAGGCCGTATTATGCTCAGAAGAATGAAGGAACAAATGAGCAGGCTTGGCGGAAACAAATTTATCGTGTATACCGATCGTAAAAACATAAGCCTTGTGACGGGACACAAAGGACAAAACAGGGATATGCTTTTAAAAGAGGGGATCACATTTAAAATAAAAGAGAAAGAGAACGAGTACTTAGAGATAACTTCGGTAAAATAAGAGGTAATTGATGTTTTTTAAAACAATGGAGATTCAGGGCTTTAAATCCTTTGCGGATAAAACGGTCCTTAATTTTGATAAAAAAATGACTGCCATAGTTGGCAGCAACGGCAACGGAAAAAGCAACATAAGCGACGCTCTCCGCTGGGTAATGGGCGAGCAGGGCGCAAAGACCCTCCGCGGCGATAAAATGGAGGACGTTATTTTTCACGGCACCGTTTCGAGAAAGCCCATGGGATATGCCAAGGTGGCTTTGATAATAGATAACGCCGACCGAACCTTAAATGTGGACAGCGACGAGGTCACCGTAACGAGAAAGCTGTACCGCACGGGGGACAGCGAATATCTGATAAACGAGCAGAAATGCCGCTTAAAGGATATACATGAGCTGCTTATGGGTACAGGTCTGGGTCGTGACGGCTACTCCGTTATCGGACAGGGACGAGTAAGCGAGATAATCAACAGCAAGGTAAATCAGCGCAGAGAGCTTTTTGAGGAAGCGGCGGGCGTTTCNAGATTTCTCCACAAGAAACAGGAGGCGGAAAGAGACTTAGACAGGGCAAACGACAATATCATGCGCCTTAAGGACATTGAGTCGGAGCTGTCAAGACGNGTCCCCGTCCTTGAAAAGCAGTCGGAAAAGGCAAGACAGGCACTTGTTTTAATGGAAAAGGAAAAAGCCTTGGATATAGGCATAAGCGTCTGGGACTTAAAAAGAATAAGCGGCGAGCTTATTGAGACCGACAACCAAATACTGGCGAATCAGGGACAGTGCGAGCATTTTGAAAGAGAAATTTCTCAGCTTGAACGGGAAAACGAGGAGATCACCGAAAAGAAAATGCTCTTGACGGCGCAGCAGGACGACCTGCGCAGGCAAAGCGAGCAGGCTAANGACAGCCTGGCGGCCGCCGATCGTGAAAAAGCGGTGCTTGAAAATGAAATAATGCACTGNTATGAAAGAATAGAACAGCTTAANGCTCAGATAAAAGACGGCGAAAAGGGCGCGGACGCTTTAAACAAGCAGATGAGCGACTTGACGCTTGAAGCGGAGGAAAAACAAAAGCTGCTTTCCGAAAATGAGGAAAGGACTAAGGAATTAGGCGCGAGACTGTCNGNAATGNCCGAAGAAAGCGACAGGTCGGACAGCGAGTTTAAGGCTCTCGAAAGCCGTCAGGCGGGACTTTTGTCAAAGAAAACCGAATTAAATCTTACAATAGAATCCGCTAAGCAAAATATAGCGGAAACGGAAAACCGATTAAATAATTCAAGCCAAAGCTTTGAAGCAAACGAGGAAAAAATAAAAGAGCAGCGTCAAAAAAGGCGTGAGTTGCAGCAAAGGCTGGAGGAAAACGGCGAAAAGAAGTCGGAGGCGGAGAACAAGCTCAGCGGCTACGCAAAGCTTTTTGAAACAAAAAACGGAAAGCTTAGGGAAGAACAGTCGCAGTTTGAACAGCTTCGCCGCGAGTATGAGCAAAGCAAAACAAGACTTGAAGCANTGATNGACGTTGAAAAAAACATGGCGGGCTACGCCACAAGCGTTAAAGCGGTGATCACCGCTTCAAGACAGGGCAGAATAAGCGGCGTAGAGGGAACGGTAGCGGACGTCATAAAGGTTGANAAAAGGTATGCCGTGGCAATAGAAACCGCTTTGGGCGCGGCACTGCAAAATATTATAGTAAACAACGAGGAGACGGCAAAACGCTGTATCCGTTACTTGAAGGAAACCAAGGGCGGACGGGCTACNTTTTTGCCCTTGACNTCCGTAAACGGNAGCTTGCTTTCGGTAAACGGCNTGGANGGTGAATACGGCTANGAGGGTATAGCNAGCGAGCTTATCCAGTGCGACGAAAAGTACAAGAGCATTATCCGCTTTGTACTGGGCAGGTGCGCAATTATCGAGGATATNGATACCGCNACCGTTATAGCCAAGAANTACGGCTATAAATTCAAGGCGGTCACTCTTGACGGNCAGGTCATCAATGCGGGCGGNTCTTTTACGGGCGGTTCGGTTCGGGATTCGGCGGGAATCATCACCAGAAATCAGGAGATAGAAAACCTTAAGGAAAAAACAGGTANGCTGTCGGCTAAAATGAAGGACTCNGAGGGCGGCCTCGCAAGGCTTCGCGAAGAGGTCAACAAGATGTCCATCGAAATGGAGGGCTTTAAGGAGCAGCTTGCTGTTTGCGCGGCGGAGGAAGCGGGAATTACCGCGGAGATCGGCGGCTTAAAGGAGCTTATCGCGCAGCTTGAACAGCAGCAGGAAAACNCGGAGGANTTAAACGCGCGNGGNCNNANCGATATAAAAAAATACAGAGCCGTTATAGACGACTGCAATAAGCGGCTGAATGAGTGCGAAAGCAGTATCGAAGCTATTTCAAAGGAGATCGAAAGGGCGGACGCGGGGATAAAGGCGCGCCTTGAGGAAAGAAACAAGCTGGGGGATAGGATCACCGAGCTGGGAATGGAAAATCTGTCCGTTAAAAAGGATATTGAAAGGATAGAGGAACAAAAAAGAGCCGCGGAGGAAAGCTTAAAGCAGCTTGAACAGGGCGGCACGGGCTTGCAGCGTGAAATTGACGGTCAAAATCTGAAAATAGAACAGCTTAGAGACGAGATAGAGGAAAAGGAGCGGAAAGCCGAAAGCTTAAAGTCCGATGTGGACGGGGGCAAGGACAAGGTCTCGGAGCTTATAGCGGAGATGAACGGGCTTGAAAGGCGCGTTACCGAGATCAATAAGGAAATAAGGGAAAAAATCGAAGCTAAGGAAAGGTTTTCCAACGCNTTNGCCGTTGCCGAGGAAAGAAAGGGAACGGCGGAAAAGGAGCAGGACAGAATAAAATCCTCTCTTTGGGAGCGGTACGAGCTGGCAGCCAGCGAAGCGGAGCAGCAGGCNGATATTCCCGAGGATATAAAGTCGGCAAGGGGAGCGTTAGCGGAGTTAAGACGGCAGATCTCNGCTCTCGGAAACGTAAACTTTGCNTCCATAGAGGAATACGAGGAGGTTTCCGCNCGGTATAAGGACTTAAAGGGTCAGCTTGACGACGTGGAGAAATCTAAGCGGGAGCTGGAAAAGNTGATAGAAAGCCTTACCGCCGATATAAAGGCAAGNTTTTTGGAGGGCTTCAACAGCATAAACGAGCACTTTAAGCGTATTTTTACCGAGGTNTTCGGCGGNGGCAGCGCGCANNTNGAGCTGACCGATCCCGAGGACGTNTTGAACAGCGGTATAGAGATATTTGCCGCGCCTCCCGGAAAGCTGATAAAAAATCTTATTTCCCTGTCGGGCGGCGAGCAGACTATGGTGGCTATCACCATTTACTTTGCCATACTGCTCCACAGACCTACGCCTTTTTGTATGCTTGACGAGGTTGACGCCGCGCTTGACGAGATAAACGTTGTAAAGTACATAACCTATCTTAAAAGATTTTCGGGCAGTACTCAGCTTATGGTCATTACTCACAGAAGGGNNACTATNGAGGNGTGCGACGTGCTTTACGGTGTGTTTATGCAGGAAAAGGGCGTGTCAAGACTGATGAGACAGGAAATTATAGATGATCTGGATTTGGAATTGGAGTAATAAATAAAGTGAAAAAACGTTATCTTGAAGCGGCAAAGCTTACAAAAACAGTTGGGCTTAAGGGCGAGATGAGAGCGCAGGTGCTTTGCGACGGCTGCGAAATACTTACCGATTTTACCCTGTATTTGGGCAGGGAGCATAAGCCCGTGGAGGTCATTTCCGCTTATCCCGTAGCAAACGATATGTGCAAGCTTAGAATAAACGGCATAGATACGGTGGAAAAGGCGCAGCCGCTTATCGGAAGCATTTTGTATTTAGACCGAGAGGACGCGGAGCTGCCGTCTGATACATGGTTTATCGCCGATATTCTGGGACTGCCCGTGTACGATATTGACACTGGGGTGCTTTACGGAGAAGTAAAGGAAATCATGCAGAACGGTCCTACCGACGTATATCTTTTAAAGGACAAGAGCGGCAGGGAGTTAATGTTTCCCGCTATTCCCGAAGTGCTTTTAAACGTAGACGTTGAGGGCGGGAAAATAGAGATCAGACCGTTAAAGGGACTGTTTGACGATACGGAAGCGGTGATCGACAACGATTCAAACAATTCCGAAAACGAAGGGGGAACACCTTAAGTGAGGATAGATATAGCTACCCTTTTTCCCGCAATGTGCGAGGCGGTTTTGTCGGAAAGCGTGGTAGGGCGCGGACGAAAGAGCGGATTTATCACGATAGAGTGCCACAATATACGGGACTACACATTGGATAAGCACCGCAGGGTTGATGATAAAGCATATGGCGGCGGTACCGGAATGGTAATGCAGGCGCAGCCGGTTTACGACTGCATACAGGCAATAAAGGAAAAGACTGGGGAGGAAAGGTCAAGGATAATTTATCTTTCGCCGCAGGGGAAAAGGCTTGATCAGCAGCTTGTAAAGGAGCTGGCGGAAGAAGAGCATCTGATACTGCTTTGCGGACACTATGAGGGTGTGGATCAAAGGGTGCTTGACGAGCTGGAGGTCGAGGAGATCTCGGTGGGTGATTATGTTGTTACGGGCGGAGAGCTTCCCGCGCTTATAATTGCCGACGCCGTGGCAAGATTGCAGGAGGGAGTACTTCCCAACGAGGACGCTTATTCGATAGAAAGTCATTATAACGGCGTTTTGGAGTACCCTCAATATACAAGACCCGAGGTGTGGCGCGACAGGAGAGTTCCCGATGTGCTGTTGTCGGGGCATCATCAGAACATAGAGAAGTGGCAGAGGGAAAAGGCGGTTGAGGTTACTAAGGTCAAGAGACCCGATATGCTGGAGAATAAGGAAAAATAATTTTTGGTTTTTGGGGGCTGTAAAAAACTAAAAAAGAAAATTTGAAAGCGGCAAAGCCGCAAATGTCTTTTTCGCTTCCTTTTTGCACCGCAAAAAGGAAGTAGGGCGTGGGACAAAGTCCCGCGAAGTGAATCATCATAACTCACAAAGAAGCGGGCGAAGCCGCCGCTTCGGACGTTAATACTAATCCCTTTTAAAACTGTTGGATTAGTGTTTAGGGTGCAACCCTTTTTAAACTATGGATTTTTCCATAGTTTAAAAAGGGATTGGTATAACATCTTTCTCAATAACAAAAATACCCGTCAAAACCTTATTTTTCCTCGGTTTTGACGGGTTGCATTTATATTTAGTTTTTTACGGCCCCTTGATTGATTATTTGGAGAAAAGTCAAAAAATTTTCCCGAAATATGTAACTTTGCCCCGATTTTCCTGTCTATATTTACAGAGAACAAAATTCACCCAATCCCCCAAGAGAGGAGAGACCGCATATAAATGGAAGACAAGCAGATAATCGACCTGTACATGCAAAGAAACGAATCCGCCATAAGCGAAACCGCTTCAAGCTACGGCGGCTACCTTTCCAAAATTGCTTTTAATATACTGTACAGCAAGGAGGACAGCGAAGAGTGCGTTAACGACACCTACATGAAAGCGTGGAATGTTATCCCGCCCAACAGCCCCAAAAATCTGCGCTGTTTTTTGGGTAAGATAACAAGAAATCTTGCCTTAAATATCGTTGAAATGAAAAACGCTTTTAAAAGAGGAAACGGGCAGGTGTACGCCGCGCTTGAAGAGCTGGAGGAGTGTATACCCTCGGGAGAAAGCGTAGAGGAAAAATATGACGAGAAAGCATTGATCTCCGTTATAAACGGCTTTTTGAAAACCCTGCCGCGGAGAACAAGAGTGGTGTTTGTAAAAAAATATTGGTGTATGGCGAGCATAAATGAGATCGCGGCATTGACAGGCTTGACGGAAAGCAATGTTAAAGCTATTTTGATGAGAACAAGAGAAAAGCTCAGAAAAACGCTTCAAAGAGAGGGGATAATGTTATGAGCGGAAGTAATTCAAGCTGTGAAAGACTTCTTAACGCAATAGGCGGAATTGACGATAAATATATTGAGGAAGCGGTGAATTATAAGGCAAAAGCAAATAAGAACGAAAAAGCGGAGACCGTATTTGCCGAGCCGAACATCAATATACTTAAGCGGAAAAGAATAAACGCTGGGAAATGGGTAACAATGGCGGCAGCGGTTTGTATTGCGGTATTTGCGGTGCTGATATTCACCCGCACAAATGTTGTCTCCAACCGTTTAGGTGATACACTGCCCCAAATGGATTCAATAGACAGCCTTAATGTTACGGTGCTGTCGCTTGCGGAAATGGGAACGGATACTCTCGAGCTGACGCAACTCGACAGAAATTTTATCGCTTCTTATATATATGAGCTTGAAAAAAACGAGGTCAATGATAGCTCGATTTATTCCGAGATGCCCGAAGGTACGACTTACAGAATCAATATTGTCTATAAAAACGGCGGCACTCTGGAAATCGATATACAGATGAACGGATTTTATTTTGTTGACAGGAACGGGCAGGAAAGAGCCGACCTTTACCGCGATAAAACGGATAATTACAGCCGCCTTACCGAATATATAAATAAAATAGTGTATGACTACAAGGTCAACGCTTACGAAAGCGGCACCGATTGGGAAAACATACAGCCGGGCGAAAACGGAGTTATTGACAAGGATTATTTGGACGGTTATATTGCCGAATTGGAGGCCTTTGACTTTCGTTTCACCGCAAACGGCCGCGCATTGGTCACTTTAAGCGACGGCTCACATTTTACCTTAAACCCTTATATAAAAGCGGCTCAAAAATTCAATCTGCGCGTCACATTGCCGGACGGTCTGGAATGTACTTCCGGGAGAATGGAGGGAACGGCTGTTATGGAAGAAAATCAGTTATGTTATGTCTTGCCCGAATGTTATACGGACGCAGTCAAAATATTAAAGCTCCGACAAGGCGGTTCGTCGGAGTATGTCCTGATGCATTGGTGTCAATACAGCGAGTCTGACGGCTTATATACGGTACGAATTTATTCGTTGGACAGGAATCTGTACAACAGCGGCAGCACCGTGCTTGTAGGGTATACCGCCAAGCTTGGCAGAGAGCCGACCGATTGCTTTATCCTTTCCAGAGACGCAAGCTTTGACGGTGAAAACGGTTTTACCGATATTACATCGGGGAAGGCCCTTACCTTGGATATAGCCTCGCACACCGCGGAGGTTCGGGAGTATGACCCAGATATTCCCGTATTTTCGGAGGCCGTTTATTCCGATTTCGATGATCACTTTGCCTTAGAGCCTTTCCAATGGAATGAAAACACGCCGTTCAGCTCCGAGAATATTGTTAAGGACAATAAATATTATTATATTTACGCCGACTCCGAGCTGAACGAACACGCGCGCTGCAATTGGGGGATAAACCGCTATGACTTTGAAACGGGAGAAACGACCGCGGTATACGAACAAACCTCATATGAGCTTGTTGACAATAAGCTGCTGGCAGTTTATGACAAATATACCTACTTTATGAGCTATTGGCGCGATCTTATGGTGTCGGAGGAGCAGTTCGACCGGGTAAAGACCATAAATAGGCACCAGGAATCGAGAAATACCTTTTTCTTATTGTACACCATGGTAAATAATGAATATCGGGAATATTTTCCCGAGGGAAGCCCCTGCGTACAAATTGACGATTGTCTGTATTATGTGGATAGATTTGACCCCGATCAGCCCCAACGGCAGTTTATTTTCCGTCTTGGCTTAGGCGACGGAGAAAGCGGAGCGCACGGAGGACGCGTCTTGTTTATGGACGACGCGTCCAAGCCCACAAGCTACAAGAACGGTATAATATATTATAAGGACGGCGGAGTATATTACGTTGAAAATCCCAACGGGATCGACGAATATCTGGGCAGCTCCGCGGGAATTTACGATAAACCGCTGTTGGTGGCGTCTCCCGACCTATATAATGACGGCGGAGCGTTGGTGGCTGATGTTAAAGGCGAAAAGCTGTTTGATTTACGGCTTGACGATGAGGGCGGGGATATTTTGTGCACCGACGGAGAAAATATATATTTTCTTGACGGGTACAAAAAATTTGCCATAGAACAGGGTGTGCGTCAGGACAAGGAATTTTGCAATTTCGGTGTGTTTAAAGAAGAAAACGGGGAATTTAAATTGCAGCCTATCGCGAATTTTGATTTTCGGACCAATTCTTTAAAATGTGCAAACGGGCTGATCATCATAGACGACCGTTTGATCTACGATCCCGAAAAAAATGTGCTTGCGGAAATTCCGAGAGACAGGACGGATATTGAACAAGAGCATATGGCGGTCGATTCCGTTATTATCGGCGGCGATATTGTGATCGGAACATACAGATCGGACGGCGGCAATGATAACGGTAAAGCGGACGATACGCTTGTAACTTACAGGATAGTAAAAAAATAATCGAAAAAGAAAAATTGCGGCAGTGAAAGCAAAAAAGCAAATCTTTGGCGGCGTTGATTTAAAAAACGCCGCCTCTATTTTTCATATATTACAAAAAATTTGCTTTTACCCCTTGCAATTGCTTTAAATTTATGATAAAATATTTTAGTAATTTAAAAAAGGAGCTACGGTCATGACATATAAAGAAGAATTTATTAAATTTATGAGCGACAGCGGCGTGCTGACCTTTGGCGATTTTACGCTGAAGAGCGGCAGGAAGGCTCCTTATTTTATCAACGCCGGCAAGTACATGACAGGCGGACAGATCGCAAAGCTCGGCGGATTTTATGCCGACTGCATCAACGAACACGGATTTGAGGCGGATATGCTTTTCGGACCCGCTTATAAGGGTATATCTTTGGCGGTAAGCGCGGTTACTTCCTTGTACACTAAATACGGCAAGGACCTTTACTACTGCTTTGACCGCAAGGAGGTAAAGGATCACGGCGAGGGCGGTATGTTTGTGGGAAAACAGCCTGAGAACGGAGAGCGCGTTATTATCATTGAGGACGTAATGACCAGCGGAAAGGCTTTGCGCGAGGTGCTTCCGAAATTGCAGGGGGCTGCCGACGTAAAAATCGAGGCGATGATTATTACCGTTGATCGTATGGAAAAGGGCTTGAACAGCGATCTTTCAGCGGTGCAGGAGGTTTACAGGGATTTCGGAGTTAAGGTTTATTCCATTGTTACGATAAAGGATATTATTGAAGCGATTGAGAATGGGGTTATTGAGGGAAAAGAGTATTTGCAGGCTATGAAGGATTATCGGAAAGAGTATGGGGTTGATTAACAGTTAATATTTTTGCCGCCTTGGAGCGGTAATAACGAGGCGTGGCTCAGCTTGGTAGAGCGCTACGTTCGGGAGCATAGAACCGTGGGAGTGCTTTGCGAAGCTGATTGTTGCGAATTGGGGGGTGACAGTACAGGGTTGAGGGGTTTTCTGCGGCTGAAAATTTTGGGCGGAAAATCGGGTGACCACATGTTTGACCACTTACACCGATTTGGGTGAGAAAAATTCAATAATTTTTTGATAATCGAGGCGTGGCTCAGCTTGGTAGAGCGCCACATTCGGGTTGTGGAAGTCGCGCGTTCAAATCGCGTCGCCTCGACCAAATTACAAGTTATTTGGAACTGTCCCTTTGTTTTTCAAGGAGACGTTCAATAAATAGTTATTTAGGAGTGTAGTCAGCCAGAATGCTCACTTTTAAAATGCAAAGTGAGGTCATGCAGTGCCAATAGTAAGTTTAACTTTTTTTGATGTGAAAAATCATTTTGATACTATATCAGTATTAAAAGGAGATGTAGGTATGGGAAGTTCCAGTGATGCAAAGGAAAAGTTTCTGAAAAAATATAAAAATATTCAATTAGAAAAAGATTTTGAGATTGCCGAAAAAAGGATACCCGATTTTTGGAAAAAATTGGAAAGAATCAGAAACCATTATGAAGAATCTAAAGATAGTTACAAACAAGCATTAAGCGGTATTATTGACGAAATCAGTAAAAAAGATATGAATATTGATAATCCGGTTATTCATTCTATCAGGTACCGCATAAAAGATGTGGATAGCCTTACAGTGAAGATTATTAAAAAATGCGCCAGGCTTCCAGAACATCCTCAGAATAATCCTGAAATTGAGAAATATCGGGAGATCTCAGAGGAAAATTACTACCAAATGATTACAGACTTAGTTGGCATTAGAATTCTTATTCGCTATAGGTATCAGTGGCAGGATGTTCATTCCCTTATTTGGGGAATTTTCGACCATTCACAATATCAGGATTTTGAAGATTGGAAAAATGCTTACAGTGCGGATCCTGCGAAAAAATATATAGTAGAAAAGCCAAAGGCTTATATTAAACAAGAATCTGACCGTAGTACATATGAAGCGATCGGAAAGAATATATTTGATATCAGAGATTCCGATAACCATTATGCCAGTATTCATTACATAATCAATCGGAGTGGAACACTCTGTGAAATTCAGGTAAGGACGATTTTTGATGAGGCGTGGTGCGAGTGTAATCACGATTTTGTTTACAAATTGAATAACAAAAGAAATACGGATAAAAATACACTTGAGAGCTTGTCTAAAATTTTATCACAACATACTACCGCTGCAGAAAGTATTGTTTCATTGATGTGTGATTTAGCTGGTCATCCGTCCGCCCAAAAAAAGAGTTCTGCAAAAACATCCAATGACAAAAACAGCAAAAATAATTCTTCTGCAAAAGCACACAGCGATAAAAACAATTCTTCTGAAACGTTTTTATCGGTGCAAAAACGCGTCGATCAGCTACTTCAGACAGGAAGCTTTATTGATAGGTTGCTTAATGGCGATAAGCAATAAATATATAATTATGGAAGGACTAAAAGGAGGTTCGTATGGAGGAGAATCGGAGGTCACAAAATGCAAGTGTATTCATAAGGTTACTAAAAACAGGCAAATTACCAAAAGCAATCTTGCCTAATAATTCACCTAATTATACACTTGGCCAAGAAAAGCTTGATACAAAACATTACGTTAACGATTTTCTAAATTCATCAAGCTACGACTTTATAAAGAAAAGCGAGGCAGTGGAATATAATGGAGAATAGTAGTGAATTTTCGTATAAAGATGTTTTAGACAACTTTGGGGAGAAAAAAATCTCTGAGCGGTATGATAGTATTTGCGAACTGCTTAATGGATTTATTAAAAGGAACAAATATGAAGGGAAAGTAATAGTTTGTGCAAGTATTGTTAACCAGTTAATTATTGATTATTTTACAGATTTATACAGACTGAAGGAATTTCATCATATTGATTTAGCAAATTATATTAAAATAACCGCATATATGTCATATTGGTTAGCGAGAAGAAAGCCGCTCCAGATAGTGGAGGATGACGTAAATGATATTGAGCTTGCCTTTTGCAATGAAAATTTTGTCTTAAGCTATATTATGCGCTTTCTTCAGAACGATGTAATCAATATTTATGATGAGGACGGGATGTACAGAGAGTTTGTTTCTACTTTGAGCTATACGTTAAGATACAGAACGCTTACTGCTCAGATGCTGGAGCTTATGATAGAAGGGTTTATGGGGGGAAAAGTATTTCAAAAAACAATATCCAATAAGTAATACACAATATATTTTAATCTGTTTTCCCAAAAATCTTTTTCGTCAACGAATCACACAAACCGCATTACAAAGCCTTTTGATGGCTTTATGATGCGGTTTTGCTTTTAAGGTAGTAACGATTCATTACATGCTTTTTGGGCATTGGAACGGTAATTTTGAAGGACGCCCTGTTTTAGGGCGGGTGTTTTTTTGTTGTCGTATTCTTTGTTTTATGCGGCTCAATTTTTGAAACCATATCAACTGAGTCCTGCATTGGAATTCAGTTATATTTTTGTGAGATGGGGTACGCATCTGTATCCCCATCTATGTGGTACGCCGTGAAACACGGAGGACCTATTTTGATTGTAAATACTATTCTGTCAAAACGGAAGTTTTAAAGTTCAACTCCACTCTCTGTTTTAGGGAGTGGTGCTTCGCTCTATTCTTTGTTTACTGCGACTCAATTTTTGACATAGTCAATAACATTTCGTTATTGAGTTTCAAGGGTGAACGATTCGTTCATCGTTTCACCTGCTCTTTCTCGGCTTTAATTTTATCCTTGACCTGTGTTATCATTTCAGCAAGTTTTTCCTCGCATTCTTCACGTGTTTTGGCGTAAATATTATGGGCTTCTCGCTTGCCATAAGCATTGGTGGGCGTATACCGTCCCTCATAGAGGTGATCATTTATCATCGTCACACAGCCTGTCCCTGATTTGCGCACCTTGGGCTTGTACGGCTCGAAATCGGGTGGGAAGGTATCTACCCTTGCCTGTTCCTCAATCGGTGCAAATTCGGCTTGTGTGCCGCCTATTTGGCGGTCTATTTTTACCGCGGCTTGTTGCTGCATGGTGTTGGTGATATGGCTGTATATGTCGATTGTGGTAGCCGAGGAAACGTGTCCTATTGTTGTGGAGAGAGTCTTTACATCCACGCCATTTTCAAGTGCCATCGTTGCGAAGGTGTGTCTTAGGTTGTGAAATCTGACCTTTGGGCAGCCTGCTCGTTCCAGTATTAACTGTAACCGTTTTCGTACTGCTGAGGGATGCCTTGTCTTTGCGCTGTCAAGCGGTGATGGAAATATCCATTCTGAATCAACGGTTTTTTTGTATTCCGACAAGATATTCAGAAGCGAGGGTGGTAATATTACTGTTCGTATGGATGCTTTTGTTTTTGGAACGGATATTATTTGCTCTCCACTGAATACGTTTACCTGCCGCTCTATTCGCAACTCACCTGTTATGAAGTTTAAATCGCTCCACTTTAAGGCGAGTATCTCTCCGCGGCGCATTCCTGTTCCAAGTTCGAGCACGAAGAGTTCGTAGTAGCCTTCCTCTTTTGCTCGGTTTAGGAATCGGATAACTTCGTTTTGTGTAAGTACTTTCATTTCTCTCGATTTCTTAGGAGGCAACTTACAGCCTATTGCGGGGTTTGTTCTTATCAATCTCTCTTGAACCGCTTTTTCAAGTGCTGAACGGCAGTTAGCGTGCATTGCCCGGACTACCCTATCGGACAAGCCCATACCATATGCTTCAACTTTTATTTTTCTGCCGCTTGTCTTTGTTCTTGCATAGAATTGCTGTAGGTCAGCCTGTGTCAGCTTGTTTAGTGGTATTGCACCAATTTCGGGAATTATGTGTTTGTATATCCGACTTTCATATTCAAGCTGTGTTGTTAAGCGAATCGTGTGTTTGCAGTAGGTTTGATACCAGAAGTCTACCCACTCGCCGAACGGCATATCCGAATTGATTTTTTCGGTAGATTTGCCATATTGCTCTTTGAGAGCTTCGAGTTTTTCGGTACATTCTGTTTTGGTTTTGGCGGTAACATTTTTTGTTATGGGAAGTCCTTTGTCGTCATATCCGACAACTATTCGACCTTCCCAACGTCCGTCTTTTCTCAATCTCAAAGTTCCTTCGCCTTGTTTCCTACGTTTAGCCATTATCAACACCTCCGATTATTTCGTCCATAAAATTCCCCACTATTTTCGCTGCACTTTTCTGCATATCGGTCGTGACGTGAGTGTATGTGTCGAGCGTAAAGCTGGCGTTGGTATGTCCTAAAATTCCCGATAATGTTTTCGCATCAACACCTCCTGCTATTGCATGGGTAGCAAATGTGTGGCGCAGATCGTGAAATCGTATCAAGGGTAGCTCCGCTTTTTTGAGAAGCACCTTTAAGTGAGTATAGGCACTCTGAGGATTGAGTGGTTCTTCGGGTTTACAGAAATTTGGGAATATCCAATCGCCGACAGCATTTTCTTTTCTCGTTTTGAGAAGTTCTACTGTACTGGGCGGCAACAGAATTTCTCTTGTTCCTGTTTCTGTTTTAGTATC
>JAAVIF010000047.1 GCA_014799365.1 Oscillospiraceae bacterium
AATCGTTTCTTCAAAAAAATAATACAAATGTTAAACAAGCAATATCATATGTTAAGTGCGAAAAACTCGGCGGCGTTCACTGCCCCACTCTCCCCCCTTAGGTTTCACCTTAAGAATCCCTTCCTTACCCCCCTCTATGACGAGTGCTGGAATTTTTGCTGTTTGTCTAAAAAGGGTAGTGCGGGAATGGTTTATTATTTAACTTGCTTTGTTTTATAAAATTGTGGTGCGTTATTTTGGCTATAACTCTTCTTTTATGCTATGTTTGTTTTTCAGCTTTTGAAGTGCTTTTTCCCTTTTGATTATACATCTTTTTTATTTTTCTGATTGAATTTTTGGTAAACTTAACTTCTAAATTTTAAGTTTACCAAAAACAAAGCACAATATAATTGCACATTACCTGCATTTGCCTATTAACAAACTTATCTAAGTGACATTTCACGCACATATTATCTGAAGCAAACAACTAAAAAATCAGCACTACGCATAGAGGGGGGTAAGGAAGGGATTCTTAAGGTGAAACCTAAGGGGGGAGAGTGGGGCAATGAGTTTCACCGAATTTTCGTGCTTGTGAATGTAAACACACTTATAATAAAGTCCGCACTATTTTTTAATGAAGCCACATAAGGTGAAACTTATTGCACCTTCGCCCCCCTTTGGTGTCACCTTAAGGCCCCCGCGGCAGCGGAAACTGCACCTCGCTTCGAGGATAAAAAAAGCACCTCATAAAGCGCAGCTTTAAGGAAAGCACAAACGCCTGCTTGTTTCAGCTATGAACAACATATTATAAAACGTAATTTTAAAAGGCATTTCGCCGACTGAAAAAACTTTGTTGAAGCTTAAATTGGAAAAAGAATAAACAGACAAACCCATACTATAAAATAAAATGAGAAACATCTCTCAACCGACAAATGTTTCTCATAAAATTATATTTTTAATTCCTCGACTGACTGTCCTTTAAAATAACGTCATGCGAACCGCCCTCTACGATACTGGTGGAGGAAACCAAGGTAAGCACCGCTTTTTCCTGTAATTCGGGAATGGAAAGACAGCCGCAGTTGCACATTGTGGAGCGAACCTTTGCCAAGGTGCGTGTAACGTTGTCCTTTAAGCTTCCCGCATAGGGTACATAACTGTCTACGCCCTCTTCAAAGGACAGCTTCTTGTCGCCGCCCATATCGTAACGCTGCCAGTTTCTCGCGCGGTTTGAACCCTCTCCCCAGTACTCCTTGACGTAGGTTCCGTTAAGCATGATCTTTTCTGTGGGGGATTCGTCAAAACGGCTGAAATATCTGCCTAACATTATGAAATCCGCACCCATGGCAAGAGCGAGAGTAACATGGTAATCATGAACTATGCCGCCGTCGCTGCATACGGGTATGTATATGCCTGTTTCCTCAAAATATTTGTCTCTTTCCTCGCAAACCTCGATAAGCGCGGTAGCCTGTCCTCTGCCTATGCCCTTTTGCTCTCTTGTGATACAGATAGAGCCGCCGCCGATGCCTACCTTGATAAAGTCCGCGCCGCACTCCGCAAGGAAACGGAAGCCCTCCTTGCTTACAACGTTGCCCGCGCCTACCTTAACGGTATCGCCGTAATGCTCTCTTATCCAAGCGATAGTGAATTTCTGCCAATCGGAGTAGCCCTCGGAGCTGTCGATACAAAGCACGTCTGCCCCCGCCTCAACAAGTGCGGGTACGCGCTCGGCATAGTCTCTGGTGTTGATGCCCGCGCCCACCACGTAACGCTTTGCGGAATCCAAAAGCTCGTTTTGATTGCTCTTGTGATTTTCATAGTCCTTGCGGAAAACGAAGTAAAGCAGCTTTCCCGTGCTGTCGATTATGGGAAGGGAATTAAGCTTATGATCCCATATTATATCGTTGGCTTCCTTTAAGGTCGTACCCTCGGGAGCGGTAATGAGCTTTTCAAAGGGGGTCATAAATTCCTTGACCTTTACGTCGGTAGCCATTCTTGAAACACGATAGTCTCTGCCCGTTACAATGCCCACTAACTTGCTGTCCGAGGTGCCGTCCTCGGTGACGGGCATGGTGGAATGTCCTGTTTTGGCTTTTAAATCGAGAACGTCCTGCAAGGTCATTTCGGGGCTTAAATTGCTGTCGCTTTTTACGTAGCCCGCCTTATAGGTCTTTACTTTTCTTACCATTTCCGCTTCGGCCTCAACGGACTGTGAGCCGTAGATAAAGCTTATTCCGCCCTCTTTTGCGAGAGCCACCGCCATTTTATCGTCGGACACCGACTGCATTATGGCGGAAACCAAAGGAATATTCATGGATATTGCGGGAGTCTCGCCTTTTTTGAATTTTACCACGGGAGTTTTAAGGGAAACGTTTGTCGGTATACACTCCGATGAGCTGTATCCGGGAACTAACAGATATTCGCCAAAGGTGTGTGAGGGTTCAGAGTAAATTTTAGCCATTGCTTTCTCCTTTCGACATCGGTTCATGCTAATTCATAATCAATATAAAGCAGACGTTCGGGTTTTTTATTTTTTAAAATTCATTTCGGTTTTCCAACGCCCTCTGCAAGGTAACCTCGTCCGCATATTCAAGACTGCTTCCCGCGGGAAGCCCGTAGGCCAATCTTGTCACCTTTATCCCCAAGGGCTTTATTAAACGGCTGATGTAGGAAGCGGTGGTTTCCCCCTCAATGGTGGGATTGGTAGCCATTATGACTTCCTCCACGTCTCCGCCCAGCCTTGCCATAAGCTCTCTTATGCGAATATCGTCGGGGGTGATCCCGTCGGCGGGAGAAAGAAGCCCGTGCAGAACGTGATAAACCCCGTCAAAGCCGCCCGCCCGTTCAAAGGCCGAAACGTCCTTAGGCGATTCCACCACGCAGACCGTTTTCTGATCTCTTCTTTCATCAGAGCATATAGAGCATATCTCCATTTCGGTGAAGTTCTGACAGGTCTTGCAGAAGTTGACCGACTTGCGCGCCTTTAATATGGTTTCCGAAAATTCCTCAACCTGCTCCACGGGCATATTGAGTATATGGTAAGCAAGCCGTCCCGCGCTTTTCATTCCTATTCCCGGAAGCTTAGCAAGCTGCTCCGATACTACAAGCAGCGGGAGAGGATTGTATTCCGCCATATCAGAACAAACCGGGCATATTGAGACCGCCCGTTACCTTTTCCATTTCCTTGGTGGATTCTTCTTCTACTTTCTGAAGCATTGCGTTTACGCCCGCAATAATAATGTCCTCCAAGTCCTCGGGGTTTTCCTTGTCGATACAGTCGGGGTTGAGCTTAACGGATTTCAGAACCTTGCCGCCCGTCATGGTAAGCTCTATCATGCCGCCGCCTGCGGAAACGGTAAATTCGGTCTGGTCCAGCTTTTCCTGTACCGCCGCAATATCGTCCTGCATTTTCTGAGCCTGCTTTATCATCTGGTTCATATTTGCTGCGCCTTTGTTCTGGTACTCTGCGGGTAATCTTGCTTTCATAATGTTATCTCCTTTTCGGTTTGTATTTTATTTTTTAAATTATTTGTCTTTTACGGTGACCTCTATGCCCATTGCCCTTGCCCTGTCCAAAAAAGGCATGACCAAATCCTCTTTTTCCTCTTCGGTTTGGGCCTTTTCGGGCAAGGTAAATATATCCAGTCTGCCGCCCATGACGGTTTTGACTGCGTCTCTGAGCTTCGCCGCCCGTTTTCCGTTTTTCATCATGGAAAGAGCAGAGGTCGGGGCGTCAACGTAAATTTTGCCGCCGTATAAATACGCCGTCGCGTTATTCAAAAGCTTTTTTGAAGGAGTAGGCAAAAGTGAAATTATTTCGTTCCACTGAGCCAAGGGCTGTAAGCCCGAGGGCAGCCCCGTATCGCTTTCGGGTATAGGAAGCTCGGACCGCTTTTCTTTATCGTCCGCGCCGCTTTTTTCTTCGTCCTTTGACGTAGCGTACGTACTGTCCTTGCCGTCGCCGCCTTGCTTTTCTCCTTCCGCCTTTTGCGGCTTTGATTCCGCCGCGGATTCTGTCTGTGCGGTTATGATCACGGGCTTGTCCGATATTTGGTGTAATTCGTCCTGCGGTGAAGCGGTATGCTCCAACGCGGACCCCTCCGGCGGCAGGGGAATTTCGTAAAAAGCCTCCGAGTCTCCGAACGGGGGCGGCTCGGGAAGCGGTATATCGTCAAGATCAAAGGGAAAATCGGGTTGAACTTTCTTTGAATCGGGGTTTGAAGTTTGAACCGAATCGTCCGCTTTATCTGTCTGAACACTCGGCCGCGGCTTTTCGTTTATATCGTCTGCCGCCTCGGCTTTATCGGCAGTAATTTGCCTACGCTCACTGTCGACGGTATTCCCGGAATCATTATAAACGGATTCCGAAACCGCTTTCGGCTCGGCAACGGCAATATTTTCCAAAGAAAAGTTGTTCAAACGGTTTTCAAGCGCGCCCAGCCTTGCGGCAAGAGCCTTGTTGTCAGATGTGAGCTTCGGAGAACAAAGACGTATCAAAAGCTGCTCCGTAAGCAGTCTTCCCTGACCCGTCTGTTTCATTCGGTTTATGTTGTCCAGGCTGTCGGAAACCAAGTCCACCTGGCGCATTATTTCATCGAGAGACAGCTTTTGACACTGCTCCGTGTATTGTCTGAGCTCCTCATCAGTGCCTTTTACAAAGCTGCCGTCCACGGTTTTTGTCAGCATCAGATTGCGATAATGAAGCGTCAATTCCTCTACAAGTCTGCAAAGGTCTTTTCCCGCTCCTATAAGATCGTCCAGCAGCTTTAAGGCTTTGGCCGGCTTTTGTTCGATTACGGCCTCGGAAAAGGCGAACAAATATCCGCTGTCGGCTACTCCGCTGTTTCTTCTTACCGCTTCCTCGTCTACCGTGCTGTCGGAGGAAATGCACTGATCCAGCAATGACCACGCGTCACGCATAGCACCGTCAGAAAGCCTTGCTATAAGCGCGGCGGCGTTTTCGGTCAGGGTAATGTTTTCCTTTTGCGCTACCTCCATCAAGCGTTTTTTCGCTTCCTCGGGGTCGATCTTTGAAAACAAAAACTGCTGACATCTGGAAAGGATAGTAGCGGGTACCTTATAGTATTCGGTAGTCGCCAAAATAAAGATCACATGCTCGGGCGGCTCTTCAAGAGTTTTCAGAAGGGCGTTAAACGCCGAATCCGAAAGCATATGCACCTCGTCTATTATATAAACCTTGTACTTGCAGTCTATTGGGGTATATATTACCTCATCCCGTATCTGTCTTATACTGTCCACGCCGTTGTTTGAAGCGGCGTCTATCTCGATAATATCGGTAGTCCCCTCCGCTATCGCCCTGCACGCCTTACATTCGCCGCAGGGATTGCCGTTTACGGGAGACAGGCAGTTTACCGCCTTTGCCATTATTTTGGCGCAGGAGGTTTTGCCTGTGCCGCGAGTGCCTGTAAAAAGGTAGGCGTGGGCAATTTGACCCGTAGCTATCTGATTTTTTAACGTGGTGGTGATATGCTCCTGAGAAATAACGTCGTCAAAGGTACTTGGACGGTATTTTCGGTATAACGCTAAATACATTTGATGATGTTCCTTTCTTGGAGTTTTCGTTATTTCCGCGATAATTAGAATCTGCCTTCATAAAATGCGTGCGGCATCTTATGAAGACAGGTTCTTAGAACTTGTTCCAATAGGAGTGGTGTGCGGATTTTCGAGCGAAATTTTTCGTGATCAAGGAAGAAAAGCGCAGGAATACTTGATCGTATTCATGCGACTTTTTCAAAGTCGCTTAAGCTTCTTCTGACGAAGAGCACTGAAAATTTCGCCGAAAAGACATGCGCCAATCCTATTGGAACATGTTCTTATATATTGAGCCTCTCATTACGGGGCAGGTTACCTGCTCACAGCCGGAAATCCGCTTAATGCTGCTCGGTTCCCCGCCTGACATGGTTCACGGCACCAACTTGAGCAGGGCTTCCCGCACCCGTAATCAAAGGCCCAATTTATAAATTCTTTTGCAGAAATTGTTAAACTATATTATAACTCATTTTGTTGAAAAAATCAAGGGGAAATTTTAAGGTTTGAGGATTTTTTATCTTTTTGCCGAATTTACGTTTGTTAAGTGCAAAAAATTTCATATAAAAAACAACGGCTGTCGTTTTGCCAGCGAGCGACAGCCGTTGTTCCACATATTATTCCACCGTCTCATAATCAATAACAGCTTTATTTTGGTATTCCTTTACCCACCCTTTTAATTTTTTGACAGATGTCTCGTCGCATTTATACACATTCCAGTTTATTATTATATCATTCGGAAACCAAAAATCGTCAAAGCCGATATACATTGTCTCAGCCGTATTCAGTGTTATTCTGAAATTACTTGGTCCCCCGCCCGTTATCAGCATGTTTTCATCAATTTCTTTTTTTTCCAAAACGGCTTCCTTGAGACACTCCGTAAATTCCGAAACAGTCTTATCCGACATATGCCCGATAATAAACATAAGAGTACCTTCTTCGCTTACATAATCCACCGTGCAGTCTGTGAAATCAACGTTTTTCAGTCCGAAATCATCGGGCTGCCTTATTTGTTCATTTTCATCAAAATATATCATTTCATGAATCTCGGGTTGACTGTTGCAGCCGGTCATGAGATTTGCGGCTAAAAATAAAGATATTACCGCTATTGAAAGTGATTTTATTTTTTTCACAGTGTTTACCTCTGGATTTCATCATGATATATCGCGCAAGGTATGGCGATATCAAATGTTTGTACATAACATTATTAATTATATATTATAGCTCACTTTGCGGAAAAATCAAGGGGACATCTTATGGTTTATGGTTAATTTTTTTGTTAAGCTGTTTAATTATTGCATAAAACGGAAGAATTTAATATATGTTATATTCGGATTTGTGTTCCACTAATTTTGCCCGTTTCGCTCAATTTTCACGCTTTCAACATATATTACTCACTCATACTAAGTAATATTGAAATATATTAAAAAAATTATTTATAAAAATATTTTGAAATTTTTTGGGGGCAGCCACATGAAGAAATATAAGAAAATTTTGTTTTTAACTCTTTTGGTCTTCTCCTTGTGCGGCTGTTCCCAAATTACGGCGGAGGACGCGCGGAATAACGCGTACACGGTTGAAGAAAACGAAATAATCTCAAATATGCCCGGTCAGAATGAATCGGATAATACCTCGTTTTTAAACTCAACCGACGATGCCAACGAACAAACCGACAGCGAAACGCAAACACAGGAAGAACATCAGCTTGCGCAGTTACGGCCCTATATTGACGAGCTCGAAAAAATCAACGACGAATTTAGCTTAGATTTGGTGATGTGTTTATCCGATACCGAGGAAACAGCCGGGGCGTATAATGAATTTTGCTCTATGTCAATAGAGGAATTCAGAGATGAAATAATCAGCCGTATAAGGGGCGATGTTTCTTTCATAGCTGATGAAAACGGCATTCTAAATCCAAAACCGCACTATATTGACGTTGACGAAAAGGAACACAAGCTTGCACAGCTTCAGCCGTATATTGACGAGCTTGAAAAAATCAATGAAGAGCTTGGCGTAAAATTGGAGATGGGATTGTATACTCCATATCAAATTGCTGCATCGTACAATGAATATTGCTCCGAGTCAATAGAGGAATTCAGGGATCACATAATTAAACTTTACAACGGTGAGATCACTATTACATACGATGAGTACGGCAATAAAACAATTCACTATGCCGATAATTCCGAGGATATTGAAGATTTTGAATAGATTAGCATAAGCGCAAATCCCCCGCCGTACCACCTTTTGGTTCAACGGGGGAGTTTCTATTTGCTTATTTTTATAATCGGGTGCCTGATAACCGTTTTCAGCCTTTCCGCCGCGCACCTTCTCGGATCGGACAAATAAATTTCATGATGCCGCCTGTTCTCCGAAAAATCCTCCTTATACCCGTTTTTCTCCGCATACGCTTTCATCTTTAAAATGCTTTCCCCCTCATTATCGTAAGAGCCTATGTGCATTATCTGAACGCAAAGCCCCTCGGTGTATTTTATCAACCTTGCTTTTTCCAGATCAAGCTGCGGCTTTTTTGCGGAAAGCGTTTCTTTTGCCCATTGAAATACCTTATCGGTAACAAATTCGGGCTGGCGGATCAAAGATACCCACTTGAATTTATCCTTGTCGGTAACATTCAGTCCGTCAAAGGAAACTCCGTCGCAGTACCACAAACCTTCAAGCGGCGGCACGGTGTATTCAAAATACCCCTCGGGCTGAGTATTGTTAATCTTTGACATCTTTATGGTAAACGATAAGCCGTAAAGCATTTCCAGTGCCGCCTGATATTCGGGAGAGGTATTNGGATNGCCTTTGCCCTCNACCGCTATAAAAATCATTTCGGGTACTTCGNTGACAGAGGGAACCTTTTTCGGCTGATATAAGTCCTTGTATTCCNTTTTGTAGTCAAGCTTTTCCATTTTTACACCCATTCTACCTCGATCACGCACTTATCCGCGCCGGTCTTTATACTTTCAAGCAGTGTGACCTTTACGTCTTTTTTGAATACCCTGCTGAAAATTCCNTCCGCGTTGCCCAATGTACAATANCACCATGTTTTTGACAACTCCCTCGGAACTCTTTTTACACAGGCACAATAACATTCGGGATAGCAAAATAAAATNTTGTTATCGGATATNTACTCAATAAAAGCAAAGGTTTCATTCCGATTAAATGTATTTACAAACTCCTCTATGCCGNCCGCCTTATTTAAATATTTAAGAAGCTTGTCGGCAATCGATTTTCCGTCATTGCATCTGCATTCTTTTCTGATCTTGATTATCGTATCCGTATCAAANTGTTCTTCAAGNTANTGACACGCGGCTTTTGCCCATTCGTATTTCTTTTCGATATTCGCGCTTTTGGACAGCGGATATTTTTCCTCAAATTCAACGGCCGTATCATGCCCTGCATTTTTATTCAAGCTATCCGTCAATCTAAGAGAATGTGCGTTATCGTTTTTGCCCATAGAATCTGTTCTCCNTTATGTATTTTTTCATTAGGTGATCGCAAAACTCCGTAAACGCTCTGATACAATGAGGCTGTCACCGCTTTTACNTCCTTTCNCCGTTAACCGTTTGTNAGATAGAGAAATAATCCGAATATTCCGTACCGCCCTCCCCTATAAGCTTATTGTTATTTTTCTCAAAGCCGTATTTTTCCAAGGCGGATNTCCTTTCCCCGGCTTCTTTAACAGCCTTTGTCGCAATGCTTTCACAGCCGAACAGCGAGTAAGCGGGAGGAATGATAAGANAAAGTATNTTTAAAATAATGCTTTCCTTTTCGTAGTCGCTTCTGAGGTCAAGCCTTAAAATGCCGTACCCGCCGTAAAAATCCTCGGAAGCCCGCTTAAACANCTCCACCGTACCAACGGCGGCGTTAACCGCTTTGTCGATTACGGAAAAACGGACAAACCACCCGCCGAGGTAGGATTGCTCCCAGAAATCCAGAGCCTGCTCCATTCGTTCGGGCGTGGTGTAGTGAAAATCATCTCCGTGGCAGTTGTCCCCGTTAAAAAANGGAACGGCCTTTATATCCGAATATACCTTAAGCAGATCGTCCCTGTCGCCTTTTTCGGTGCGGCGAATAAGNAAAACATNGTTTTCAAATTTCGGACAGCTTTCGTAAANNTTCATTGTANTGTTTATCCTTTCTCTGTATCTTTCCGCTGCTTCNCTGTGATGCTTGAGCGCGTCCTTGNCGCCCCATTCCGTTATTTTGTAAAAATCCTTGCAGGGAAACTCGTTACATATATACCTGTAAGAATAAAATCCGCAGACGTACCGCTCTTACTTCAACCCTATATAAATATGTATCTCAGCGTTTTCGGGATCGCTGTTTTGATATTCCTCAAAGTCGCAGACAAAAGCGCGCTGCAAATCCATTTTCCAAAGCTCCTGCCAAAACTCTTGGACAGCCGTCATCTGATTTCCTTTTACAATAAACCTGGCGTATTTTCCTTCGGGGATTTTTCTTACCTCCGCTCCNTTAGGAAGATTGACGGTGTCATTCACCTCATACGCAGCGAAAACGGTGTAGTCTCCTTTTTCGTCGGCCGCGTAATCGGTGTATATCCCGTATGCCTTATCGCTTACCCTGTTTTTTATCATAGGATAGAACTCGGGGGAATAAAACTTTTGCCAGATACCGCCTATGACCTTCCCCATATCGGGAGAAGAATTGTTGGTGCGCGCGGAAAGTCCCGCCATCGTTTTTTCTTTCAGTGTAATAATTTCATAATCCATTTTGTCACTGCCTTTCTGTCAGCATATTGTATTTATACTAATCCCTTTTAATACTAATCTCTGTTTTGACGGTAGACAAAATATAACAAAGTCTACCGTCAAAACAGAGTTACACCCTAAGCACTAATATCTGTTTAAAAAGCCATTTTATCCACTTTTTAAACAGATA
>JAAVIF010000048.1 GCA_014799365.1 Oscillospiraceae bacterium
CGATTTCAAGGAAAAAAGCGGAGAAATATGGTAATATTTCGAGCATTTTTGACGCAGAAAGCGTCCGCAATTAGTAGAAATTGTGCAAATTGCGACTTTTCAGATAGCCCCTAGTATAAGTATTAAATATAAAATATCCATGAGCAGCAAACGCTTTTGTCGGTTACTTCGGGAAAACAGCTTATACATTCGCATTTTATCCGCGGATCGATCGTTTTGGCAAAGCCCTCGTATTCGATGACCGAAACCTGTTTACATGGGTGAAACTCCATTCCCTTTCGTTCCCTTGCCCTTTGTACACGGCAGTCCACGTTTGCGAAATAAAGCTTATTTTCCTCAAGCTTTATTTCGTAATTGTTAATATTCCCGTAGAAGCGCAGCTCCAAAGCCTTTGCAAGTCCCTCAAGCCCGGAATGGTCGGACAGACCCAAAAAATCCTTTATCCGCTTTGCTTCAATAACGGTAAATCTTTTCCATGCGTTGGCGTCATGTATCATGGCCTCGTCCATTCCGAATTTTTCTTCAATTGACTGAAACCACACCCCGTCAAGAGCAAGCCAGTTTTTGGAATAGATCTCCAGCAGCTCGATAAGCTGTTCCTTTGTCATGGCCTCAAGAACGCTTTTGTTTTTCACTTGATTTCCCCTTTTTAAAAATATTCTTAAAATACTTTTTTCAGCGAGCGGAAGCGATTTACTTATTCTTATTGACTATCCGACTTTCGTATTTGCCGGTTTCAATATCTATATATCTTGTAAACAAAGACACCTTCCTGTCCTCGTTAAGATTATCCCAGACAAGCTTTGTGAAGCCGTCAAGATCAAGGTCGGGAATTTCCACCCTCTTAGGCTCTCCCTCAAAGGAAGGCAAAGGCTCACTGTTTGCCTTATAGGTATGAATAAATCTTCCCTCACCCTTTAAAGGCGAGTTGTAAGCATATGTATAGCGTAAAACAGAATCGGGATTACCGTTGTCGCTTTTCAAAATGCTCATGGCAAAATTCATGCTCTTGTTTTCAACATGTACTATTCCGGAAATTCTCGGGGTATAATTTGGGGCGTCGTCCTCATATTCCCTTGTTCTGAGAGACTGCTCAAAGGTAAGCTGTCTGTCCATACCCTCGTAGATAGTGTCGGTCTGGTCGCCGTTGGTAACTATGGTCTTGTTACCCATTACGCGGACGGGTGCGTAAATAACAAGGTGGGGNTCAACCATTTTCGAGGGGTCAAAGGCTTNGGTGCGTATNCCCTCTCCNTCNTCCACAAATACGCGGTTGCAGCTGTTTACGCTTCTGCCCATGATAAAGTAAGCGATCACCGCCTTTTTACNATCGGGGGACNTCCCGATAAGTATTCCCCTGCCATGATATTCAAGGGAGTTTAATTCTTCTTTGATAGTTTTGATTTCCATGCTTGTTTCCTCCTGTTTTTTAAAATTCACCCAAATAGCAGGATGACATATATTTAATAATTACTGCGCCGTTTTGTTCAAACTTTGAATAAACGTCCTTTAATTCACCCACAAAGCGGGAAAAATCGCTGTCCGTTTCTTTTAAAGCGTAGGAGCGTGAAAGAGTATCTCCGATAAAGGACTGCTCGTCCATTTTAATATTATTTTCGGCAAAAAAACATTCTGCCTTGGAAAAATATTCGTTCTTTAAAAACAAATCTCCCTCTTCGTGCGTTCTTTTTCCTACATGACCCGAATGAAATGCTCCGCAGTACCTTTGGCATATTTCGTCCCGCATATGCGAAATTTCGCAGCCGTCATAATTTCTTTCGTTGAAAACGATCGCTAATTTGCCGTCCCGCTTTAATATACGCATACATTCCTTTTTAAAAAGCTCCTCATCAAACCAATGAAACGCCTGGGCAACGGTAACAAGCCCGATCGAAGCCCGTTCAATACCCGTATTCTCCGCAGAAGCTTGTACAACGGCTATCTCCTTAATCGTTTTAAGCTTTTCAAGCATATCGGAATTTGGCTCAACCGCCGTTACCCGCCACGGCTTTTTTATAAGACAGCGCGTAAATTTTCCCGTTCCCGCGCCTATATCCGCCACGGTATCGGCGTTTGTCTTTTCGTAAAGCCAATCTATAAGGCCGTCGGGATAAGAGGGGCGGTACTTATCGTAAAAATCGGCCTTGCCCGTGAATCTTTCTTCGTTCAAACGTCGTTCCTCCCGCTTATTTATTGTCGTATTCCTTTAATTCCTCCAAAAATTCCTTATATTCATCATCTGTCCAGTAAAACGTAAGCTCTTCCTCGGAATATTCCTGCCCGCTTGTATCCATAAAATGATTGCCAACGTCATAGCCCAGACGGTTCAGCACCTTTTCCGCAAACTCACGGAAAAACATTCCGATTCCCGTGATAATATTTCCGTCCTCAACTACGGGTCTATGTATAAAGTGTTCCTTTTCCACAAACGGGAAGGTTTCCGCCATTTGCATAAAATATCCCGAGGTAAAATCCTTCCCCTCCAGCAGTCCCGCCTTTGAGAGAAAAATCGGAGAAGAGGAAATAGAGGCGATAAGAGTATCGGCGTTTTTGCCTCTTTTCAGAAAATCTATCAGCTTGTCGTCAAATAAGGGCTGTAACGGGAAAATAGTTCCGGGCAGTATTAGGCACTTATAATCCGAGACCTCGGCTTCCTCCGCGGTTTTGTCGGGCATAACGGAAAATCCTTCCTCGCTGGCGTAAAGCTTCTTTTCCGAGGCTATTATGTCGATTTTTTCACCAAACCAGACGGTCAGGCAGGAGGTTAAACAGGTTATCTCCTGCAAGGAAAAATTGGGATAGATCAGAACCGCGTATTTTGTACTCATGTTATGCTCCTTTCGCTCGTGAAGGGTTGATTGCTTAAAATATATTAAATTCCCGAATTAAGATAATCCTTAAGCTCGTTTATCCAATCGGGAATATAATCACCGACATTGTATATCTGTCCGTTTCGGTATTCCGCCACATAAACAAAGCCGTTTTCATTGTCATAAAGCTGTACTTCATTACAATAAGAAAGGATCGGCAGCAAATCTTCAAAGCGTTTCACATAACGTCTTTTCACATCTTCGCTTGCGATATTGTGTCCGCCTTTTCTAACGCGGTTTTCTATGCGGGAAATGCTTTCCTCCGCCGAGCTTATGCCAATATAGTACAAACGTATATAATAATCCTTTTCTTTTGCGGAAATTACGGTGCGAAGCGTTTTTTTGCCCGAAAGAGTGGTTTCCTGCGTAAAATTCACGCCTTTTTCAAGGCAATCCGAAATAATACGGACCGCTTCTTTTGCGCCCTTTATTTTATCGCCGCTTGCCTTTGCCGTAAGCTTATCCGCGTCCACTATTATGCCAAGCTCGGTATCTGCTTTTGACAGAACTCCCGAAAAGGAACTTTTGCCGACTCCGTTTACTCCGCCAACTATGGTGAACTTCTTCATTAAATCTCCTCAATAACGGTTTTCCCGTCAATAACCTTGATTTTCCCCTCACAAAACAGTCTTACCGCCTCGGGCAGTATTATCCACTCCGCTTCCTCCATAACTCTCTTCTGAAGCACCTCGGGAGTATCAAGGTTTTTCACCTCGACCGCCTTTTGCAGTATAATAGGCCCTCCGTCGCACTCCTCTGTGACAAAATGCACGGTAGCCCCCGTAAGCTTTACGCCCTTTTGAAGCACCGCTTCATGAACGTGCAGACCGTAAAATCCCTTTCCGCAAAAGCTTGGGATAAGCGCGGGGTGTACGTTCATCATTTTATAGGGGAAAGCCTTGCAGACCGTTTCGTCAAGAATGGTGAGAAAGCCCGCGTATACCACCAAATCCGCTTTTTCGTCAATAAGCAGGTCTTTCATTGCCTTGCTGTAAGCGGCAACGTCGGGATATTTTTTTCTTTCAAGGACAACGCTCTTTATTCCGTTGTCCCTTGCTCTTTGCAAAGCGTAAACATCGGGCTTTGAGCTTATAACGCAGGTTATTTTACCTCCGCCCAGCTTATCGGCCTTTTCGGCGTCAATGAGCTTTTGCAGATTAGTTCCGCCGCCCGATACAAGTACAACTATATTCATCATATAACCTTACCTCAAATAATCTCTATTCCCTCGTCACCCTTAACGATCTCTCCTATGCAGTACGCTTTTATTCCGTGACCGCTCAAAATCTCAACCGATTCATTGGCTTTATCGGCGGGGACAACGCAGGTCATACCGATACCCATATTAAAGGTATTGTACATATCTCTTTCGGGAATATGACCCGTTTCCTGCATATAACGGAAGATATAAGGCACTTCGTAGGAGCTTTTGTTTACCCTTGCGGTAAAGCCCTCGGGAAGAGAACGGGGTACGTTTTCATAGAAGCCGCCGCCCGTGATATGACTCACTGCCTTTACATCGACCTTTGAAATGAGGTCAAGCACGGGCTTGACATAAATTTCGGTAGGAGTGAGCAAGGCTTCGCCCAATGTTCTGCCGTCGGGAAGTGTTTTTTCCAAAGCTTCCTTTGTTGTAATATCGAAAATCTTTCTTACAAGAGAAAATCCGTTGCTGTGAACGCCTGTTGAAGCAAGACCGATTATAACGTCGCCCTCTTTTACCCTGCTGTTGTCAAGCATTTTGGATTTATCAACAACGCCGGTTGTGTACCCGGCAATATCATATTCGTCCTCGGGCATCATTCCGGGATGCTCGGCCGTTTCTCCGCCTATAAGCGCGCAGCCCGCTCTTACGCAGCCCTCGGCAACGCCCTTTACTATCTCCGCCACCTTTTCGGGAACGTTTTTGCCTATTGCGATATAATCGAGGAAAAACAATGGCTTTGCGCCGCAGCAAATTATATCGTTTACGCACATTGCAACGGCGTCNATACCGATAGTGTCATGCTTGTCCATAAGCATTGCCAGCTTTAGCTTGGTGCCTACTCCGTCGGTTCCAGATACTAAAACAGGCTCTTTAATATCGGCAATATCAAGCTGAAACAAGCCGCCGAAGCCGCCTATACCCGTAAGCACTCCCGGGATAAAGGTCCGCTCCACGTCCTTTTTCATCAGCTTTACGCCCTCATAGCCCGCGGTTACGTCAACGCCCGCCGCCTTATAGCTTTCGGAAAAACTGTTTTTCATTTTAAAGTTCCTTTCTCTTAAGAGTTTTTTTTAAAAAAGCATTTTTATAAAGTGCCATGCAAATACGTTCTCTTATATTTATACTGTGTTATTTTGCTTTCAAACTTATCCTTAGGCATTTCGTCGGGTACCTCTATGGGATATTTTCCCGTAAAACATCCGGTACAAAAACCGCATTTTGTGTTGGGTACTATTTTTACAACATGTGTGCTATCGCCATAGGTCCTTTAACGTGGCGTACAACGATAGGCCGGGTATTGGCGGCGGTCAAAGCCCCTGTGGTTGAATAAATGCATATGTATGTTTGAACCTGCACACTTTTTATATTTTATTTATCTTTTTATTATTTTTTACCGTTCCAGCAGTAGGTGCAAAGCTTGCACTCGGGAAGTCCCACCGCCTTGACGGTACCCTCTAAGGACTGNAATTCCAAGGAGGTGAGCTTAAGTCTTTTGCAAATTTCCGCTCTGAGTCTTTTTCCGCGCTCGGTGCTGCCGTCGCTGTATTCGNTTATNTACTTTACTCCCTCCGCGCCCTCAAACTCATTTATGATGCTTCTTGCTATCAGATCAAGCTCGGAGGTGCTTCTGGAAAAGTTAAGATACCTGCACCCGTACATTATGGGAGGACAGGCGGAGCGCATATGGACCTCTTTTGCTCCGTTGGCATACAGAAATTCAACCGTTTCGCGCATCTGCGTTCCTCTTACNATGCTGTCGTCAACAAACAACAGCTTCTTGCCCTCTATAAGCTCATGAACNGGTATAAGCTTCATCTTCGCCACCTTGTTTCTCATNGACTGGCTTTGNGGCATAAAGCTTCTGGGCCAAGTAGGGGTATACTTTATAAAAGGTCTTGCAAAGGGAATACCGCTTCGGTTGGCATATCCGATAGCGTGAGGTACGCCCGAATCGGGTACNCCGCAGATGTAGTCAACGTCGGGAAGCGTTCCGTTTTTTATGTCCGCCTCCGCCATTATCTCGCCGTTGCGTGTTCTCATGGTCTCAACCGTCACACCCTCATATACCGAATTGGGATAACCGTAATATGTCCACAAAAAAGTACATATGTTTAAATCCGTTGTACCCTCGCTTAAAACCTGTATNCCGTCGGAAGTGATCNTAACGATCTCCGCGGGCAAAAGCTCCCTGTAAAGCTCATANCCAAGCTTTTGAAAAGCAAAGGATTCAAAGGANCAGCAAAAACCGTCGCTTCTCTTACCTATTATAATAGGAAGTCTTCCTTTTTTGTCACGGGCGGCAATTATCCCGTCGGGAGTAAGGATAAGCAGTGAAATTGTACCGTCTATTTTTTCCTGCGCAAATCTTATTCCCTCCTCAAAGCTGTCCTTTTGAGAAATAAGCGCACCCACTATTGAGCTTGTATTGATATTTCCGCTGCTCATGGTTTCGAGACTTGCGGAATTAGCCGCTATAAGCTCCTCGGTAAGCTCCCTTGCATTATTGATGATACCTACGGTGCAAACCGCGTAAAGACCCAGCCTTGAACGCAGCAAAATAGGCTGAGGGTCATTGTCGCTTATACAGCCTATGCAAAGCTTGCCCTCCATTCCCTCAACGTCCTTTTCAAACTTAGTGCGAAAAGGTGAATTTTCTATACTGTGAATGCTTCTCTGGAATCCATGNTCGGGTGAATACGCGGTCATACCGCCGCGCCTTGTGCCCAAATGAGAATGATAGTCNGTTCCGAAGAATACGTCGCTTACACAGTCATTGTGCGATGCCGCACCAAAAAAACCGCCCATANTTTTTTTGCCTTTCTTTGTCTTTAATATAAATTATCAATTAAAATATAAATAATTTAATTGTCGATTGAAAATCTGCTCTTAAGATATAATTTTCCTTTATTATAATTTCCCNTAATTATTCGCCCATAAGTCTCTTCATGATTTCCGCGTAAGCGTCCTCAACACCGCCCATATCTCTGCGGAAACGATCCTTATCCAGCTTTTCGTGAGTGGTGCTGTCCCAGAAGCGGCAGGTGTCGGGGGAAATTTCGTCCGCCAAAATAATTGAGCCGTCGGTCGTCTTGCCAAACTCGATTTTAAAGTCGATAAGGTCGATATTGAGCTTTTTAAAGAAATCAACCATAAANTCATTTATCATAAAGGTATACTTTGCGATAAGGTCGATCTCCTCCTTGGTGGCAAGACCCAAAGCGAGAGCGTAATAATCGTTGATAAAGGGATCGCCCAGATCGTCGTTTTTGTAGCTGAATTCAAGGATAGGACACTTTAAGGCCGTTCCCTCCTCAACGCCCATTCTCTTGGAAAAGCTTCCCGCNGCAACGTTTCTTACAATTACCTCCAAGGGTACGATAGATACCTTTTTAACAACGGTTTCCCTATCGTTCAGCTCCTCTACGTAATGAGTGGGTACTCCGGCCTTTTCAAGCATCTTGAACATATAGTTGGTCATTCTGTTGTTTACAACGCCCTTTCCNGCNATAGTACCCTTTTTCAAGCCGTTGAACGCGGTAGCGTCGTCCTTGTAGGATACTATAACAAGATTGGGATCCTCGGTCGCGTAAACCTTCTTTGCCTTGCCTTCGTACAGTTGTTCCTTCTTTTCCATTGTAAAATTCCTCCTGAGAAAATTTTTTCGGTCGTAAGACCCTGTTTTTATTAGACCTGTTCGATAACCGAAGAAGTGCCGAATTGCGCAGGATTTTTGGCGAAANGCGAAGTGTGCCGAACGCCGCTGNACTGTATGTACCGCAAGTGAGGTACACAAAGCCTTTCGCNAAAAAGACAAGCAAGACGGTGCTTCGGAGGTTACCGAACAGGTCTATTGTAATTTGTTTTATAACATTGTTCAATAACCGCTTGGTTTAGTTTTGAAAGAAATTCAACGGCAGATTAACGGATTCCGCCGTAATCAGAGCGTTTTTTGCAGGTTCTCGTCCTTTGCGTTAACCTCATCGGTCATCTTAACGCGCTGTTCTTTAAGCTTTGCGGCCAAGCCNGCGTCGGATAAAGCCAATATTTGAGCCGCAAGTATCGCCGCGTTTTTGGCGTTGTTGATTCCGACGGTGGCAACAGGTATTCCCGAAGGCATCTGCACGGTGGCCAAAAGCGCGTCCATACCTTCAAGAGTTGANTTAACGGGAATACCGATAACGGGCAAAGTNGTGTTCGCGGCGATCGCGCCCGCCAAATGAGCCGCCATGCCCGCCGCCGCAATAATAACTCCGATACCGTTTTCCTCGGCCGTCTGCGCAAACTCCGCAACCTTTGCGGGACAGCGGTGAGCGGACATTACACGCATCGTGTACGGTATTCCGTACTCCTTAAGCGCGTCCGACGCCTTGCTTACAACGGGCAGATCGCTGTCGCTTCCCATAATGATAGCTACTTTTTTCATTTTGTTGTTTCCTTTCTTTTTTATTATAATAACTTGAATTTATTTTTTTTGAATCATTTTTTATTGATTTTATTCCGTTGTGAAAACAAAAAGCTGATTCCCCGTAGGGAAATCAGCAGGTATATGTTCTTAAAACCGCCGTTAATGCGGCAGAATATGTTTCGGATATTTCTTGTGATACAGCTTTACCGCTCATTAAGAAACAAGCTTTGTAATTTCGTATTATCCGACAGCTCATAAACGAAAACTCTCCTAATACTATTTCCAATTTAAAACTGAAAAATTTTTCCTATAATAATTATACATAAATTCGTTGTGAAATTCAACCCCTTTCAAAAAGTTTTTTGAAAGGTGCAGCAGAAAATTTAAAGAGATATTTCAGCGGGATTTTGTATATTTTTTTAAATCACGCCCTGCCGACACAGCTACGGCAAACTGTCCTTTACACTTTACCGTTATACGGAAACACCGCTGTCCGTTCTACCATACCTCACCCGCAATGTATAATACTAATATCGGTTTAGGGTGTAACTCTGTTTTAATTGTAGACTTTGCTCTGTTTTGTCTACAATTAAAACAGAGATTAGTATAATTACTCTTGCTCACCAAATAAACTCCTGCCGCCCCGTCCGCAAAAACAGCTCCTGAATAAAAGCTGCCTCACCGCAGGGGCGGAGCCGCAAATTCCCTGACGGGAATTTGCCCGAGATCGGCAAGCCGCCTCGGTGCCGAATTTTTTCCGAAAATTCGGCGGCTCCGCTTCCAATCGCTCCCCAACCTCAAATGTTGATTTATTACAAAACGGTAACAAAATCATGTTATCAATATGTCAATTTTGTAATAAACACTATTTTAATCTTTTCAAAATCAAAAACCCGCTGTTGAAAACGTTTTCAAAAAAACTTCCGTTTTTTTTCGGCGAAATAACCAAATACAGAAAAAATTTTTTGACGTAAATTGACGGTAAATTTAAGTAAAAAAAATATACGAAAACAAATCGATCATTCAAAAGCCCTTATATACAGCATTTGTTAATCGTTTTCAATTTTTTAAGTAAATTAAATTTTTTCACCTTTTTTTCATATAGCAATTTTAACAAAGAAAATTAGGAAAAGATTTTTGTAAACGTTTTCATTCCTTTTTTTGATCTCATTCATGTAAAAAAAATAAAAAATCCCTTGCAAAAATGAAACTTTTGTGGTATATTTATAACATGAAATCTGGGAACGAAAGTTCAATTGTTTGAAAACGAAATTTCTAAGTAAGCATCTTTAAATTTTCTTTAAAAATTTTAAAATTGTACGCTTCCAAATGACTTTTTAAATAATGAATGCAGCTTCTCAAATGTTCACATTATCAAAGTTCGGATCGGTTCTATGAGAGACTGTTCGGACAAGTATTTTTGAAAGGAAAAAAATGATGAAGAAAAAAATTCTTGCAGCTATTCTTGCGTCTGTAATGGTTCTCTCCATCGCAGGCTGTAATCAGGAACAGAGCGGCGGCAACAACAGCACCAACGACACAACCGAAGGCACACAGGCTCCTTCCAACGAAGGCGGAAACGGTGAAGCCGCAGAAAATCCCCTTACTATTCTCGCATGGGAGTCCAACTCCGATATTAAGAACATGGTTAAGATTTTCTGTGAAGAAACAGGTACAGACCCCAGCATGATCGTTGTTTCTCCTCAGGGCTCCAACGGTGAAGGCGGACGTGACCAGTATCAGCAGTACCTCAAGGGCGACGGCGACGCTGACCTTATGTGTCTTGAAGCTGACTGGATCCTCCAGTACATAAACGACGACAGCCTGACCGCTCCTCTTTCCGACATCGGTATTGACGAGAGCAAGCTGGCTAATCCTTATTCTTACACCGTAGCTATCGGCAAGAACGAAGCGGGCGTACTTAAGGGTGCTTCCTTCCAGGCTGCTCCCGGCGGCTTCTGCTACAGAGCTGACCTTGCTGAACAGTACCTCGGCGTTACTTCTCCCGACGAAATGCAGGCTCTTATCGGCGACTGGGATAAGTTCCAGGCAGCAGCTAAGACCCTTTACGAAGCTTCCGAGGGCAAGACCTCTATGGCAGCTACCGAAGGCGGTCTCTGGCAGGTATTCCAGGCTAACAGAACTCAGCCTTGGGTTAAGGACGGCAAGCTTGTAATGGATACAGCTACCGAATTCTACACCATTGCTACAAGCTTTAAGGAAAACAACTACCTTGCAGGCGTTCCTCAGTGGGATCCCGCTTGGTACGCAGCAATCCAGGACGGCACAGCACTTGGCGACTTCGTTCCCACATGGGGCATGACCAATGCTGAAGGCTCTATCCTCTACAACTTCACCAACGAAGGCAAAAACGAAGGCACTATGGCATTCTGCGAAGGCCCCTCCAACTACTTCTGGGGCGGCACATGGCTCGGCGTTTCCACAAAGTGCAACAACAAGGAGCTTGCTCAGCAGTTCGTTGAATTCTTCACTTGTGATCCCGATGGCATGAAGGCTTACTCCCTCGGCACCGGTGACTTCTGCAACAACAAGAGCGTTATGAAGGAAATCGTTGACGAAAAGTCCAACTCCAACGCCCTTCTTAAGGACGGCCAGGATCAGTTCGGCATCTTCTTGGGTGCTGCTGACGGTATCAACCTCGACGGTCTTATCACCAAGTATGACTCCGTTATCAAGGGTCACTTCAATGACTCCGTAAACGGCTTGCTTGACGGTACTTACGAGGACGCTGCTGCTGCCGAAGTTGGCTTCAAGCAGAAAGTAAAGGCTTCTTTCCCTGAGATCGAAGTTGAGTAATAGCAATAAAGTAATTTCTTTAACGGAAATGTAAATTATTTATTTGGGTTTTTAACAATATATTGAGCTTGCCGCTTTATGCGGCAGCTCCATATATTGTAATTTTTTAACCAAAATTTGCTGAAAGGTTGTGCGTTTTATGCAAAAAACACAAACAACACGACATAAATCTGTAAGTTATGCTAAATACGGTTACATGTTTATCGCACCATTCTTTTTGGCATATGCTTTCTTTATGATTTATCCGCTTATCAATACCTTTATACTCAGCTTAAAGGGCAACGGTTCCGCAGTTGATGACTTTGTCGGATTACAAAATTATCAGTTTCTGCTTTTCGGTGAGGAAGGACAGTTCAGCGCGGGATATGTTATTCACCAGGAATTTATGGACTCCTTTTTTAACACCATTATTCTTTGGGTGGGCAACTTTGTTGTTCAGATCATTCTCTCACTGCTTTTGGCTGTTTGGTTCTCCGACGTGAGAATAAAGGTTAAGGGTACAGGCTTCTTTAAAGTAGTTATGTATCTCCCCAATATCATCACAGCTTCATCTGTTGCCGGTATGTTCCTTATGCTGTTCGGCAACTCCAAATTCGGCGCGGTAAACTCGCTTTTGATTAACATGGACTGGATTAAGGATGCTATTCCTTTCATTAACGGTCCTTGGTCCTCTCGCGTTCTTGTTATGCTGATCCAGTCATGGATGTGGTTCGGTAATACAACGCTTCTTCTTATGTCCGGTATCTTCGGAATTGATCCTGCCATATATGAAGCAGCTTCCATTGACGGTTCCAGCGGAATGCACACCTTCTTTAAAATTACAATGCCTATCTTAAAGCCGATCTTCATTTATGTATTTATTACTTCAATGATAGGCGGCTTGCAGATGTTCGATATTCCTTATCTGCTCCATGAAGGCACTACAATAAGACCTTCTCTTGAAACTGCTGCGGTATTTATTTATAAGTACTTCCACCAGATTTCTCCCAACTACGGTTATTCTGCCGCCGCTTCCGTTATCCTCTTTATTATCACCGGCGTACTCGGAATGATCATCTACAAGTTCAATACAGACTCTACTGCGCCCGTAAAGCGCAAGAAAGCTAAGTAAGGGAGGAAAAAGTATGGCAAAAGAAGTATTAAGCAGCACCTCTATCAAAGAGAGACAGTATGCAAGAAAAATAAGATTGCACTCTACGATCAGACTTGTCGTATGTATCTTGATTACGATCATTTGTCTGCTCCCTATCTTTGTTCTTGTAATCAATTCAACAAGAGCTTCGGGTGATATTATTAACAACGGTGTTTCCCTGCTCCCCGGCGACAGCCTTATAAAAAATATCGGCACTTTAAACAGTCCCGACGCTGCAAACGGCGCGTACACAAGCGCGTACAACATTTGGTACGGATACAGAAACAGCTTGATAATCGCACTTTGCTCTACTGCTCTTGCGGTTTTCTTCTCGGGACTTACCGCTTACGGCCTGACCGTTTACGACTTCAAGGGAAGAAAAGCGGCTACAACCTTTATCCTTATGGTAATGATGATACCCACACAGGTTGTATCAACAGGTTTCCTGCAATTCATGGTACAGATCAAGCTGTACGACAACTACCTGCCTCTTATTTTACCGGCAATCGCGTCACCCTCTGTCGTATTCTTTATCTTGCAGTACATGAAATCGTCTTTCCCGTTGGAGATCGTGGAAGCGGCTCGAATAGACGGATGCAGCGAATTTATGACCTTTATCAGAATCGCGCTGCCCATGCTTAAGCCCGCTTTTGCGGTTCAGGCGATATTCGCTTTCGTAGCGAACTGGAACAACTACTATACGCCTTCGATGCTGCTCCTTTCCAATAATCTTGATCAAAGAACGATGCCTATGATGGTTGCCGCCATACTGGGCAACGACAAAACGGTAGATTTCGGCGTAAACTATTTAGCAATCGCGCTTTCGATAATACCCGTTGTCGTTATCTATCTTTGCCTTTCCAAGTTTATAGTTAAGGGCGTTGCGTTAGGCGCGGTAAAGGGTTAATCCGAGTTATTCATTAACATTAAAAATGAGAATAGGAATTTACTATATCTCATGCTATTTTCAGATCATATTACGGAAAGATTCGTAAGATTTGATAATAGTGTTTCATACTAATAACCATTTTTCCAATTTATAATTGGTTAATAGTATCAGAAACGATCTCGGTATTAAGATTGAGATCGTTATCAGTAAAATCAATTTGATTTCTTCTTCACTCTTTCTTATTTTCTCATAGTAAAAACCCGCCTGAAAAGGCGGGCTTTTACTTTATAGTAATAATTATTTAATGAAATTAAGCAAAATAATTATTGAATGCGTCAACGCCTATCTGAACCTGCTCCTCTGCAAACTCTGCCTGCTTAGCCTCGTCCGTTTCTTCATCGTCGCCGAACGCACCCAAAATGATAAATCCGAGATAATCGCCGTTTTCAAGCACCTTTGACGCGTTTATCTTCGCCAGATTCATAGGATACTGGAAGCTGTCCTCAATAAGCATGGTCCTGTAAGCCTCAAGCTTAGCCTTAACGTCGGCAGCCTTGCCCTCCGCCGCCTTAACAATAACGGCCATATCCGCATGCGCGCTTATCATGGGAAGCTCGCCCGCAAAATCGGTGAAGCTTCCCTCCTCCAAGCCCATAACGGAAACAAGATATTCCTTTTCAACGGGCATACTGGGAAGATAGTCTTCGCCATAGGCTTCCTTGAGGGCGTCAAGTATTTTAGCAGCATCGCCGTCGGAATCGGAAGGATTTTCATTGTTTTCCGTGTTGTCCGTCCCGTTGTCGGAGGTATCCTCGGTGTTCTCTGCGGTAGTATTGTCCGTGTTATCGGAAACATTTGCGGGAGTGGTTGAGGTGTTATTGTCATCGTTTTCGCTGCTGCATGCGGTAAGGGCTGAAGCAAGCAACGCCGCCGCGATAATAATTGCCAAAAATTTCTTCATTGTAAAACTTCCTTTCTTTTTTTGACCATACATAATAAATTATATACTGATCCCTTTTAAAACCGCGGGTATTAAGCCGGTTTAAAACGTGATTGGTATAATTTATGCGGTAAATAATATGGTCCTTTATTTCGTTATATTTTTTTGTAAAAGCTTTGCTTCATTATAACACTTATTATACCGCTGTTCAATTCACCAAAAAATACAAACTTTTTCCCTTTTATAAAAGGTTTTTTGAATATTTTCAACTGTTTGTGAAAGGTAAAAGATATGTCGGTGTTATTTTCTTCAAAAAAATCTTAAAAATACGCCGAAAATTTTATGATTGCCATAAATATAAAAATTTAACTAATTTTGCAAGGCGATATGTGGAGGAAAGAACGAAAATTTAAAAAGTTTAAGTAAACTATTGAAAAAAAACTTGATTTATAGTACAATAATAAGAGTATTTATTCTAACAGTCTTAGGAAGGAAAGCAAAAAATGACCACCAAATATATTTTTGTAACCGGAGGTGTAGTTTCCGGTTTGGGTAAAGGAATCACCGCCGCGTCTTTGGGACGCCTGCTTAAAAACAGGGGTTACAAGGTTACTATACAGAAGTTCGACCCCTATCTGAACGTCGACCCCGGCACAATGAGCCCTTATCAGCACGGCGAGGTGTTTGTTACCGACGACGGCGCGGAAACGGATCTGGACTTGGGACACTATGAACGCTTTATCGATGAAAATCTTTCCGTAAACAGCAACGTTACCACCGGTAAAATCTACTGGAGCGTTATTTCAAAGGAACGCAGGGGAGATTACTTAGGCGGCACCGTTCAGGTTATACCCCATATCACAAACGAGATAAAGGAACGTATTTACAGAGCCGCCAACGTACATGAGACTCCCGTTGACGTTGTAATAACAGAGATCGGCGGCACTGTCGGCGATATTGAAAGCACGCCGTTTCTTGAAGCTATAAGACAAGTAGTGGCCGACAAGGGCCGCGAAAACGTAATGTACATTCATGTTACCCTGCTTCCCTTCATTACCGGCAGCGACGAGTTAAAGACAAAGCCCACCCAGCACAGCGTTAAGACTCTTTTATCCTACGGCATACAGCCCACCGTGCTTGTCTGCCGCAGCGAATCGGATATTCCGGAGGATATGAAGGCAAAAATAGCAAGCTTCTGCAATGTGCGCAAGGAGGACGTTATCCCAAATCTTACCGCTTCCTCCCTTTACGCCGTACCTCTTATGCTTGAAAAAGAAGGACTTGCGGACGTTGTATGCCACCATTTGAATATGGAAAACACCAAGCCCGACCTTAAAGAGTGGACCGATATGGTACATATGCAGGAAAACGCCAAGGAAAAGCTTACTATCGGACTTGTAGGAAAATATGTGGCACTTCCCGACGCTTATTTGTCCGTTATGGAATCCCTCAGGCACGCAAGCTTCTTTAACGGGGCTAATGTAGATATAAAGCTTATCGACTCCGAGGAGGTAACGCAAGCCACGGTCAACGATTTGTTAAAGGACTGCGACGGTATTCTGGTGCCGGGCGGCTTCGGAAACAGAGGTATAGAGGGAAAGATCGAGGCGGTGCGCTACGCGAGAGAAAATAAAGTGCCTTATTTGGGCTTGTGTCTCGGCATGCACATGGCTACTATCGAGTTTGCGAGACACGTTGCGGAGCTTGACGGCGCAAATTCCGCCGAATTTGCCGAGGACGGAATGTATAAGGTAATAGATATTATGCCCGACCAGAAAAACGTGGAAATGGGCGGTACTATGCGGCTCGGGCTGTACCCCTGCAAGCTTTCCGAGGGTACATTGGCAAGAGAAATATACGGCGAGGAGCTGATTTACGAACGCCACCGCCACCGCTACGAATTTAACAATACTTACCGCCAGACTTTCACCGACAAGGGCTTGATCCTATCGGGACAATCCCCCGACGGCAAGCTGGTTGAGATCGTGGAGCTGTCAAGAGAGGTACACCCTTGGTTCTTGGCGGTACAGTTCCACCCCGAGTTCAAGTCGAGACCCAATCGCCCCCACCCCTTGTTTGCAAGCTTTACAAAAAAGGCGTTGGAGCTTAAAATGGGAAACAATAAATAATTATTAAATAAAAATCAACAGGCGGCAGCGGCTATGCCGCCTGTTTGTTAAAAAGGAATGTTGAGAAATGAAAGAAATATTCAACGGATATTTTGACAACCGTGAATTATCATGGCTGAAATTTAACGAAAGAGTTCTGGAGGAAGCGGAGGACGAAGCTCTGCCGCTTATGGAGCGGCTTAATTTCGTTTCAATATATTGCAGCAACCTTGATGAATTTTTTATGGTAAGAGTCGGCTCTCTACATGACCAAACTATTGTCAAGGAAAGCAAAAAGGACAACAAATCGGGAATGACCCCCGCCGAACAGCTTTCAAAAATAGCGAAAAGAACTAACGAGCTGCTTCCCCGCAAGGAAAAAGCCTATAAAAATATAATAAAAGGGCTGAAAGCATACGGTATCGAGCAGGTTTATCCCGACAAGCCGAAAAACAAGGAGGAAGCGGACCTGCTTGAAAAGTACTTCAAAAAGGAAATACTTCCCCTGCTCTCCCCTACCGTAGTGGATAAGACCCACCCAATACCCTTTGTAAAAAACAAGGAGCTGTACGCAGGCGTTTCCCTGAAGCCTCACGGCGCGTATAAACACGCCGTTCTCGGAATCGTTCCGCTTACCGCCTCAGACATATTCGAAAGGATAATATTCCTTCCGTCCGAGGAGGACAAGATACGCTTTTTGCTTATCGAAGACCTTATCATGCACTTTGTGGATTTGGTTTTTCCTAATTTTGAAGTTGTCAACCGAAATATTTTCCGTATCACAAGAAACGCGGATATAGACGCGGACGAGGCTCTTTTCGACCACGACGTGGATTTTCGCGATATTATGGAGGAGCTTATAAAAAAGCGCAAGAAATTAGCTCCCGTACGTATTGAGCTTTTCGCGGAGAACGGAGAAATTGACAAAGAATTGCTGGCTAAAAAGCTTGGGCTTGATTTAGGCGGGGATTTCATCTTTGTACAGCATTGCCCGTTGGACTTCGGCTTTGTGGGCGCGCTTCGTGATAAGCTTGAAAATATGAACGAGCTGTTTTTCAGCGAATTGATTCCGCAGCAATCCGCCATGATAAGAGAAGGCGTATCGGTAATAAAGCAGGCGGAGCAGCAGGACCTTCTGCTGTTCTACCCTTACGAGCGTTTTCAGTCCTTCATCGCGCTGCTTGAAGAAGCCTCGGTAGACCCTACGGTAGTTTCGATAAAAATAACTCTGTACCGTGTTGCAAGGGACAGTAAAATAGTAAACGCTCTTATTCGCGCTGCGGAAGCGGGAAAGGACGTATTGGCACTGGTGGAGCTTCGCGCGCGCTTTGACGAGGAAAACAATATCGGCTGGTCAAAACGTCTGGAGGACGCGGGCGTTACCGTAATTTACGGCTTGGATACTCTTAAGGTACACTCAAAATTACTTCTTATAACAAGACGAATCGGCAACGAAATAAAGTATATTACACAGGTAGGCACGGGAAACTATAATGAGCGCACCTCAAAGCTGTACACCGACCTTACGCTTATAACCTCCGACAAGGAATTCGGCGCGGACGCTTCGCTGGTGTTCAACAACCTTTCGGTTGGCACCGCGGTGGAAAGCAGCTCCACCCTTTGGGTCGCTCCAAACTGTCTTAAATCAAGAGTTGTTGAAATGATTGACCGTGAAATAACCTACGGTGCCGACGGATATATCGGCATAAAAATGAACTCCCTTACCGATATTGACATTATCCAGAAACTGTCGGAGGCCAGCAAAAAGGGCGTTACGGTACAGCTTATTATCCGCGGCATTTGCTGCCTTATTGCGGGAATAGAAGGCTGCACGGAAAATATAACCGTTACCTCTATCGTAGGCAGATTTCTTGAACACAGCCGAATTTATATTTTCGGCAAGGACGATCGACGCAAAATTTATATCAGCTCCGCCGACTTCATGACGCGCAACACCGAAAAACGCGTAGAGGTAGCTGCGCCAATTAAAAATCAGGCCATACAGGAGCGGCTGATAGAAATTTTCAACACAATGCTGCGGGACAACGTAAAAGCAAGGGTACAGCTTCCCGACGGCACTTACGCGAAAAAAGAGCTTGCCGAGGGAGAAACGCCTTTGGATTCACAGCTTTATTTTTACGAGCAGGCATATAAAAATCAGGAACAGCAGCAGGAGAAAAACGAAAAGAGGATTTTGGGAAAGATAAAGGACCTGTTTAAAAAGTGATCCTTGCTGCTTCGGAAAGGAAATAATGTAATGAAGCTTCTTGTAATTGACGGAAACAGTATAGTAAACCGCGCCTTTTACGGCATCAGAGCCCTTTCCAACAAAAAAGGGGTATTCACAAACGCTGTAACGGGATTTTTAAACATACTGTTTAAATTACAAAACGGCTTTAAGCCCGACTGTATCGCCGTGGCCTTTGACCTTAAGGCCCCCACCTTCAGACACAAGCTGTATGGAGAGTATAAAGGCACAAGAAAGCCGATGCCCGAGGAGCTTGCAATGCAAATGCCCTATGTTAAGGAAATTTTAAGGGCAATGGGCATTAAAATAGTTGAAAAAGAGGGCTGGGAGGCTGACGATATACTGGGAACACTTTCCCATGCCGCCGAAGCCGAGGGAAACACCGCCATAGTCGCCACAGGCGACCGTGACAGCTTCCAGCTTATCACCGATAATATTTCGGTAAACCTGGCGGGAAACAAGGAGGACACCCTGTACACCCCCGAAGAAATAAAGGAAAAATACGGCGTTACACCCATACAGATGATAGAGGTAAAGGCTCTTATGGGAGACGCAAGCGACAATATCCCCGGAGTTAAGGGAGTCGGCGAAAAGACCGCCTTGGATCTGATACAAAAATACTCCGATATAAAAAATATTTACAATAAAATAGACGAGCTTGAAATTTCCCCAAAGCTTAAGCAAAAGCTTATTGACGGAAAGGAAAGCTGCTTCATGAGCCGAGAGCTTGGCACTATCGCTTTGAACGCGCCCATAGAAACCAATATGGAAGCCTATATCCCCGCCGAACGGGACGAGGTGAAATTAGCGGAAATCTTGACAGAGCTTGAAATGTTCTCGATATTAAAAAAGCTTAACATTTCATCGGAAAATGTCAAAAAAGCAAGTGAAAAGGCCTCCGCGGCCGCAATCGAAGAAGCAAGGGAAAAACGTGAAGCCGAAGAAGTCAGGCTTGATAAAAACGGCTATGATATTATGCTTAAAGACGACGCTTTGACAGTATGCGCAAATATGAACGCGGCAAAATACGGTGCCGGAGAGATCAAAGCCTTTCTTGAAAACGACGCCGAAAAACGCACCTTTGATTTAAAAGGGCTTTATTCTTACGCAATTCCAAAGGGAATAAAAATAAAAAACGTCTCATTTGACACCACCTTAAGCGCGTATCTCCTTAACGTAAGCTCCTCGGATTACAGCCTGCCAAGACTTTGCGCCGAATACGGAGTTAAAGCGGCGGAAAACGACGAAGAGCTGCCGCAGTGCCTTTACGAGCTTAACACGAAGCTTTTGAGCAAAATAAACAGCGAAAAATTAAATAAAATTCTTGACGAGATCGAAATACCTTTGGCCGAGGTGCTGACCTCCATGGAAATCGACGGCGTAAAGGTCGATCTGGAGGGTATTGACAGCTTCGGAAGGGAGCTTGAAGAAAAGATTATCCGGACCGAAGAGCAAATTTACTTCGAAGCGGGAGAAAAATTCAATATTTCCTCTCCTAAGCAGCTTGGCGTGATACTTTTTGAAAAGCTTAATTTGCCCAGCGGAAAGAAAACCAAAACGGGCTATTCCACCAACGCCGACGTATTGGAAAACTTAATGGATAAGCACCCGATAGTACCCCTTATTTCCGATTACAGAGCCTTTACAAAGCTTCAATCCACCTATGTTAAAGGACTTAAGGACGCGGTAAAGGAGGACGGGCGCATACACTCCACCTTTAAGCAGACCGAGACACGCACCGGCAGAATAAGCAGCGCGGAACCCAATATACAAAACATTCCCGTCCGCACCGAGCTTGGAAAAAACATGCGCAGGTTTTTCACCGCCAAGGAGGGCTGTCTGCTAATAGACGCGGACTATTCGCAAATTGAGCTGAGAGTGCTTGCTCACCTTGCCAACGACAAGATAATGCAGCAGGCTTTTTTGAACGGCGACGACATACACACCATTACCGCCTCACAGGTGTTTAACCAGCCTGTGGATTGGGTCACTCCCGAGCTTCGTTCAAGGGCAAAGGCGGTAAACTTCGGCATCGTTTACGGCATCGGAGCGTTTTCGCTGTCTAAGGACACCGGCGTATCGGTGGCGGAGGCAAAGCGTTATATCGACGCGTATCTTGCCAAGTACAGCGGCGTTGACGCATTTATGAAAAGGACTGCCGAAGAAGCGAAGAAAAATCTTTACGTTGAAACAATGTTCGGCAGACGCAGATATATCCCCGAAATAAACGCCTCAAACAAGATAGTTCAGGCGGCGGCAAAGCGTATAGCCATGAACACCCCCATACAAGGCACGGCGGCGGATATTATAAAGCTTGCCATGATAAAGGTCTACAAAAGACTTGAAGCGGAAAAGCTCCCCGCAAGACTTATTTTGCAGGTACATGACGAATTGATAGTCGAAGCGGAGGAAAGCTGCGCCGAAAAAGCGGCGGCAATATTGAAGGAGGAAATGGAAAATTGCGTAAAAATGGCTGTTCCTCTTACCGCCGACGTTAAGATCGGAAAAACATGGTTTGATACTCACTGATCATTTCGGCTATATTATACTAAATCTCAATAAAAATCAGACAAATCCAACGAACGGGGCGTCCCTGCTCAGCGTCAGCCCGACTTGAAATATCCGCATATTCCTGCGTCGGTACTTCCTTGATCAGGAACGCCCCGCCCGCCGGCTTTGTCTTATTTTAATCGAGAATTAGTATTACGGCACATAAAAAGGAAACATTATTCATGAAAAACATTCTTATAATATGCACCTCAAACAAAACCCGCAGTCCTATGGCAATGGAATTAGCCAACCATATTGCCGAAAAAAGGAACGCCCCCTACGCCTTTAAAAGCGCGGGGGTTGCGGTCGTGGGCAGCAATATCGACGAAAATGTCCGCGAGGTGCTTAAAGAAATAGGCATCGAAACCTCACATTTGCCCACACACATCTCCGAATACAATATAGACGACTTTGACGAGTTCCACGTAATGACGCAGCGGCAAAAAATAACCTTAAGCTCTTATTTTAAAAACAAGAATATTGAAAATAAAATTACCGTGCTGGGTATAGAAGACCCGTTTTACAAGGGGATCGACGCTTACAGGAGGATAAGAGATCAGCTTGCGGAGTTTTACGGTGATTACATAAAGGGTGATGAATGAAATGGATAACACGGAGTTGGCCATAATTGCGGATTTTGAAGAAAAATGCTTTCCATCGGAGCCTTGGAGTTTTGAAAGCGTAAGGTCAACCTTGGAAAGAGAGGATATTTTTTTCAAGATACTTTTTAACGAAAAAAACGACCCTTTGGGATACTTTATCGCCGCTTCAAGCTTTGAGGAAGCGGAGCTGTACCGAATAGCGGTGCTTCCCTCTTACCGCCGCAGCGGCTTCGGCATGCGTTTAATGGAGGATTTTCTGAATAGCTGCCCCAAAGAGGTCAAAAAGATTTTCTTGGAGGTAAGGGAAAGCAATACCGCGGCGGTCAAGCTTTACGAAAAAAGCGGATTTGAAATCATAAGCAGACGAAAAAATTACTACGGAAACGAGGACGGGTTGATTTACTGTCTGACGTTGAAAGAATAATGAAATTGACAAAGCAATATATCTTTCGGCAGGGGAAACCTTGCCGTTAGTTTTTATACTAATACCCATTTTGACAGTAGATAAAATCTACTGTCAAAATCCTTCGGCAAAGCCGAAGGACCGCCAAAGGCGGTGGGTATGTACGTTCAATACAATACCTGAGGGAGC
>JAAVIF010000049.1 GCA_014799365.1 Oscillospiraceae bacterium
CCTTGCGGCGGTTTGGGCTTGCTCCCGACGGCATCCTGCCGTCCCTAAGGGGGGAGAGTGGGGCAATGAGTTTCACCGAATTTTTCGTGCTTGTGTATGTAAATGCACATATTATAAAACTTGCACTATTTTTTAAACGTGGCTACATAAGGTGAAGCTTATTGCACCTTCTCCCCCCTTCCGAGACTTTTTGCTTGCAAAAAGTCTCTTAGTCACCCTTAAGGCCCCCGCGGCAGCGGAAAATGCACCTCGCTTCCGAGTTAAAAGAAAACACAACATAAAGCGCAGCTCTAAGAATCAGTAAATCGGCACTTGCTCCGAAAAGCACTCCCACCGCCAAAAACGCAGTTTTAAAGATCCCGTCCCACTCAAAAAGGCCCTCCGCCGCCGAGGACAAAAAATTTTCCCCACACCCTTGCAACCCTCGTCATTTTATGATATACTTATAAAGGTTGGACACGTTCCTTTACCGAAAAATCCACTCCGAAAGAAGGTAAGAACAGAATGAAAGCAGACCCGTGCGGGCAACGCTTACGCATACGCAAATTTATAATGGCACGGGAGAACGTTCTGTGACGTCGATTCTCCTGTGCGAAAGGAGAATCGATGCTTAAATACTACAAGACCGAGGGAAACACGATCGTTGAGTCCGAAGCCTTGGAAGCGGGCTGCTGGGTATCGGCGGTCGCTCCCACCGAGTCGGAAATTTCCCTGTTGGAGACCGAGCTTGGCGTAGACCGCGACTTTATCCGCTCGGCGTTGGACGAGGAGGAGACCTCGCGTATCGAAAACGAGGAGGGACAGACCCTTATAGTTCTGGACTACCCTGTTGCGGAAAAGCCCGAACCAAAAGCAAATGGGAAAAAGCACTCCCGCGGCCGCAGCGAGGACGACGACGCTATTACTTATTCCACAACGCCTATGAGCATTATTTTGACACTGAGCAACGTAATAACGGTAAGTCTCAGGGAAAATCCCATTGTGGAGGATTTCGCCAATAACGCGGTAAAAAACGTAAAAACTCAGTTTAAGACCCGTTTTATTTTTTCCATAATGCTCAGGATTGCGGGCAGGTATCTGCAATACCTTAAACAAATCGACAAGATCAGCAATTATGTTGAAAAACAACTGCACAAGTCCATGAAAAACAAGGAGCTTATTCAGCTTCTGGGCCTGGAAAAATCACTGGTTTACTTTTCCACCTCGCTGAAATCCACCGAAACGGTACTGGAAAAGGTGCTGAGAGGACGGGTGATAAAGCTTTACGAGGAAGATCAGGACTTGCTGGAGGACGTACTTATAGAGGTCAAGCAGGCTATCGAGATGAGCAATATCTACACCAACATTTTGTCCAGCACCATGGAAACCTGCGGAAGCCTTATTTCAAACAACTTGAATATAGTAATGAAGGTGCTTACCATTATAACGATCGTAATGGAGGTGCCCAACATAGTGTTCAGCTTTTACGGAATGAACGTAGAGGGGCTGCCCTATGCGGGAAGCATATTTTTTCCAATAGGACTTTCCGCTGTTCTGGCGGTTCTTGCGGGAATAATACTTTCCAAGAGCAAATTTTACAAATAGTAGATTATGCGCATTGAAATACGTTGCGTAATTTATGACGGCTTTGCCCGAAAAAATTTCAAAAAAATATTGACAAACCCTTCTTGATGTGTTATACTTATAATACCTCAATAGGGGTTTATTTTTTTGTGCAAAAAATAATTTGCGGAAAATAGACCCGCAGAAAAGATTCTGCAAGAGGGAGGCTTAAGTTCGAGCAAAGCGAACAATATAATAGGAGGTGCCGAAATGGCCGGATCAAGAGTTAAAATCACTTTGGCTTGCACGGAGTGTAAGCAGCGCAACTACATTACCAAGAAAAACAAAAAGAATGACCCCGACAGAATCGAAATGAGCAAATACTGTAAATTCTGCCGCAAGCACACACCCCATAAGGAAACCAAGTAAAAGGAGGACCTGCAATGGCAAACGAGCTTGATAAAAGTGCTCAGAAAGCAGCGGACAAGGAAAAGAAAGCGAAGCAGGCTGCCGCTATGAAGGCTGCCGCCGCTAAAAAGCCCAAGAAGTCACCCATAAAGTACTTCAAGGAGGTTAGGTCCGAATTTAAGAAGGTTTCATGGCCTTCCAAGAAGCAGGTTTTCAATAACACCGTTGTGGTATTGGCAACTATTGTCACATCGGGTATTGCAATATGGGCGATCGACTCTTTGTTCATGTTTGTATGGAAAACAATGCTTAGTATGCAATAAAAAAGGGGATAACCGATGTCAGAAGCTAAATGGTATATTTTACACACGTTTTCGGGCTACGAAAAAAAGGTCGCCGACAACATCAAAAAGGTAGTTGAAAACAGAAATCTTCAGCACCTTATAGAAGAGGTAATGGTTCCCACCGAAACGATAACGGAGGAGCATGAGGGCAAGACCAAAAGCTACGAAAGCAAGATTTATCCCAGTTACGTTTATGTGAAAATGGTAATGACCGATGAATCATGGTATATCTGCCGCAATACAAGAGGCTGCACAGGCTTTGTCGGTCCCGGTTCAAAGCCGATACCCCTTACAGACGAGGAAGTCGCAAATCTCGGAGTAGTCAAGAAGCCTGCCGAGATCGCCGTTAGTGTGGGAGACTTGGTTACCATAGTTTCGGGAAATCTGGACGGCTTGGAGGGTACTGTCGCCGAAATCGACGAAGCCGCCGGCACAGCGGTTGTCAAGGTTTCGATGTTTGGCAGAGAAACGCCCACCACCCTTGACTTAACATCAATTCAGAAGATCAATTAATAAAGTTCTTTAAGTTTTTGGAGGTAAAATTAAAATGGCTCAGAAAGTAGTCGGATTTATCAAATTACAAATCGCAGCAGGTAAAGCTACGCCTGCTCCCCCCGTAGGCCCCGCACTCGGTCAGCACGGCGTAAATATCGCCGCGTTCACAAAGGAATTCAACGAGCGCACAAAGGCTGACATGGGACTTATCATTCCTGTCGTTATTACCGTATATTCGGACAGAAGTTTTTCATTTATTACAAAAACGCCCCCTGCGGCGGTTTTGATCAAGAAAGCCTGCGGAATTGAAACCGCGTCGGGCACACCCAACAAAACCAAGGTTGCCAAGATAACCAAGGCACAGGTTCAGCAGATCGCGGAAACAAAGATGAGAGATCTTAACGCTGCGACTCTTGAAGCCGCAATGTCCATGATCGCAGGCACTTGCCGTTCTATGGGCGTAGAAGTAGTTGACTAAAAAATTTTGACGGTGGGAGGTTTCTTTAACCGTTTGACCACAAGGAGGATAATAAATGAAACACGGTAAAAAATATATTGAAAGCGCAAAGCTTATCGAGTCCACAAAGTACTATGAGGCAAACGAAGCTCTCGGCTTGGTTTGTCAGACCGCAAAGGCAAAGTTCGACGAGACAGTCGAGATTCATATCAGATTGGGCGTTGACTCCCGTCATGCAGACCAGCAGGTAAGAGGCGCGGTAGTTCTTCCCAACGGCACAGGTAAGACCGTAAGAGCTCTTGTATTCGCTAAGGGCGACAAGCTCAAGGAAGCGGAAGAAGCAGGTGCGGACTACCTCGCGGACGATGATACCGTTAAGAAGATCCAGGACGGCTGGATGGACTTTGACGTAGTTATCGCAACTCCCGACATGATGGGCGTTGTAGGACGTCTCGGTAAGGTTCTCGGTCCCCGCGGCTTGATGCCTAACCCCAAGGCGGGTACAGTTACTCCCGATGTTGCCAAGGCAGTTCAGGAGGCTAAGGCAGGTAAGATCGAGTACCGTCTCGACAAGGCTAATATCATTCACTGCCCTATCGGCAAGGCTTCCTTCGGCAGCGATAAGCTGGAAGAGAACCTTGACGCACTGATGAGCGCGGTTGTAAAGGCTAAGCCTGCCGCTGCAAAGGGTACTTACATTAAGTCCTGCACGGTTTCCTCTACTATGGGACCCGGAGTTAAGGTGAGCACTATCAAGTACGGCTCATAATGTAAATTTAGAATAAAGAAGTTTAAGCCCCTAAGCAATTATTGATAACTGCTTAGGGGCTTATTGTTAATATTCGATTACTCGCACAAATCAGAATTTTATTCATCATATACTATCTGAACACTATCCACAATTTTGGTGTTTTCATAAAATTTGATGATAATATGATGTAAATGGGGCTCTACTGTTTGATCAAGTGGCGCATTATATACTTGTCGTGTATTGTCGAGCGGATTATTTGTGATAAGGTCAATATACACTTCATCACTAATTGTAAGCGCACGAACGCTATTATATGATGTTAGTAGAATTTCTTTAGGTCTGTCGGGATGACTTTCATAATAACTTTCAACAGGAATTTCATATATTTCTGTTTCAAATTCTATTTTTCCATTATATAAATCCTTATAGTAATCTAATGAACCATAGATTAAAAAAGGTATCCAAATAATAACATTAATTAAACATAAAATGCCATATTTAATTTCATATTTTCTAAAAAGAAACAAATACATTATTAGGTAAGCTACTCCCAAAATAATTCCGATTGAATAAACAATAGTTGACGCAGTAAAGTACCATGCCCCACTAAAAATATTTAATCCAAAAATTGATCTAAAAATTTGAATGATTAAATAACAAAACAAAAAAAATATAGCGATGAATCTAAAAATAGTATTTATTTTATTTGATGTTTTCATGTAGCTCCCCCCCTCTAAATTCCGATTTATCTTAGTAATAATTATACATAAAAGCCGTTACATTGTCAATAAAAACACCATAGCATTTTAACTGAAAATCATAAGTGCTATGGTGAAAACTTTTTATGAGCCCACGTCTTTGCGGCGTTTTTTGGTTTGAAGAAAAATGACTATATCAATTTAATATCTACTATATCAGCTATCTGTGAAGGTGTGTAACCGAAGTTTCCGTAAAAAAGATGAATATTTTTTATTGTTATCAGTACGTCGGTATACTCATTGTTTCCTATCATACTTGCCTGTTCCTCCGTAAGATCGGATATGTTACCCAATTGAAACATTTCATAATACGATGCTTTTCCGCCCTGTGAAGCTTTGTAAATTATTCCCGGGCGGTATTCATCTGGAACCTTTCCGTTATCCGAATCCGCTATGAAAGTCAACAACCCTTTTCCTGTATCGGGTATAGGGCTTTCCTCCTGTTCGCAGTGGATAGTCCCGGTAAGCGTAAGCTCTCCCGAAAATGCCGCTTCGGAATAATGCAGATTCGGGACTGCTTGCTCGGTATTGTCGTGATATAAGTAAGCGGTCTGTGCGTCGGTGCAAATCAGTCCGTTTTCCAGCTTATCCCCCGACCTCACCGTATAAATCACCGATTTGTTTTTCAGATACAGATTGTATTCGTCTAATGCTTCCGGAGTATCAATACTGTAGTAATAATCATTGTTTTCAAGAGAATTTCTTTGATAATTCGGAACGACGTAAGTAAAATATGAGTGATCGTATTCAAGAATATAATTATAGTCAGGATAGGAGTCAGTATTCGAGTAAATATTTACCGCGGAGCCTACGGTAAGCAGTTCTCCTGCCGCTCCCACAAAATCGTATAAGTTAGGAATCTCGGAAATTTCGCTTACCGGTGAATGATTAAGCTTGGGTTCGGAGGGAATTTCCTCTTTTGCCACGGTTCCCACTATCGGATAGCCGCCGCTCTTGGTCTCTCCCGAACAGGCAGTGAGGAGCAGGGCAGATATTATTATAAGGGCTGTCTTGGCTTTTTTCATTGCTTAGCAGTTCCTTTCAAAAATCTATGTTGTTGTATACTTGCAAATCCGCCCTCACAAAATGATGCTTGAGGACGGATTTAGCGAATTGATAATTATAGTTTATTGTTTATTGTTTATTGTTTATTGTTTATAGCAAGTATGTGACAATATAAAGCAAAATTAGATTTTATTTAAAGCGAGTAATTATTTAACATAATGATAAATACGCGGAAATGCTTGCACAAAATTTTCCCAAGTATAATATTGATAACTAACAAGACACTTACCGTCGTAATTTGCATGATAAACAGTTAAGCCTCTTACATCTGTGTTGATTATGGCAATAGAATGGTCATTTCTATGATCAAGATAAAATGTTTTTGTCGGTCTCACTCTTATATATGTACCTAAATTGTGATGTGAGGTATCCATAAATAAGGATTTTGCCAATTCTGCTGTAAATTGTATACTATCATCGTTGGGATCAGCATTAGGATCGTGATTAGGTTTGCCTACGGTACCGCCTAATATGATTAAATCTTGCGGATCACTAAAGCTTTTGTTATGCAAGCATTTATATGCCAATTTAGCAAATCCCATGCACTGTATTGAATTGTCGAATGATATACAATCACAACCACCGTAAATGTTGCAGTTATTCTTATGACATTCGCATTCTTTACCTGTTTGTGAAAAATATGAACCGGCTGGATACAAATATATCATTTCAGCAAAACCGCTTGGAAAATAGGTTCTAGGAATTACGGCAATTGGTTCTGCCAAATGAGCATCTTGGATATACCCGAGATAGTTGTCATCGTCATAATACGCGGTAGTGACAATAGTTGCTTCGCTTATATTAACAGTTTTTATATCGGAAGTAAGTACAGATCCATCTGCTAATATCTGAACTGCCTTAACATATACCTCCTCGCTGTTTACATCGGGTGCGAAAGAATATTTGTTTTCTTCAGATGCTTCGGTAAGTACAAAATTTTCATTGTCATACGAACAATAGATTTCGGGCATTTTCTCTGCATAGGTTATACACATTTCGGAATAAATACGCAAAGTTTCCGCGTCATAATAAGCATTAAGCGTCAATATGTCACCAAGATATGCCATTTGAGTATTGCTTGACACAGCGTTTTTCTCATCGACAGTCTCCGCGTAAACAGCAGGCAAAACAGTTGAATTCAAAGCGAGGATAAATGTTAGTAAAAAACTAACTGTTTTTTAAAAAATTTCTTTTTCATAAGCTTTACCACCTTTTTTATTTTTTTCTATTTAAGCCTAAGCCTCCGTTCGCTGCGACAACGTTCGACGAATTAGGCAAAACAGACTTAATTAAATTTATAATATATGATAAAATTTAAATCTCGCAAATAGTTTCATATATTATTTAATTGATTATCATATATTGATATATTACAACGTGTATACATAAAATAGAAATAAAAATCTTAGCAATAAAAGAAGATTCAAGCTCATTAGAACAGATATACAAAAACTTTTGATTGATAAAACATTTTGTTTGTTTTATTAACAATGTATTAAAATTTGTTTATTATATTTAAATTTATAATAAAGCTATTGCCTTTTTATTATCAATAACTTCATTTTATCACCAAAAAATACAATACAACATTAAATTGTGTAAATTTCCTAAAAAGATAATAAACAGCATTTTCGTTTAGTATCTTAACATTTTATAACAAAATTACAAGTATCTTGGCGAATTAGCTTGAAATACACTTATATTGTATAATATCAATTAATAGTCTTTGTTTTCTTATTTTTTAGTGATATTTTAGTTTTTCCCATGTGGCAAATTATTCCATACAAGTATAAAGCTTTTAATTCTATATTTCAATGCAAATATATACTGAATTTACTCACATATTTTTGTGCATGTACTACAATTATATAAAAGCATAATTTGTTTACTTTATTTTATCTATAATTGCATTAAAAGGAGAAAATCATGGAGTATATAGACTACGAAAAGAAAATAGCTCATCGAATATTACAACTCAGAATTCAAAAGGGTGTATCTGCAAGAGATATGAGCCTTTCCTTAGGGCAAAGTGAAAGCTATATCAATAAAATTGAAAACAGCAGAGCCATGCCGTCAATGACCGGTTTTTTGTATATATGTGAATACTTTGAAATAACACCCGAAGAATTTTTCCGATTTAATACAGAAAATCCATCGCTTAACGACAGCCTGAAAATGTATATTGAGAAACTGACTTCAAAGCAAACTGCCGATCTTATTGAAATAATTAAGGGTATTTTGGATTGACCGTTTCATACTGCGGTTTCATCTTATGGCATTAACTTTGAAAATAAAACATGTGATTGTAAAAAAATTTTAACCCGCCAAAACCGAAATAAAGTTTTGGCGGGTTATACTTAAATTTAATATATGCTCACCCAAATTAGTATTAAATATACTCCGATATATCCGTCACAAAAGCATAAGGCTCCGCGCTCATCTTATATATAGATGCCGCAAGTAAAGCGCGGGTATCTATAAGATACGCGTTTGCCTCGCCCAATTTCCCCTTGCGTATATCGGGGTACTCCAATATCCATTCTATACGCTGAAACTCGGAACCCCAGCCAAAGCCGTCATTGCCGATATATTCGCGTTCCTCTCCGTTTACCGTGTACTTTACGGGTGCGGTCTTACGTATATAGGGCGGCATTATAATGTTCTCTATTCCGTGCATAAAGGTGCACGATTCAAGAATGTCACCGATAAACAGCAGCTTTCCGCGGTGCTTCGGAAGCAGCATAAAGGGCGAATGAGGGCCTACCGCCGTGTTGTCCATAGCGTGACCGACAGTTAAAGTATGCGCAAGCTTTCCGCGGGCGCATACCGAGTGGGTGGGGTTTACGCTGCGCTCAACGTCGGGCATGTGCATAAATACTCTCGGCAGCAGACCTATGCATGGCTCAGTCTTTTCGCTGTCAAATACGGGGCTTTCGGGGGTAACATTATCATAGGTCAGCGCGGGCATCAACAAGGTGCCGTCCTCGTCCAGCACCGACTGAATGTCGTCGATCACCTCTTCGGGAGTGCGCTTTGTCCCCAGAGCTTTCATTGAGGAATGAACCATGACAACGTCTCCGCCGCAAAGCCCAAGCTCCGATAATTCCTGCCTGAATTTTTCACTATCGGTCATTTTTTACTTTCCTTTCTTTTTAACGGGAATATAAAGGTCAATTCCGCTGACGCCGCTGTCCGAGTTATCATCTACCTCCCAGTTGTTATGGGCTGCCCATACCCAGTTGTAATGCTCCTCAAAGAGTCCCTTTTCTCCCGTAAGCTCCTCTTTGCTGTAATCAGGCTCATAAAACTCGTTGTTTTCCGCCCACTTTATAAAGCCTCCCCAACGCTCAAACTCGGGGAAGGGTATCGCCATTACCGCAAACTGTCCGCCGTCAAAGTGTTTTTTTGTCAGCGGCGCGGGAACCTCCATATCGTCGGGTATAGTTACCCAATCCTCATAGCCGTGCAGCCCGTTTTCCAGCACTCCGGGATTGGGGCGGTTAAAGCCGAACATTCTCGAATCGGGCTTGATCTCGTACAGACGGCTTTTTTGTACAAATTCAGACATTACCTCTCCCGCTTTTTCCTCGGGATTTTCCCCGATATAGTGGTAGGATGCCGCGGTAAACGGCGGGAGCTGCACTATTCTTACATTTACATTTTTGATCTGACCTGCGTTGTTTAACTCTTGCATACTTATCATCATTCCTTTCGTTTCGGCCCGCCTTAAACACATTTCCTCGGATTTTTCCGTTTTCGTGTTTTCTTTAAAGGCCGTTTTGTCAAAAGTGGTTTCGGGAAAGGTGATAGCGTTTGCAGCCTCTATAAGTGCCCTGTTGCCGAGAAAATCGGTTCTTACTTTTTTTCCGATATTTTCCTCAAGCTGCGCGGCAAATGCTTTCAGAACATATCTTACGGTATTCAACGATTTTATTTCGCCGTCCAGCTCCGATATGTTGTCGCGCAGGATTTGCAGCGTTTCAAGCTGTTCCTCGTCCTGAAGGATCACCGAGATCTGCTTGGAGGAAATACGCAGCTTTCTTAAAACGATAATAAGCCGCAGACGTCTTACGGCATTTTCGTCGTATATCCTGTAAGCGTAATCCTCCCTGCGTATCGGGCAGATCAGCCCCCTTTTTTCATAATAACGCAGTGTTCTCGGCGTAACTCCGTACATCTTTGTAACTTGGGATATAGTAAGCTCCATTTGCGTTCTCTCCTTTCCCTATGGAAATAGTAGCATATGACGCCGGGTCAGAGTCAAGGCTTTTTAAAAAATAATTTTTATTTTAGAAAATATATATTTTATAAGAAAAATATGTTGACAGTCGGATTTTCGATGATATAATAACCTCAAACTGCCTAAAGAGGAAGAAATTATTTTAATGTTTGAGAACATTTTTCATTTTAGAGGTATCGAATTTTGCCTTGCAAAATTCTCTTGTTATGATATAATAATATTATACCAATCTTTAACAAGATTTTCAACTTGGTAAAAAATAGTATTTTTTGCATACTTACGGGGGAAAACATGAAAAAACTGCTGCTTGTTTTGTTGTCGGTGCTGTTTATATTGGCTTTAAGCGGCTGCAAAAGCGATGCCGACGATACCGAGCCCGAGGAAACGGAGAGTCCCTTTATTATCGCTCCCGAGGAGGATTTTGAATACGTTGTAAGCGGCGACAGAGTAAATATAAAAAAGTATATCGGGAACGAAAGCGTCGTAGTGATTCCCGCGAGAATAGAGGGACTGCGGATAGGCAGAATTGCTGTGGATTTTCTGGAGGACAGCGGCGTTACGGAAATAACCTTTCCGTCTTACTTTACAGAATTTACGGGCGTCAGCAAGTGCGACAGCCTGGAAATAATTCACCTTCCCTCAATGTTGGAAAAAATCCCCGAGCCTTTTCGGTTTTGTCCAAATCTGAAAGAAATAGACATTGAAGAGGGCGGGGCGTATAAAACAGAGGACGGGGCTTTGTATACCGCCGACGGTAAAACGCTTGCGGCGTACCCCTGCGGAAGAACGGGCAGCTTTACGGTTCCCGAAGGGGTTGAAGCGATTGAAAAATTTGCCTTTTCCAACTCCTCTCTTTCGTAAATCATACTGCCCGATACGCTTAAGGCCATAAACGAATACGGCTTTTTGGACGCGAAAAAGCTTGAAAAAATAACCGTTCCCTCGTCGGTGCGCCTTATCGGGTATTCTGCTTTTTCGGGAAGCGGGATAAAGGAAGTTATTTTGTCGGAGGGACTTGAGGAAATAGAAAGCTCCGCTTTTGAAAAAACCGATATAAAGGAGCTTTATATTCCCGATTCGGTGATAAAATGCGGGAATTATCTTGCCGATGATGCCGTTCACATTTCCGCTTCTTATCCTATTGAGGGAATGGAATATCTCACCCGGCGGGAAAATGTGATTTTCAGAGATGAAACACTGTTGGAGGAAGCGTTTCGCATAGCTGAAAAAGAGCTTTTAAACAACAGCGGCGAGATATTGGAGACAAAAGGGACGGTTTTTACCGATCTTACAGGAGATAACTTTCCCGAGGCCGTTCAATTGATCAATGACAACACCTTATATTTCTATTGCTATGACTATGGCGCAAAAAGCTGGAAAACCGATTGGTCCATGTACAGATACGGTTATTACTATAATGGGAATATTCCCGTCTATGATCTGTATTATGATAATGATACCGATACTTATACGTGCTATTCGGATGTGCATAATTATTACCGATACGACAGCTGGTATTGGGACGACAGTAAGGAACAGACCGAGCTTAAATCGGTTCAGCACTGCGTTTCCTTTGCCGAAAACGAGGTCGTATTGTATGATCTTTTTGATGATGAGATAAAAGAGCCGGACGGGACCGAGATAATCAAAACACTTGATATAAACGAAATGTTGACCCAATATGATTTTGACCTTAACGATAATTACAATAAATTCGTTATTGTTACGGACAGATTTTCCGAAAAGCCCAACGGAAGCTTTTTTAAAAAAAGCTTAACGTTCAACGGAAAAGCAATAGGCGAATATCCTTATTATGAAAGCTTTTATCCCGATAATATAAAGCTTACTGCGGCGGGTGCCGATATTATACGGGGAGAAAAGCTTGACGGGGTTTATTACAGGGATAATACCCTTGTTCTTGACAACGCGGTTATTGACGCAAACGGCGAATCCTTTATTATCAGAGCGTCGGGAATCGGCACGCTTACGGTAGAGCTTATAGGAGACAACAAGGTCGTTTCGGATTCGCCCTGTTCTCTTTTTTACACAGGGGACGCAAAAATAGTTTTTAAAGGAAACGGCAGTCTTGAAACGCCGAAAATCGAAACAATGTCATCCATTACTTTAACGGAGGGCGCAAGACTTATCGAGAGCGAACATATCCCTTCCTCACCGGCGGACAATTACAGTTTTGAATCGAATAGCTTTTCTCTCATGGACGATTCGTATATTGAATGCCGTTATCTTTACGCCGGTTCGCTTTGTCTTTCCGAAAATTCCCGCGCCGAAATAAAAATCGGGGAGATCAGAGATATTACCCTTTCGGGCGGCAGCTCAATGAATATTATAAACGACCTTCCGGACAACAGTTACAGGGGAGGTGCCGCCATAAACTGCGTTGGTAAGCTCACGATAAGCGATAACGCGCGTTTATACGCCGATAATTCCGGGCAAAATGACGATACGCTGTATTTTTATTACGGCAGCGACATAATGGAAATATCGGGAAACGGAACTCTTGAAATCAACGGAAATCCGCACAGCTTCGGCATCAATTTAAACTCAAGTTACGGAACGCTTACCGTAAACGATAACGGAAGAATTACAGTAAACGGAAGCTCGGTATGTGTGATTGCAGGAAAAATTGTCTTGAACGGCGGAACAATGGAGCTTAACTCCTGCGAGAGCGGAGCGGCGATCGCCATGAAGCCCAATAAGTCGGCAGACCACGATTATTTGATAAACGGGGAAATCATTTCGGAAAATCCGGAGGGCTGNNANNNNANAAAAAACGAGTGGACCGAATGTATGGCTTTTGGGGAAAGCTGGGTCAGGAGTTATTTTGTNAGCGTNANGCAAAAGGAGACCGAGGAATAGCGGCAAAAAGGGAAAAAATTAAAAATCGTATTGACAACTGCCGCANAACACTATATAATTAAATTGAGGAAACCAAAAGGTGGTAGGCGGTTAAATAAAGCTCCCGAGCAGCGCGTGAAAACCCTTGCGCTGTTTTAAAAAGGGGGGTGATAGCATGAGTTATTACATAACAATGTCCGATTTTATTCAGATGTTGACGCTGATATGCGGCATAATAGCTTTAGTGCTGTCTGTTCATAAGAACATAAAAAAATAATCGCCTCTCCAGCTAAAAGATGACGATTATTTTTAATCAAATTCTTTAAGGGAGTTAACCGTCTATCGGTTTCCTCTTCTATTTATATTATACACGAATTATACAAGTTTGTCAACAACGAAGCGAGATTTTACACAAAAAATAAAAAAACTCAATTTCCCTATTGACAACAGCAGCTTTTTCTGCTATAATAATTCTGCTGTTCTAAAGACAGCAGGTCGCTTTACGCGCTAACGGTANTTTACCGCCTGCCGAGGAATGGGAAGTAATAGATTATTACGTCCTTTTCCTGTGTGAAAAGGATTTTTTATTTATATTCCCCTTTTTAGTACAGCAAAGACTAAAACAGGAGGTAAAAACATGCCAAGTCAGAAGGTACTGGAATCAAAGCAGCAGTTTGTCAGCGAGCTTGCCGATAAGCTTAAAAATTCCGCATGCGGAGTTATCGTTGATTACAAGGGAATCAACGTTGCGGACGATACCATACTCAGAAAAAGTCTTCGTGAAGCGGGCGTTGATTACTTTGTTGTAAAGAACACTCTGCTTAAGAGAGCTGCCGAGCAGGCAGGAATCGAGGGTCTGGACGAGCATCTCGAGGGAACTACCGCTATCGCTCTTTCCAAGGAAGACATCATCATCGCTCCCAAGCTGCTTTATAAGCAGGTTGAGGCTTCAAAGGGCGCGTATTCGATCAAGGTAGGCTTTATCGACGGTAAGGCTATTACCGCGGAAGAGGTTACCGAGTACGCTAAGCTGCCNGACAAGGACACACTTATCGCAAAATTCCTTTTCGTTCTTCAGTCTCCNATTCAGAAGCTTGCTATTGCCGCAAGCGAGATCGCGAAGAAGAAGGAATCCGAAGAAACTGTCGCTTAATGAATATTGCGGCATAACACAAAATTTAATTTACGGAGGAACATAAAAATGGCTTCAGAGAAAGTTTTAAATTTAGTTGAGGAAGTTAAGACTCTTAGCGTTCTTGAGCTTAACGATCTTGTAAAGGCACTTGAAGAAGAATTCGGCGTATCCGCTGCCGCTATGGCTGTTGCAGCTCCCGCAGGCGGCGCAGCTGCCGCTGCTGAGGAGAAGACCGAGTTTGACGTAGTTCTNGCAAGCTTCGGCGAATCCAAGATGAACGTTATCAAGGCTGTTAAGGACATTTGCGGTCTCGGTCTTAAGGAAGCTAAGGAGCTTGTTGAGGCTGCTCCTAAGACCCTTAAGGANGGCGTTGCAAAGGCAGAGGCTGAAGAGCTTAAGACTAAGCTCGAAGAAGCAGGCGCAAAGGTTGANCTTAAGTAATTACTTTAACTTACAAAAAAGCAGTGCTTATCGGCACTGCTTTTTTATTTATGTACTTTATAGGTTTGCATTTTATACTATTTTTCGATCGACAGCAAAATTTGTCTATACTTCGATTGGAATTTAATATTATTCCAGCTCGTCTATCGAAAAGGTTTTGTTTGCCAGCCCGTGATAATAATTGACCGTTTCGGCGGTGAATCTGAACACACAGTAATCCTCGTCGTCAACGCCTTTAGGATAATACATCTCGTCTCCCTCGTGCCATATTGACGCTTTTGTGTCATGATCGGTACACACCTCTATACTGCCCGTGAAAAGCACACCGATAAAATTTTCCTCGTCGCAGTAGTAAACGCAGGCTTTNGGCTCTTTTAAAAACTGNGCGGCACGCTTTGAGCTTGTGTTGGTTGAAAAAAGCTGAGTTTTCAGTCTGTCATGTTCCGCAACAAACATAGCTTTTATCTGAGGAAAACNGTCCCCGTTTACCGAGCCTACATAGGCAANCTTGGCGTTTTTGCGCAGNGNTTCAATATCTNTTTTTATATTNCTGTCCATGTTCATTCTCCTTTTGNATAAGATTTTCAAGAATTTTCCCAAGANTANTTTCAAAGTNGAGTATTTCTTCATNNGTAAAACCCTTATAAAAAATTTCGCTCATTTTTNCGGAAACCTCGTCATAGCTTTCCCGCATTTTTTTNGCGNTTTCCGTAAGCTTTATACGTATCGTTCTGCGGTCGGACGTATTNTGATCCCTTNGGATATGNCCCGNTNNTTCAAGNCTGTCCAGCATGCTTGTAAGGGTNTTTTTCGCAAGTCCNGTTTTGTCCGACAGCTCNCTTATGGTAATGTTATCGCTTTCCCAAAGCACAAACAGTATTCGNCCCTGAGCACCGTTAAAATCACTTATTCCGTGNTCGGAAAGCAATTTTTCGAACACGCGTCCTTGAATTTGCTTGATTTTGCTTATTAAAAATCCGCCGCGGGTTTTTTCAAGCATTTTTTCACCTCCTTCTATATAGTATAATACTATATAGAACTATTGTCAAGTTTTTTTGGATAAATTNCCNAAAANCATTTTTATATTGTATTACGCNCTCACGAANACCGCGGTCACCGTCATAAATTCNCCCTCGATCTCCGCAAAAAATTCCCCGTTCATTTTACGCATAAGCTCTCTGCAAATATACAAGCCCAATCCGCTGCCCTGTATATTGGAAGTGTTTGCGCCGCGCCAAAAGCTCTCGAAAATATGCGGCAGTTCTTTTTTATCAAGTGTACAGCCGCTGTTTTTCACCGATACCAAAACACCCTCGTCCTCGTCCGAAACGTTCAGAGTGATAAGCCTTCCGTCTCCGTACTTCATTGCGTTTTCCACAACGTTTTGCAGCACCTCGATCCCGCGGTCAAGATCGCCGAAAAGCATACAGTTGCCATACTCTCCTATACGAAAATCCGTTTTCACGAGTGCCGTTTTTTCTCGGTAATAGGACGAGACGCTTTGAATCAGATCGGATAGATAAAACTCCCCGTTTTTTACGTCAAGAGAGAGGAAGTTCTCACGCGAGGCTCCGATGATCTGCGAAACATACCTTTCTATCTCGTCCGCTTTTGCGTTGATACTCTCGGCGGTTTCCCGCTGTTTTTCCGCATCGGGATAGAGATTTTTCGATAAAGCCCTTGAATATAGCTTTATTGCGGAAAGGGGCGTTTTAATGTCGTGAGACAGGGACAGAAGCAGGGTTTTCTTCTCTCTTTGCAGCTCCAGCTCCCGCCGCTTTCGCTGTTCTATATTCTCGCGGAGCAAGTCGATGCCCCACAGGAATTTGCCGAAAAAGCGGTTTTTGCTTTCTTTGAGAGGCACCGTAAGGTTACCCTTTGACAGCTCGTAGGGAATGGTTGTCAGCCGCTCAAAGGGTTGCAGAACCGCTTTTTTTATATACAGTAAAACGCTCAAAACCGCCGCCGCCAACACTCCGAGTATAATGTTCACCGTTACGACGGTACGCTGCCTGTGGGTGTCGTCTTTTGCCAAATAATCGAAACGGTACAAATTACCGTCGATTTCGCGGATCGCATATTCGCTGTTGGTATTGTAAAACTCTTGTTCGCTGTCGGCGTTAAATTTCACTATATTGTTTATATATACGTATTTTGTCAGGTCAATACTTTCCGAGCCGTTTTCCCTGATCTCCAGCGCGGCTCGGTTTATTTCCACACGATACGGCCTGCCGTTTTCCGGCGTAAGAACCAAATTCAAGCTTATATTTGCCGCGGCAAAGATCATGACGATCAATACGCCCACCGCCGCAATGATCCCATTGAACGCTTTCATAGATACTTGTACCCCACGCCCCAGACCGTCAGCAGCTTTTGCGGCTTTTTGGGGTCATCTTCTATTTTTTGACGCAGCCGTTTTATATGAACCGTAAGTGTTTGCGGCTCGGAAAAGCTGTCGCTGCCCCATATCGTGTTGAAAATATATTCTTTTGAGAGGGCTCTGCCCTTATTTTCTATCAGCAAAACCAAAAGATCAAATTCCTTTGCGGTCATGTCGAGCGGCACATCGTTTTTGTACGCCGTCCTGTCGATCTTATTCAAACGTATATCGCCGTCCGTCACTGCATCGAGGGAATACCGCCGCTTGAAAATACCGCTTATTTTAACAAGCATTATGTCTATATCGTAGGGCTTTTCGATATAATCGTCCGCGCCTAAGTTAAGCCCAATCAGCTTATCCTCCTTATCCGTTTTCGCGCTGACGATAAGTATCGGGACATTGCTTTGGGCGCGGATTTTTTCGCAGACCGCGAAGCCGTCGGTACCGGGCAGCATTATATCAAGCACAATAAGCCTTGCGCCGTATTTTTCATACAGCGACAAGGCTTTTTCCGCATTTTCGGCAACGGACACCGTGTAATTTTCCGCCCTCAGAAAATCACACAGCAGCCCCGCCAATTCCTTATTATCTTCCACTATCAGAATATCGATCACAGCAAAACAAATCCTTTCGGAAGCATTTTTTTCAAGCATATCGGCTTATTACCAGCCCATTTCCATAAGCCAGCCGTTAAGCGCGCGTTCGCGTTCCCGCAGCTTTGAGCTTTCGTATCTGCCTAAAGTATACTCTCCTTTTATGTTTCCGTCAAGCATATATAAAATTCTTGTGCATTTTGCCGCAACCTTTACGTCGTGAGTAACCAGCATAACGGTTGTACCCTCGGAGTTTAACTTAGCCAGCTCCTCCATCACCTCGTCGGAGGAGCTTCGGTTAAGCGCGCCCGTCGGTTCGTCGGCAAATATCATTTTCGGCTTGTTTATCATGCTTCTGCAAATGCAGGCACGCTGAAGCTGTCCTCCCGAAACCTCGTTTATGTCGTTGTCGGCAATATCGATAATGCCTAACTTCCGCATCAAAGCGTGACCGCGCTCGGCGGTTTTGCGGCGGGATTCCTTGATTTTATCCGACTGACAGGCGGGAAGGATTATATTGTCCAGCACCGTCAGGTTTTTGAGCATGTACATTTGCTGAAAGATAAAGCCCATTTCGTTCAGCCGCAGGTCGGCAAGCTCCTTTTGGTTCATTTTCACTATATTTTTGCCGTCAAAGTCTACTTCTCCCGCGGTTATCCCGTCCATTCCCGAAACGGCATAAAGCAGGGTGGATTTTCCAGAACCCGACGGTCCCATGACCGCCGTCATTTCGCCCTCCGCAATGCTGAAATTCACGTTTTTCAGTACGTTGTTCTGGCGTTTGTTTACAATATAGGTTTTACAAAGGTCCTTTACCTCTAAAATATTTGTCATAATAAACTCCCTGTTATTCAATATTTGATATTTCCGATGAAGAAATTTTCCTTAAAGACTGCGCCGAAATGAACGCCGCAAACGCCGTTGCCGCAAGCACGATCAACGGGAACACTACATAAACCTCAAACACGCGTATCTCAAATTCAATGCTGAACGCTCCCATCATTCTGAAAACAGGAGTGATGATAAGCGTTGACAGCGGTGAGGAGACCATAGCCCCAACAATGACCGAAACCAACAGCACTATGCCTATTCTTGCGGACTGCCAAAATACAAGCGCGCCGTTTTTAAAGCCAAGTGCCTTAAGCAAAGCGATCTCGCTTTTTTCCTTGGTAATAAAGCTTTTTACCATAAGCACCGCGACCAGCATGTTTATACATAGGATTATCGTTAAAATAAGCGTTTTTAAGCTGTCAAGCTGTCCCGCAACATCGCCTATCATATAGCTTATATAATCGCTTGCGTTGTAGACGGTCGAATCGGGATACAGTTTTTCAAGCAGTGCTTTTCGCTCCGCAAGTGCCTCATTGTCCGGAGAGTCCTTGTACTGAACCTGTATTCCGAAGCTACCCGCCGCGTAGGCGAAGTCAAGCTCCGCGTCCTGATGAAAGCGTACGCCCTCTCCCATATTGTTCATGCTTTGGTTTATGGCTGTGACGGTATAGGTCTTAGTCGTTTCCCCCATTTTTATCTCTACGTCGTCGCCGATTTCCGCGCCGATCTGCCCCGCCGTAAGGTGTGACAAAGCGACCTCATGGACGTTTTGCGGCGCGCTTCCCTCTAAATATGTATACATATCGGCTTTAACACCGCCCACGCCTTGGAACGACAGCGAGTTTGTAAGCTTTTCTCCCTTGCTCACATTGCTTCGGAATATTATTTCCTGAAAAACATCAACGTCGATCCCGTTTTCGGAGAACATTTCGCGTATTTCGGAAAATTGCTCGTCTATCTTTGCTTTGTTATCCTCGTTCGGATTGAAAAGCAGCTCCTTTGAAATAATGTGGTCGCTTTTCACCATATTGAACAGCGTTATCAGGTCATCCGAGCGCAGGGTATTTATCGTATTGACGGGAATGATCACCAGCAGCGTTCCGATTATGAAAATAATTATCATGGAAACATAGCTTTTGATACCGCTGAAAATATCGTTTACCGCCATAAACGGCAAAGTCGGAATATGTGATCTTCCGAGACTGAAAACGCTCTTTTTCTTGAAACGCTCGCCGGTTTCTCCGTTGTGGATCGCGTCGATAGGAGAGAATTTGCGTATTTTTCGGGTGCAAAAATAGCTGAACAGCACCACGATCGTGCCGACCAAAACCGCTGCCGCGGCGTTGATTATAAAATTGTCCTCTCCCGAAATAACGATTTTCTGCGCAACTCCGCCCAGCATAATCTTTCCGAAGGGAAAGCTGAGACCTACTCCGATCAATGTTCCGACGACCGCGACCGCAAGATATTTTACAATATACAGCCCTCGGATAGCAAAGCTTTTAAGCCCGATAGCCTTCATAACACCTATCTCGCGAAATTCTTCCATAATAGTGAAGCTGATTATAAACCGCAGGATCACCATTGAAATGATTATCAGACATACGCTCACGATCAGCAAAACCGCCGCTATAAGCATATCCATAAAGTACATCATTTTCATCATGGAGTTATCTGCCCACATAACGTTGTTGGTGCCGAGAGCGTTGAATTTGTCCTTAAAATCGACGTCCTTTGTGTGAACCTCCACCGAGCTGCAAACCGCTGACTTTTCGGTATCGAACAAAGCCGCGTCCTTTTCGCTCACCAAAAATCTTGTTATTCCCACCATTGGCGAGCCAAAAAGAGCGTCCTTTGTATAGCCCTTTACGGTAAATTCTTTTTCAATGCCGTTCTGCTTTACAAGAATTTTTCCGCCCTCGTGAAAATCGTTTTTGTCGGATTGAAAGATTTCGCCTGTAACGTAAACCTCGCCGTCGTTTACCTCGGTGACCTCATTGTTGTTCTTATCAAAAACTTTTATTCCCCCAAGCGTGGATAACGCCAGCGTATTGGAATATTCAAACTTTTCGCCTTCGATCAGAACATTTTTAGGCTCTATCTGGATAAGCTTGGATATGTAATAATCATACCCGTTTTCCGCGGCAAGGTCCTCAAATATTTCAATGTCGGCTTGGCCTGTGGAGGCGAACCAGTAATCGGGAACGTTTGCCTTTGCAAAGAAATTATCCAGCGCGCTGCTTACGGTCAGCAGATTGTTCGCGCTGCTTGCAATAAACGTCGCCGCCAAGATCACAAAAATAAGCAGGATAATGTTCATGGTTTTCTTGCGCTTCAGGTCTTTTTTCAGTATTCGCAGATACATTTTACCGCTCCTTTCCTTTGTGATCCTATTATAGCATGTAAATTATTAAATAATCCTTAAATCCTTTATACCAATCAGACCCTAAAGCATACAATGTTTTTTTCCCGTATTTTGGAGTATCTTACAAACTCATTTTTCTTTTCGTCAACAACCGCCGCGAAAACATAGCCGCAGCGGTCCAAAGTATAGTATCTCGCCGCGGCAAGGCAGTCCTCTTTATAATGTGTGTTCAAAAATATCACCTCGGTAGCCTCCTCCAGAACTCTGTAATAAAGCTCGTGCGTATCGTTGTGCCACTTTGCCGCCTGCTCCTCATACGGTATTATGCAGTACAGCTTTGTTTCTGCGTCCGTTCTCATAATATATGTAACGATCTCCGCCGCCCAGAGATCCACGCCTTGCTCGCATACCGAGTAAAATTCTTTTATTCCCGACTTGTACATGTCGTTTATATATTGCGCGATCTGAAGCTTTAGTGCAATACATTTCGAGTTTGTTGAGTCGTAGCCGAAGCTGAAGTTGTTTAAATCGGAGGATATAAATGTACAGGCTTTTATATTCATAGTTGTGATTGATCCTTTCAGATTTTTTATAAAAACAGGCTGATACTAATCCCTTTTAAAACTGTTGGATTAGTGTTTAGTGTGCAACCCTTTTTATACCAATCTCTGTTTTGACAGTAGACAAAACAGAACAGGGTCTACTGTCAAAACAGAGTTGCACCCTAAGCACTAATATCGGTTTAAAAAGCCATTTTATCCACTTTTTAAACCGATATTAG
>JAAVIF010000050.1 GCA_014799365.1 Oscillospiraceae bacterium
GGCGGATATGTACGTTCAATACAATATCTGAGGGAGCTTCGCTCCCTCACGCTGCCGCTATTGCGGCAGCGCATTTAAAAAGTAGCTTGTCTACTTTTTAAATGGATATTAGTATTACTTTATTTAACACCGCGTATCACCATAACAACCGACACATTGGTGTCCCACTTCTTTTCCCCTCTTTCGTACGCATCAATACGTGCATCGTATTTCGCGTTGGTTATCCGCTTCATTTCTTCAATTTCTTCTTCCGTAAAATGTTCCGACATTGAATTGAAAACGGAATCGATCCCGTCAATATCCGAATATCTTTCCTCGTTTATTATATCATGCGCCAATTTGTCCGAAAATTTGGGATTATCGGGGGTAAGGTCAATAGCGGCAAAACCCGTGTTTATATTCTTAAACCCGTATTTTTCCATTGCGGCGGGCAGCTCCGCTTCATTCATCCAATATTTGCCCACGGCGTATTTATCAAGTGTTTCGTCGCGCTGTTCCGCTTTTTTCCAAAACCGTTCTTCGTATTCACTCAGAGTTAAACTGTTTTGGGCGGCGGTAATTCCCCTGCGGGAAGATAATACAAGGCAGATTCCGTTCGGTTTAAGCACCCGAAGCTGCTCCCCGTAAAACGCGGAAGGCTCTATATGCTCGCAAACCGTATTAGAAATCACAACATCAAAGCTGTTATCGGCAAAGGAAAGCTTTGTGGCGTCACCCTCCGCGAAAACAATCCCGTTTTCATGCTCCAAAGCAAACCTTATAAATTCGCTGTCGCGGTCAACTGCCGTTATATCCGCGTTCGGGTACCAGCGGTGAAGCGCGCCCGCGAGAGCACCGGGGCCGCAGCCGATCTCAAGTATCTTAAGGCACTTGCTTTCGTCCAGCTCAAACAATTTCTTGTACTGTTCCTTAAACATATCGTCGAATCTCAGCTTACGGGAATAATACAGCGTTTGTGTACCCTGCACGTATTTTGACCAAATATTATTCATAGTACCGATCCTTTCTTTTATGGCTTATTGAATATACCTATCTGTCTTTTCGCGAAAAAGGAAATATATAATATCAGTTCAATATGAAATTTTAGGTATAATTTGATGATTTTCCCGTGAAATAGTAGCATACTTCATTTTTTTCCAAAATCTCAGTACTTTTCATAAATCTTTTTCACAAGCTCCTTATACTCTTCCCTGTACTTCTTAGGAGATATTATTTCCGCCTTATCACCGAAGGTCAGCACATACTGAAAAAAAGAAGGAAGATCGGACCATGTGAACGTTCGTTCCACATCTCCGTTTTTATGAACAATAAGACTGCCGCCGCCGAACTCGTCCGCCAACCGCCACCTTACCGATTTGTCAAACCTTACCGTTGCCTGTATCTCGGTTTCGGTATGGTAAAACTTATCGCATACGTACTCGGGTACCTCTCTTTTTTCTCTTATCCTGCCCGTACGCTTCAATTCGGCAAGACGCGACAGCTTGAACATTCGATAATCATTGCGCATAAGACAGTAGCCCCACACATACCAGCCCGACCACTGAAAAATCAGATGATATGGCTCGATCTCTCGCTTGCTGTCTCCGTTTGGCGCATAATAGGAAAAGGCTATTGTTTCACCGCTCTCCATAGCTGATTTAATTAGCTCGATCTTTTCGGATAACCCTGTCTTGTCCCAGTTTGCAAGGTCAATTATAATGTTTCCGACGCTTTTGTTCATGTTTTGACTGTTAGATGAAATTTTGCTCATTAGCTGTCGGTATTGGTTGGTGCCGCTTACACTGTCCAAGCTTTGCAGTCCCGCAAGTATCGATTTCATATCTTCACGGGACAGCACCGTACGGTCAAGCTTATAGCCGCTCATTATGTATATGCCGCCGCCGTGACCTTTTTCCGAGACTATGGGTATTCCCGCCGTGTTTATTGCCTCGATGTCCCTTATTATTGTACGTCTTGATACTTCAAATTTTTCCGCCAGCTCAGCCGTAGTTATCTTGTCCCTTTGCAGTAATACAGAAAGTATTCCTATCAATCGGTCGAGCTTCATTTTACAATAACTCCTTTCCCTTTAAGAAAGTGCCGATGCAAAAGGTATCGGCACAACGGGTTTCAAAAAATTTTTTTCAGGTTCTTTCATACTTTTATATCATGCAAATTCGTTTGTGCATATCCATTATGCTTAATGAACAAAAATGGCTCGGCTACCTGCCAAGCCTTTCAAGATATTCACCGAAATTTTTCAAATTATCGTTTGGCGATCTCCAGCCGTTTGCCACGCTTTCCGCTGTAAGCCGTATTCTCTGTATGCTGAGAGGCGGTTCCCAGAAATCAAATACGCCCGTGGAAATAAAATCCTCCGCCTCCTGCTCCTCGAAGCCGTCGCCTATAATAACAAAGGGAGAAATATTGTCCGACAGCCTTTTGCGAAGACTGCGCGCCGTTTTCAAGCCGCTTAAAAAGCTGAGATCACGCTCTATAATTATCAGATCAAACTTCTTTAAGCCTATCGCTTCTATCGCGGTATAGCCGGAATCAACTATCGCTAAGTGGTAGCGGCTTCTATCCGATAATGCCGAATAGATAACCGACGACTTCTGACGGTCGTTTTCTACTGCGAGTATATTTATCATGTATTATTCTCCCTCTTTTGCACAATTGCAAACTTTTTTCGGCTAAACGGTTTCAAATATACAGATAAATGCACATCAGAAAAGTACAAATCAATACGCAAAAAGCCTTATTTTTCTGTATTTCACCGTTATAAATGCTGTACTTATAAAATATTTTCTTAAAAATATATACTCAATGTATTATTTTTGCGGTTTATGCAATCCGTCAATTCCCTAAACGGAAATCTGCAGCAGCTCCGCCGCGTTTTTCCAAAAGATTTTGTCTTTATCTTCGTCGGATATATCCAAGCCTTCAACAAGCTTTTCCTCCATTGAGGGCAAATGCCACGGCAGGTCGCTGGCAAAAAGTATTCTGTCCGCACCGTGCTTTTCTATGATTTTCTTCATAAGCTCGGGCCGTAAAAAACCGTCAGTAAACGCGGTGTCAAGCCAAATGTGACGATCGCCGCAAATATAGTGATCAACTGCTTCCCATGAAAACACTCCGCCCATATGAGCGGCAATTATATTCACGTTTGGCACCTTGCTGTGAACGTAAAGCAAATCCTGCGGCATGGCGTGGCGAACAGTAGGCGTCACAGGATCATAGCCCATATGTATTGTAACCGGTAACTCCAGCTCCGTGCATTTTTCCCAAAACGGAACAAGTCTTTCTTCAAAAAGAAAAAAGCCCTGATAATCGGGGTGAATTTTTACCCCCTTTAAACCCAATTCCTTTATTCGGTCAAGCTCGTCAAGATATGCTTCATTATCCGGGTGTACCGTGCCGAATGAAATCAGGTTGTCATGGTTCAGCTCCGCCGCCCAGCTATTTATAGAGGTCTGCTGCGTGGGCTTGGTGGCTATGGGCAGCAGTACGCCGTAATCGACGCCGCATTCTCTCAGTATACGCCTTGTATCTGTCTCCGTACCCAATGAATAGTGAGGAAAACCCGCGGTATCGGCTAATTTTTTCATCGCTCTTTCCGCTATGCCGTCGGGAAAAGCGTGAACATGACAATCTATTTTCATTTTTACTTTTGCTCTTTCTATGGATTTGTTAGACACAGTGTTCTGCTTTTGAAATCAAGCCCGTTTGTACCGATACCGATCATACTTAACCAATGGGTCGGCCGTCAATGAAAACGGATAACAGCCTTTATTCCTGCGGCCAAAATGTGGATCGCGCAAATTACCGCTGCCGTCGTATCAGAAGCGGTCCTAAAAGCTGCTGTCCAACGATCCGCCCAGCTTTCCGGTAGGATTAACGCTTGAATAATAATCAAGCTTCTTTTTATCGTTTTTAAGCTGAACAAGCTGTTCCTTTGCCTCATTTGTGCGGGACGTAAACTGAGCCTGCAATGCCTTGTCGTTTTCCGCGGCCTGAAGCTGTGCGGAGCGAAGACTTACTATTGTATTCTGCAAAGGAGCAAGCTCGTCGCTTATACGCTGGTTTATATTCGTACCCGTCAGCATTCCTCTGATAAGCGCGCTGTCCTCGGACTCAAAGCTGTCGATAAGCTCGGTGCAGGTGCTTTTTACCTTGTCCATTTCCTTAATAATATCGTCTCTTTCCTGCACCTTTTCCGTCAGGTCCTCAACCTCCTCGCTTTCTATCTGCATTATCAAAGCACCTATTTCGTTGTACTTCAGAAGAAATTGTTCCATTTTAGCAAAATTTTCGGCCAGCAATTTTACATTTTCTGTTTTCATAAGGTAAATCCTTTCATACGGTTTAATACTATTAACCATTTTGACTTTTGATTTTATCCTGTGTCAAAATGGTTAATAGTATAATAGCCCTGCAATCAAAACAACAGCCGAATGGGGTTCGGCTGTGTTTTAGAATTTTTTTAACTCACGATTTTCATTATCGAACGGTAATATAAAAAGCAATTTCAATGAAAATCAATATATAAAGCGCAAGCTCAGTTTGTTACTTCGGCTGGCGCATGCTCTGTGCCGCGATCTCGTCCTTTGACATTGTGGAGATCTGCGTAAACGCGTCCTTCAATTCTCCGATCATAGGCAATAAGGTCTTGATCACTTGCACGTCCTTTTTAACATTTGCGGCTATTATCTGTCTTTCCAAAAACGTATAAATTGAATCCAGATTCTTTCCTATGGGCAGATTAACATCAAGCACCGATCTTAAAGCCGCAATTAAATCCACCGATTTGTTAAGAGCTTTATTCGCGCTTTCGTAATTCTTATCCTCAATAAAGACTATTGATCTGTTCAGCTCCCTTTCGGTCTCGCTGTAAAGCTTTATCACTATCTCTATTGGGGTCATGGTGGTAACCGACTGTTTTTTATACGCTGCGTAGGGATTCATAGGGTTAATGTCCTTTCATACCAATGCAGCAAAAAGCCGCATTGGTACGGCTTTTTGCTGATAGGCTTACACTTTGGTAAAATATTTCGTTACAAACAATTACATTCCCATAAGCTGATTGATATATGAAGACTGCGAGTTGATGTTACCCAAAAGCGTTTCCATGTTGGAATAAATCTTCCAGTAACGATCCTGCTGCTGGTCGTAACGCTTCTGCAATTTTGTAATGGTTGATTTCAAGCTTTCAATCTGCTTGTAGATCGAGTTGTTGGTCGCGGAAGCAGTACCCGAAACGCCCGCTTTTTCAACCAAGGTACCTCTTTCTCCGGGGCCGCCCGAGGTCTTAACGGCGGAATTGATAATGCTCTCGAACTGAGCGGAAATTCCGTTTTCGGGGTCTGTAAACAGCTTGCTGAATTCGTCCGCATATGTTGCGAATATGCTTTCAAACTCCTCGTCGCTGATCTTGGAGTCAAACTGAAGCTTACCGTGATTTGTCCAGTTGCTGGAGGTGGTGATACCTAATGTGTACAAGCCAACCTTGGTTCCGTCCGCCGCGTCAACGGTGTTGTAAATAACGCTTCTCAGCTTGGACATGATGCTTGTTAAGGTCTGATCTCTGTAAAGAATACCCTTGTTGGCAAGCTTTTCCCACTTGTTCTGCTGGCTTTCGGAAAGATCCATTTCCTCAATATCGTCATCGGTAAGGAAGTAGTAATCCGAATTGGGTTCATCGTCAACATATCCGAAAACTTCATCTATAAGCTTGTTGTAATCCTCAACAAAGCTCTTGATAGCTTCAATGGGCTTGGAATAATCGCGGCTTACCTCATTGGTAAACTCGGTACCCTCAGCCGACTGGGAGAAGGTGAAGGTTGTGCCGTCGACCGTGTAAGAGTTGGAGGTGGTTTCTACATCAACACCGTTCACTTCAAGAATAGTGTTCTTGCCCTGTGTAAAGTTCTGTCCCGCAACAAAGCCCAGTGCGGACAACAGTCCCTGATCGCCGTCCTCAATATCGATAGTGGTATCTCTGCCGTATTCGTTGGCCGTGATCGTGAACTGGTTGGTCAAGGTGGTGTAGGTCATCTTAACGCCCGCGTCGGAAGCGTTGATCTGCTTCATCATATCGGAAACGGTGATGTCCCCGCTGAATGTGAAATCATGACCGTTGATTGAGAAGCTGTAATTTCCGTTGCTGTCAGCCTCAAGACCCAGCTCGCTGAGCTTGGATGTAGTATCTACCTGGCTTGTTGTACCCGAGGTCGCTGTTTTATCCAAACCGAAATCGCTTGCGTTGTTTGCGGACTGAGTTATAGCGAATTCCTTGGCGTTGCCGGTGTATATGCCCTTGCCCTGAAGCGTGATGCTGCCGTCAGCTTCTACGGTAGCTTCCAATTTTGTCAGCTCGTTGCCGAATGTCAGCGCACCCAAATTGTTTTCGATATTGGCCTTATTGAAGTCAAATACCGCTTCTTCCTTGGTATATCCGGCTATGTAGTCTTCCTCGGAGGGACCTGTATAAAGACCCGCTTCCTCAAACAGCTCCATTTTTTCGGCTTCGCTTAAGCCGTCATAATCTAAGGACAGAATACCGTTATTTGCGTAATCGTCGGCGATATCCTGCGCCTCCTGCTCGTAAGCGGTGTACTGCGCGGTTGTCTTAAACTCATCGTCTGTGTACTTGAAATTAGCAAGTGAAACGTAATTTTCATCGCCCTCGGTGGAGGAAATCTCCCCGCTTGCAACCTTTGCGTCGTAAGCTTCCTGCTTAGCTGCAGCAAACTGAGCGTTGTATGCCGCCTTCTGCTCTCTTGCTACCGCCTTGTCGGTGTTAGCCTGAGCATCGTCCTTGATCTTCTGAACTTCTTTTTGATAATTCTCGTACAGCTTCTGACCGGTTTCGTCGTTGGCAATGTAAGAGTCAACATCGGCTTCGGTCATAGCAGACTTGATAGTGTCGGTAAATTCGCCTCTGAAGTACTGCTTGAATGTAACGAAATTGGGATCCTTGGGATCATAGGCACCTGAATCAATACCGTATTTATCATTATAATCATTGACGATCCGAGTAAACAACGCCTGCTGCTCAGCTGTCATGTCCTGGGTATTGGCTTTGAAGCCGTCGCCCGTTTCGGTTTCATAATATTCGATATGCTTCTCAATATCACTGAGCATATCATTGGCAAAGCAGTTTTTCGCGTTTTCCTTAAGGCTTTCGGTAGCATTGTTCATCGCGGCATTGTATCTTGCCTGTGCCATATTTTCGGAAAAGGCTTTCTTTTGAGCGTCGGTAAGATTATTATCCCACAATTTAAACTCGTCGTAAACCTCGCCCTCGCGCTGGTTTAAAGCGATCTCCTTAAACAGCTCAACCTTATCCTGATCCGCGTCCTCCTTGATATTGCCGTCGTCGTCGAAAATATCGTCAAAGTAATCGGAAGCAATGGTTGAGAATGTAACGGTCTTGGTGGTATCTCCTACGGTAACGGTAAAGGTATTGTTGCCCGTTTGCATATTGCCGATATTGCCCAAGTCGCGTGTATCTTTATAAAGGGTCGCGCTGCCCGTAACTACCGCCGACTTGTCGGAGGAAGTGAACTTGTTGTCGGAGCCGATAGAAACAATGTTGCTGCCGTCGGTTTTAGTTCCGAATACGGAAAGCTGAGCGTTTATATTATCTCTTACCTCTGCCTCCGTACCGCCCTTGAAAGTAATATTTTTGTTCTTTCCGTTAACGGATACGGACATAGTGTAGGTCTCATTGCTGTCATTGCACTTGGAAAGGTCTACCGCCTTGCCGTTTGTGCCGGAGGACTTAAGAGTAGCCTGTGTGGCAACCTGATTTACCTTGACCTTATATGTTCCGGGATTGGCGTTAACGTTGCTGGAAACCTTTACGCCGTTTACGTTTGTTCCCGCGGAATTGGTAAGAGTGCTCTTGAAGGAATTGAACAGACCTGTGGATTTCAGGCTGGTGGAACCGTTAAGTATATCAAAATACTTATCCTTAAAGTTTGTGAAGCTGGTAATTAAGGAACGGTAAGCCTCCTGCTGTGCCTGGAGCTTAAGTACCTTTCTTTCACTGGTGTTGATCTTGCTCTTGGTGGTGGACGTCAAGGCGTTAACTATCGCCTCGGTATCGAGACCCGAATTCATACCGCTCATTCTGAGCGCGCTTGTTGCATTAGCCATAGCGGTTAATCCTCCTTTTTGAATTTAAACAGACTCTCCAATGTTTCCTTGGGGATTTCTCTTGAGGAGTCCTCATTTATATTTTGCGTATCAAGAAGCTCGTTTCGGATAATCTTTACATCCTTCGGAGCAGAAATACCGATCTTAACGCGATCCTTCGCAACCTCTAAGATAGTGACCTCTATGTGGTCGGCAATGATAACGCTTTCTTCTGTTTTTCTTGTCACAACTAACATATCAGCCCTCCTTTTCGGTTTCTTCATTTTTAAATATGGGCTGACGATAAGGATAATTACTCGGAAGAATAACCTGCATTGCCTTTTTGGTGTCCATATTTACAACTATCGGAGATTTTAAATTAACGGTGGTCTCCTTAAAATCTTCGGGAACTCTCGCAATGCACAGAACCTGCAAATTTGTTTTTTCGTTTATCTCAAGCATTGCCTTTTCACCGCTGTTTAAGGTTATTTCATAATCCTTGCAGATAAGCCACGGGTCAAACACGATAAAACAGGGCTTTATGGAATCGATACATTGAAGCCATACGGGATACTGCCCCTTTTCAAGCTCGATAAGCGCAAATCTCCTCGCGTCCTCAAAGGCATATATTCCGTTGGGAAATTCTACGATCTGATCCTCGCTGACTTCCATTGTCCCGAAATCTCTTGTTTCAATTTTCATCTATGCACCTTCCTGTTTGATGTCCCTTTATTGTAATTTAGTAAAGCTTTTTTATGTAGTTGATTTCCGAGCCTATTTGCAGATACGTTCAAGCCCACGACTGGAACTCGGGATCAGGGAAAAACATCGGCTCGCCCAAATAGGTTATGTCCACGTACGCCTTTTGCACAATATCAAAGCTGACCGTGCCTCTTTGAAGCTGATAGGGTACTATTGCCGTATTTTCCCAATCGATATTTACCTGCGTGGGGTGCTGTGTAATATCCGTCGTACCGGGATTTACCGTTATCTCGGGCGGAACCGAGGGGTAAAAGGCGATATTCGCGTCCACCGGCTCGTTCTTCCGCATAAATTCACTTTTTGCGATCTGAGCGGGAGGGGTGCGGTTTTCCTCAACCATATTGCCCTGCTGAACGATACTCCTTGTGGCCTCGTCCGCTACCTGATAGCCCTTATCCACATAATACTTTACCAGCGAAGCGTCGCTTAGCTGTCCCAAGCCCATGCTTTCCCTGCAAGGCTTTGTGTCCACTTCGATCACCGCGTCGGTGGTGTGTACCTCCAAGCCTCCCGGCTCGGTATTCTGGCGGATAAAGGTTGGATTTGTTCCGGGGTTTATCATTCGGGGGTGATTTATAGTGGTATTCATTACGGTGTCTTGTATATTGTAGCTTAAAAGATTAAAGCTTACCATAAAATCGCCTCCTTTTTATACAAGAATCAAATCAAAATCGAATAAAATCAGCTTATAAAGTCGAAAATCGACTGAGGAATAACCGAGCCGCTCATTTGCAGCGTCGCGGAATAAATGCTTCCCAGCATTTTCCAAGTGGTGGTCTCGGAGGGGAAGTCGGTGGATTCCAGATCGTTCTGACGTCCCGTGAGGGTCTCCAGGTTGTTGGTGATACGTTCCTGGTTAAATTCTATAAACTTTGTGGTATTGCCTATTTCCGCAAGAGTCATGGAAACCTTTGTCTGTAAGGAGTAAATATGATCCGCGTAACGGGCGATCTCCTTACCGTTTCCGTTTCTTATCATCTCGGCCGCGTCAAGTATGCTCTGTATGATATTGTTGGAGTACGCGCTGCCCTGGTTTTCAACCTCAAGCTTCGCCGTACCTTCGCTTGTATCCTTTATCTTGACCTGTTTTCCGTTAAGATTGTTCACTATGGTGCCATGCTCGTAAACGGAAATTTTGTCGCTGCCTACCGCGTCCCTGATAGCCGCGTTTATCGCGTCTCTGTTGGCGTTTGAGTCGGCACCGCCCGTAAAGGTGATGTTATATTTTTGAATCGTATCTCCGTTGTTTCCTATTGCCAGTTCAAAGGAGTACTCTACGCCGTCCTCGATCTGGTCAAGATCAATATAAGAGGTAGTGGGCTGTTTGCCGCAGCCTGTACACTCAACGCCGTTAAAGGTAAGCTTTAACGCGGATTGCTCGTCTATTCTGCCGTTTGCGTCCAAGGTCATGCCCAAACCGATGTCGCAGTAAGAGGATACGGATTGCGGGAACATTTCGGGATCGCTGTACTGGTCAACGGCAACACCGTTATAAGTAACGGTTCTGCCGTTTACGATCTCAAACGCCTTTTCGTCGTTGTTAATGCCGCCGAAAATTCTTCTGTCGGCAACGGTAAGGTTCATAAGACGGGCAATTTCATCGGCATATGACTCAACGCCCATAGCTATCATCTCCATTTGATCGGGAGCGTGAGTGTGTACATCGGAGCTGGTACCGTTGGCAGCCTCTATACATTTTTCATAGGTGGTTTGAATGATTTCGGAAATCGCCATTATGGAGGATTCCGCGTTGGCATAAATATTATCCGCGGTCTTAAGATTTTCCTGATAATTGTTTAAATTGGCAATAGCCTTTCTCACTCTCATGGCGGCGGCAGCCTGTGCGGGCATTTCGCTTGCCTGCGCAAACTGACGGTAGCTGGAGATCTTCTGCTCGGATTTGTATTTAAGGGAATAATTCTTTTCAAGGTTTTTTACGTAATTGCGGGTTATGGTGGCGTTAGCTACTCTCATTTGATAATCATCCTTTCAGCCGTTAGATTTGTATTTTAAGCCGTATCGCTTATCTTCCTGCCAAGCCTGTGCTGTTTATAAGTCTGTCAACACATTCGTCCATTGTGGTCAGCATACGTGAATTGGCGTTGAACCACTTCTGGTAGTTCATCATGTTGATGCCCTCTTCCGTTTCCGAAACGCCCGAAATGCTCTGTCTTACGTCAAGTATAGCGTTTGCGTTGTCGGAATTAAGATCGTACTGTTCTTCATAATAGCTTATGCTTTCAGCGATACGGTCGTCAACAAACAGGCAGTAATCGTAAATGGAGCCTGTGAACTCGCCCGCTCTGCCCACCTTAATGGGAGTGTCCAATCCGAGATAAAGCGTATTGACCATGTTGCCGTCCAGCGAAAGCTCCCATTTCAACTCGTCCTTATCCACATCATAGGAAGGATTTCTGCCTATCATTGTGGCTTCGTTCATCCACGCGTCGGAAATTCTGATGTTGGAAGCGGTAATGGGAACGTCGGTAATTTCATTGCCGTCCTTGTCGTATTGCTTATCGGAGGAAAACATTATTCTTGAGGGGTCTGTCGCGGTAACCTTGTTGCCGTCATCGTCGGTGTAGGAGTATTGACCGCAGAGGTCGTTCATCAGCTTTGCAAAGGAGTTTGCGAAAGCGTCCAGAGTGGAGCGGTAATACGGAATACCGTACTCGCTGTTCTGATAGAAGGCGGCATAGGTGCCGTTGCCGTTAAGCATATCCATTCTTGCCTTCAGATCGCCGGTAAGGCAGTTGCCGCTGACGGATTCGCCGTTTGTGAACAGAAGAACCGCCGCGCCGTATTCCTCGTAATCCTTCATTATAACATGCTCATATTTAGTGCCGTTTACTACGGTAGTACCGCCCAATTCTATTTTAACCGAGCCGTCGTTGTTATCGGAAACGGTAATATTTCCGTAATAGGAAAGCTCGTCAATAAGCTGGTTGCGCTGATCCAAAAGCTCGTTGGGTCCGTATGAGCCTATAACGGTTTCGCCGTAATATATCTTATCGGCGGCGGTAATGTTGTACTCGCCCGTAATAACGCCGTTGTACAAAACGATCTTATCGATAAGCTCGTTTACCTCGGAGATCGACTCCTTCAAATCTATTATATTTTCGTTTTTAAGGTTGTCAAGCTTGGTGGCGTAGTCTCTGAGAGTCTGAGTAACCGAATAGCACTCGTTTCTTACAATGCTCGCAAGCTCCTGATTGTAGGGGGAATCCGCCGCGTACTTCGCAAAGGCGGATTTTACGTCGTTCAAATTCTTAATAAGGCCGGTTTCGTCTATATCGCTTAAAATCTTTTCCGCTTCGCTCAAAACGTTTTTCTTAACGTCAAATTCGGCTACATAAGCGGTAAATTCTCTGTAACGCTTGTCGACGTATTTATCTCTTATCTGATTAACACCGAACGCGTTAACGCCCTGTCCCGTAAGGGAAAGCCTGGCAAGCTTTGAGCCGTATTTGCCCGAGAGGGGAACGAACATGGAGTTTAAGTCCACACGCTGTCTGCTGTAACCCTCCGTATTTATGTTGGACAGGTTATTGTTTGTAATATCCAGAGACTTCTGTGAGATCTGAATCGTACGCTTTGAAACCTCATAGCCTACAAAAGTTGAACGCATATAAATATTCCTCCTAAAAAATCTGCATTAAACATCTTTGATCAAAAGGTAATGTCCTATTGTTACAAACTGTCAAACATTGCCGATAATATCGCCGCCCGAGCCGCTGCCGCCCTTAACAAAGCGCGCGTCGCCGGAATATGCGCCTATTCCCGTCAATTCGTTTACACCGAGAAGCTTTGACTGTACCTTTATTTTTCTCTCCACCAAATCATTGGAAATCTCATTGATCCTTTTTATTTTTGCAATGGAATTGTTGAGCCGCTGACTTTGCAGCTTAAAAGCGGGGATATAGTCCTCGGGAAATTGCTCGGTCAGGTCCACCAGCTTTACGCCCTTGATCCCTGCCCGCTCAAAAAGGGCAAGTCTTTTATCCTCCAGCGAATTGCCCTTCATTATATAGCTCTGCTCGTCAACAAGAGCGTTTTCCAGCCATGTAAGATCGTCCTTAAGAATATGGTTCTGCTTCTCAAGGAGAAAGCTGGCAAGCTTTTCAAAGTGAGTGTTATACTGATCAAGAAATCTTATGATAATTTCGGCGGTCTGAACAGTCATAAAACCGCCTCCTTACTGTCCGAGAATAGCCTTGGCAATAATCTCGGAGCTGACAGGGCAGTTGTCGCCGCTGTACGCGGATTGAAGCTGTTCGATCCTTGCGGCATTGGCTTCCGCGTCAATGCTGCTTGCCGTGTTGGCCTTAGCCGCTGCCAACGCGCTCGCAAAGTCAAAATCGACCTTGTCGGTATTGGCGGGAGCCTTGCCCTTTTCTTTTTTGCCCGCGGAAACGTTCGCAAATTTTTCATATGAGCGTATCGCGCTTGCGTTAGGTATTAAATTCTTTATCTCCATAAAATCAACCCTTTCTGTATGGTTTTAGTGGGTCTGTTTTTTTGTTTTCGGGGATTCGGGGAAGCTGCGTAAACGCTTTAGGCACGCCTGCGCCCCCAAAATCGGTTCGTTATTTTTTCATAAAGTTACTCGATTCTTCCTCACATATAATATCGGCAGGGAAGAAAAAAACTTTAGCTTTTATTTGAAATAAATATGAAATTTTTGTGAAATTTCTGTGAAATATTATTTTGACGGCTTCACCGCAGTATGCCCTAAAAGCGCGTACCGTTTCAAAAGACGGGTAAAAGCACTGAGCTTGTTTTGTTTATTGAACGGTCGGCAGCTTGCGTCCTTGAAAATATACGGGTGAAAACGCCGGGAAAATTGCGGAAATAAAAAGGGTACATCGCCGATTATTTGTTAGCCGAAAAAATAAATTTCCCGTTTGTAGCGCAATAATGTCAAGAATCAGATTTATGTTGATTTTTGTAAAAAAGTGCGGTAAATTTAAGTGGGATATTTTTCGCAAAATATACGGAAGCTCCAAACAAAAAACACATCGCAAAAGATTACTTTCCGCTAAGCTTATACTAAATACATTCACCTAAATTTTAAAGGCAGCTTTAAAATAAATTATCTGAAAGGAAGCTAAAACCATGGAAAATTATCAAATTACTACGGCAACCCGAAATACAAAAATTCAGGTCAACCCCGATGCTTCGCTTAATTTTGGCGCGGATGTAGAGGTTTTCGGAATCAAGCTTACCGGAGTGATCGAAAAAAACAATAATGACGTACGCATTCTTGTATGCCCGACATCAAAGAATCCGCAGCAGGACGTAACATTAAAAGCCATACTCGGGGAGCTTGGAATCACCGATACGTCACAGGCGGACGATGTACTTAAGTTTGTGGGATTTGACGGCGGTGCGGATAAGGTCGATATTAAAGTTCATCAGGCCTTTTTCTATTCCAGCAACGCTGAAGCCGATATAGCATCGATAACCGTGCCGGACAAAGGGACAGTTAAAATTGACAGGGAATATGCTTTTTCCCTCGGAATGGTCAACACCTTTGAACCAAGCGATAATGCTAAGAAGCTTCCCTTTAAGATCGATTCGATTTCCTTTTCCTTATGGAACAGCACACGCAAGGGCGTTGTTGAATCGCTCGGAGCATACGGCATAGCGGATAAGCTTGACAAGCTGAGCGAATGAGCGACAGCAAAAAATATAAAATCAAGGCGGAGAAGGATCCAAAGCTTGCCGTAAAATTAAGCATAGAGCTTTTCGGCAAAAAATTTACGGGAGCGGCGGAAAAAAACGGCGAATATTTAAATATATCCGCTTGCTCGGAATCCGAGCTTAATATAAAGGATTTCATATCGGCGGCGGCAGACAAGCTCGGATTGGAGCTTGACATTCCCGATGCCTTTGACCTAAGCGTCGAACGCTTAAGCGTTGATTATATCAAAAACATTCTGTCCTTTGAATGCGAGTTTGACAAATTTCTGCGGAAGATAAGTTTCGGTTACGAAAACAAAAACAAGGATTATTTTTTGGGGTTTACGGTTCAGGACCTTAATTTGACCGAAATACCCTTTATATCCGAATTTGCGGGCGGCGCAAAATTCGGGCTTAACGATCTGTCGCTGATCTTCGGCACGACCGCTCAAAATTACAAATACTCCTCCGCAAAATCGGCGGAAAGCAAAAGCTTTGACGTTAACGCGGGACTGAGTCTTTGCGGAAATATATGCGGCTTTGGCTTCGTACAACTTCTGAAGCCCTATCAAAAAAAGGTCAAAACAGACATTGAAAATGAAACCGCGCTTTCGGAAAATACAAGCGGTCCGACAACCTTCTGGGCCGATATAAATAAAAAGGTATCCGTTATTACGCTGCACAGAGCGGGGTTTTCCTACGATAACGGAGAACTGGGGGTAATGCTGGATATTTCGGCGTCAATAAACCCTTTTACGGTTTCGCTGCTCGGAGCGGGACTTCGGGTAAACATAGACACCAAGGACGTCAGCTTTCTTTTATCGGGATTGGGGCTGGAATTTGACAACGGCTTCCTTACAATCGGCGGGGCGTTCAACAGATCGGGGAATAAATACTCGGGTGCGCTGACGGTGGGCATCAAGACAATAAAAATCACCCTTATCGGAACGTATGAGAAGGGCAAATTCCTTGCGTACGCGCTTATAAACGCCAATATAGGCGGCCCGCCCGCATTTTTTGTAACAGGCCTTGCGGCTGCCTTCGGCTGCAACAAGAGGATCGTGCTGCCCGACATTGGGAACGTGCCCGATTTTCCTCTGGTAGCGGCGGCGGTGGGCAAAAATAAAATGAACCTCACGGAAATGATAAACAATCTTGAAAACGGAAAATATATTTCCGATCAAGAGGGGGACAGATTTATTTCCGCGGGAATAAAATTCACCTCCTTTAATATGATAGAAAGCTTTGTGCTTTTAAACGTAGGCTTTGGCAGCAAATTAAGCTTCAGTCTGCTGGGCACCTCCGAAATTTCAATACCGCCAATGACGAAAAAAAATCCGATCGCGTACGCGCAGCTTGCTTTGAAAGCGGTCATTGACCCGTCGGAGGGCGTCGTTTCCGTTCAGGCTCAGCTAACTCCCGAATCCTATATTTTAGACAAGAAATGTAAGCTTAACGGCGGCTTTGCGTTTTTCCTGTGGTTCGGCAGCAACCCGCACAGCGGTGATTTTGTGCTTTCCCTCGGAGGCTATCACCCGAAATACGACAAGCCGTCTCATTATCCCGACGTACCGCGTATAGGCATCAACTGGCAGATAACCAATCAGCTTTCCGTTTCGGGGGAAGCGTACTTTGCCCTTACGCCCTCCTGCATAATGGCGGGAGCGAGAATATCCGCTTTGTACCGAGACGGTAATCTGAAAGCGTGGTTTATCGCTCAGGCGGACTTTTTAATAGGGTGGAAGCCGTTTGAATATTCGGCGCACCTGTGCGTTTCTCTCGGCGCGTCATATACCGTCGACTGTTGGTTCATTCATCACACGTTTACAATAGAGCTTGGCGTGGAGCTTGACTTTCACGGTCCCGATTTTTCGGGCAGGGCGCGCATAAGCTGGTTCATAATCTCCTTTACCGTAAAATTCGGAAGCGATAAGCAAAGCGCGCCGCCGATCAGCTACCAAGAGTTTGAGCAAAGCTTTTTGCCCTGTCAAAAAGAAAAATCAACCTCCGCGCTTTTTTCCGTTAACGAGCCCAAGCCTCTTACCGTTACCGTCAACGGGAAAATACTCGGCGAAAAAAACGGAGTAAAATATGTAAGCTCAGACGGGCTCTCCTTTATCGTATCCTCCGCCGTGCCCGTTTCCGACGGGACGCTTGTTATACGTCCCATGAAAAGCACTGTGTTTGCGGACGGAAAACCCTTTAGGTCGGAAATAACCTTTGATAAAGAGGGAATAGAAAATTACACCGTAACGGAATATGTCCGGCGCGCACCCGCTGCGCTGTGGGGCGGAAACGGAGAGCTTCGCGAGGTAACAAGCGGATATGTTATAACGGTAAACGACCCGTACTTTGAAGCTTTTCCGAAAAACCGCTTCATATCCCTTGAAGAGCTTTACGACAAAAACATTCAAATTTACGAGGGATATAAATTCCGACAATCGGTAAAAACCGAATATAAAGCCCGCGACACAATAAAAGAGTTTATGGAAACGGCGAATAATGTCGGCGAAGCGCGAACGGCGTTTATAAAAGCAATGGGAGTAATCCCCATTTCGGATATTACTCTTGCCGTTTACGCCGAAAACGCGGAAACGCTGTTTGACGAAAACATTTTGATTAAAGAATAGGCGTGTTTATGGAAATAACACAGGAATTCAAGCTTATAGACAAAATAGAGCCTCCCGTTAAAAACGGAAGGCGTACTTTTTCCGCGGTCCAAACGGTAACGCCGCAAGGTGAGCAGCCCGCCGAATATACCGCGTCTCAGGAATACGTGATCTCACATAACGCCTTTACTCTCGGCGCGGACGAGGTTTTCAGCGTATACCCTGCAAACGGCGAAGCGGGAGATTTCGCAGGAACTCTCCCTTACATAACCTTAAACCAACGAACTCTTCCGTGGGCGTTTGGCGGCAGTCCTTTTTTGGCACTGCTGGTGCTTAAAAGCAGTGAAATCATCGAACAGGGAGAGATAGAGATAAAAGAGCTTTTTACGCCTACTTCGGGAACGTATTTCCCGAAAAAGCCCGAATTCCCCGAAATTTACTCCGAGGACGATACGGAGCGTTGCCGCTTTATAGATATTTCAAGGCGGACATACAACGATATTTTTCCGTCCTCTTCGGATATTCCGCTTTTGGCTCACGTTAAATTTCTGAATCTGAGCAGGGCGCAGGACAAGGTTTGCGGCAAGGACGGGTATTTTTCCGTAATTCTCGCAAACCGCTTTGTTCCGTCGGATTCCGAGGGCGAAACCTTTTCGGAATGTCATCTGGTAACGGTTTTCGGACACGGCAAAGGTGTTCCCGCGGACTGCGAAAAAGTAAGACTGGTGTCCTTATACAGCTGGAATATCCGTTCCCGCAGCGAAAAGGGCAGACCCTTTACGGAGCTTGTAAAGGGATTGTCGAAGAACTGTAAAGAGATCGGCGGAGACCGAACAGGGGGAGAATCGGTTTTGATGCCCCATTATACACGAACGGGCGAAATGACATATTCGCTGTACCGTCCCCCCCTCGCCGCGGGAGAATGTGAAGAAATCCCGCAGCTGTCCCGCGCCCGTACCGCCGACGGCAGACTTATCTATGACAAGAAAATCGGTATTTTTGACGTAAGCTACGCGGCGGCGTTTCAGTTGGGCAGGCTTATAACGCTCAGCAGACCCGAAATGGCGGAAAAGGTTTTGTCCCACCGCAACGACAGCAAGGCGGCGGCGCATAAAGAGGTGATCGATCGGATCGTTTCCGATACCAACGAAAACCTTGATCTTGACGCGCTTGCCGATCTGTTGATCTCATACTAATCTCTGTTTTGACGGTAGACAAAATTTAACAAAGTCTACCGTCAAAACAGGGTTACCCCCTAAGCACTAATATCGGTTTAAAAAGCCATTTTGTCCACTTTTTAAACCGATATTAGTATCATACGCGGAAAGCCAAAAAAACAAATAAGGAATATTCATAAAATGAAAAGACATTATCCGCAAAGCATGAACGATAAGCTGACCGCCTTTTGCGGCGTATCGGAAATTCCCTCAGATATACAAAGCTATGTGGAGGAGCTAAGACTGCTGAACTACGTTCCCCTTTCCTATATCATTGCGGACGAGTCGCTGCTGCCGCCCGAAAGCCTGCGCTTTTTCTGCGTTGACCGCAACTGGGTAAGCGCGCTTACCGACGGGGCCTTAAGCATAGGCAGAGTTACCGAGGGAGACGGGAAGCATGATGAAATGCAGCTTGGCTGCGCTATGGAACACTCAAACGCCCGTCTGCATCTTCCGCGCCTTAAAAAAATGCACCCGCTGCATTTAGGCTCCGCGCTGAACGTGTACAAAGAAAACGAAAAATTCAGCCAAGCCTTTTTGACCGATCGATCCGACAGCGGCGAATTTAGTGTAAACGACGCGGCCACCGACGGAATGGTTTCGGGATTTATCATGCGCTCCGAGCTTGTAAGAAGAGCAAAAGACCTGAATATTTCCGCGTACAGCGGCAAAAAGGAAATTCCCGCTCTGCGCTTGGACAGTCTTGCCGACGATATTTCTATCGGACTGTTTGACGGAAGAATAACGTCGCTTAAAATATCCGAGCCGAAAACAGGCTTAAGCTTCGGACTTGCGGGAAAGGAAGAGTGCCTTGTGCCAAAGGATACCGACGAAAAAAACTTCGGCGCGCCGCTGAGGGATAAGAGCATAGACATAAAGGATTATAAAAACGGCGCGGGCAGACTTGACGTTTCCAAGCTGGCGGAAAAATTAGGCGAAAGCTTAAATACCGATATTAAATCCGCAAAGCTTGCGTTTGAACTGATAGTAACTCCCGCCTGCGCCGTCTTTAAGGAAAAGGAAGAATAGAAGGGTATAAAAATGCCATTGAACCGTATTATCATACCGCTTACGGTAAAAGCTCACCTTGCGAACGATACCAATGCCGACACATATAAACCGCCGCGCTGGTTTCCCGATTATACAAAGGTTTATAACTCCGTTCTCGGAGCAAACGTCACGCCAACGCCCTTTACGGAGTACAACAATTGTCTTAAGGCAGGGGTTCATCTGCACTTTATACTTCCAAGTGCTTTCAGGCACGGGAGCGTAAAGAACGACAGCAATGACAGCGAAAAAAACGAAGAATACGACTTTCCCGCTGTCCCCAACAGATATGTTATAACGAGAATGTATGAACAAGACGGGAAAATACAAGTCAGGTGCTTTATTGCGGAAAGCGATTTTATCAGGCCTGAGCTTGGCAAAGGGGAAGATAAAGAGGATTACTCGGTAATACCCTATCTTGACGACTCCTCGCACCCATACCGTTTTATGGGACGTTGGTATGAAGCGGAAAACATTCCCGAGGGCGGAGAATACTTAAATAAAAAGCTTACCGTCGTTATGGGGGGCGATCCCTTGTTCGCGGCTTACTACCCCACCTGTAAAAGCGTTTTCGGGTGGCATGACACACTGGAGGGCGTTCCCGAAAAATGTGATCTCACTTATTTTGTTCTGGGATATTTCAGCAGCGCGAAGGACGATCCCTTTTCCGAAATCGATACGATTGAAAAGCTCAGGGAGGTCTTATCCTCCTGCAATTTTACCGTTGAAGGCGAAACCGAAGAGCTTTGCGATGGCTGCGTTTTTTTCGGGGAAGCACTGAACATCAGGTGGGAGGGAGCAAAATATCCTTATGATGATATGAACGCTCCCACAGGCGAGGTAGACGTATCCTTCGGCCCTACCTCGGCGGAGGCAATGTCGGCGGTTCTGGCGCAAAAAAGCTCGGATAGACTGTCGGCGAAAAATTTTTTTGCCCGATCCTCCCCGTCGGAAAGCTTGGAATATAATTTCACCAAGCTGCAATACGATCTGCTTAAGCAGGAAAAATTGGAGGACGGAAGCTTTAAGGCAGACGACGAGATACACAAGCGCACGTTCAGAGAGATCGATCCTCTTGAAAAATATGACGTGATCAGACCCAAGGAAAATACCAACCACAGCGCGGCGATCGATCTTACCGCTTACAGCGAGCTGCGCCGACTGCGGCGGGAGGCGGGACGTGTCGAAAGAAAGCTCAGCTTTACAAGAAAAAAGCTTTATTACGCATGGGAAACGTATATAAGCCGCCGCGAGGCCGCCAGATCCAACTTCAGCGAAGCTCTTGACGAAATAAATCGGCTGATTGATCAGCTTTCCGACGGCAGCGAGCTTATGTCGGAAAAAAGCAGACTTGAAAATGAGATAAAGCTTAAGCTTATTGAGACAGAGAAAAGTCTGCCCGACGGTTACGAGCTGAAAACCGAAACCGCCGAGCCGTTCGTTATTCAAAAGGACCCTGTGATAATGGTAAGCGGAGAGGGAATAAACAAGGTATTCGCGTTCGACGAAAAAAATGCGGACGGCTCGCTGACCTGTTATATTTCGCCGCGGGGATCGGAGGGGCTGAGTCCCGAGGACGTGCTGAAAAAATGCGTCGGTCTTCCTCCCGAATTTCTGCCCTTTGATTATTACGCTCTGCTTTATCAGGCGGTTATAAACAGTCCGAAGCTGCTGAAAATATTCGGCGGCGTTTCCGTAAAGGAAAAAACCTTATCCGACGCCGTAAACGAAATGCCCCTTGAACCGTCGCAGCTTTTTATGGACTGGCAGATAAAGTGCCGCTTCACCGAGGACAAAGCCTCTCTGGATGGTTGGAGCTTTGACTTCGGGGAAACCGATTACGTCTATAACGGCAGTCCGAAAAAAACGCCGATCTCCGTAGGAGGGCGTATACCCCTGACTCCGCACGCTCACAAGGTGCTTACCGAGCAATTGGATAATTATCAAAACAAACCCGAGCTTCGCGAAAGGCTGCGCGATCTGCCATTTATCTCTCAGGAGCTAAGCGGCTTCACAAACGAGCTTGCAGGCTTACGGCAGGTCTTTCAGCTTCCCTTAAGCTATGACGTTCACGACATCTCCAAGGAAGCGGAAAGGCTTGTTGAAAAGCACAGGCTTTCCGTCCGCGGAACCGAGCTTTTTCCCATGCGCGGCTGCTGCATAGGCTTATCAAGACTTAATATAATAGGCACCTTCGGACAGAAGCAAACGGTAGTGCGGGACAGCGAATACAACAACTCCAAAGCGTTTTTTCCGTACTATATGGCGACCTTTAACGACGGCGGCGATTATATGGGAATGTTTCCGCTTTTCTTTACCTCCGAAACAAGGCTTACCGCGGAATTTACCGCTCCCGACTTTAAGTGCGGCAATACAAACGACGGCTCGCCGATCTGCGCAACGATACTTCCCGAGCTGCTGAATAACCGTCTTATGCTTTACAATCAAAAGGGAGAATATGCGGGAATGCTGAAAACCGTTTTCAGAAACGGAAAAGGCAAAAACATATTTATAAAATCCCCCTCCGTCCCCGAGCTTAACCCCGTTCTGGAAGGCTTTATAAACGGGATCATGAACAACGACGCGTCTCTTTCCTCTCTGATCTCCTTGATGCAAAGCAAGCTGGACAGAACGGTGCGTACCTGTCAAAGCGATTTTATATGGGGGGTTCCGCTGACGCTGTCGCAGCTCAGAGTTAGGTTTGAGTTTTTCGGCGGAGCGGAGTATTCAAAGGAGGACAAGGATTTCGGCAAATATGACGACAAGGGCGCGGAAAGGCTCAAAATACCCTTGAATTTCGGAAATATAAACCGCGCTGCGGACGGAACGATAGGAGTTTATGAAAACGGTGATTTTTCCGCGATCTACCCATTGTGGGGCGCGGAAAATAACGATGTACGGGATTATGTCAAAAAGGAAAGCCCTTTGATCTCGGCCGCCGACGGAGACAAAATATTTACCGTGCTGTCTGTTCCGAACAGCGATCTGTATATAGAAACGGGACTTCTCCCCGTAGTCAGGACCCGCATAAACTCAATGTATACCTCGGCGGCGGACAAGATAATACCCACCGCCGAAATAAACCCGATCATTGCCGATATTAAAAAAGTCCGTCTTCCCATTTATGACGGATTTGAATGGCAGTATAAGACAACTCCGCAGGACAGCGGAACTTTTTCCGAAATATTGCCCTTGGAGGATATTATAACGGAAAACGTTATTGCGGAAGGATTGATCGTAAAAAATGAAAAAAAGAATTAAAGCGGAAATAAACTCGGGAGCGTGTCCCGTATGGCTGTCTCCCGAAACGGAAACGGGCGTTCTGAAAATGCTTCAGAATTTTTCCGTAACCTTTGAAGCGGTTCCCGATTTTGAGGAAAAGCAAGGCTCCGTCAAAGGTCCGGGAGAGATTCCCCGCGTTATTTTGCGCGACTTTTCAAGGCTTGTGTCAAAAAGCGATTTTGAAGGTGCCGAGCTTTCGTATTCCGACGATGAAAATTGGGACTGCAAATGGACAGAGACGGACGATCTGATATTTTCTTATTCGGGAGACGACCCCTTTAAAAAGGGCGGCGAAAAAATCTCCTTTTTTTGGAGGAATTTCTATACTCTCGCTTCCTCCGAAAACAAGAATATCAAGCTGACCGTCGAAGCGTACTCCGTTCCCGGCTGCGGGGACGGAGAGCAGGGGACTTTGTCGGCAAGGCTTGCTTTCCCCGCTTATATAATTTCGTTCCGGCCCGACAACGAAAAATCCGAGGGAATAGTCCGCAGCGATTCGGAAAACAGAAGATGCGTTGTCAGCGCGGGGGGCAGCGTGGTGCTGAAATGGAGGGGAGCCGCTGACTTTACGGACAAAACGGTGCTTAAAAAGAACGGTATCGCGGTAACGGGCAGCTTTACCGTCAACGACTCGTACAGCGTAAAAAACATCACCGAAAGCTCGGACTACGAGCTTTCGGTTACCAACGCGTACAGGTTTCCCCATAGTCTCACCTACGGGATAGACAAGACCGACTGGAAGAAAAAGGGAGCGGAGAACGGGATTTTTGAAACTGACATATACTCCGATAAAAATTTCAATTCGCAAATTTTTTCTTATCAAGGCACATTGTACGCTTACAGTCACCCCTGTCTTTATAAAAAAGACGAAAGCGGAAGCTGGGAAAGCGTTTCGGAAAATAAGCTGTACAGCAATAAAAATTATTCCTGTCACGCTTCGTATTTGCATAACGGAGTATTGTACTGTGCGGGAAGCATAAAGGATTCGGAATATTTTTCGTTTTGCCGTTACGATATGAGCTACGATAAATGGAATACTGACGAGGGCTGCGTCAATTTGCCCTGCTTGGAAAAAGACGCGCCTATATGCTGCGGATTTGCGGCTTCAAGCCGTCAAAAATATTTTTACTTTGCGGACAAGGGTCTTATTTCGATAAATCACTGTAATGATTTTGAGGGCTGGGGAAGCAGCCGATATATAAACGCTCCGAAAAACACCAAGCTGATCGGCGCGGCAATGATATTTCGCGTCGATCGGTTCTATGTGTCAATGCTGTGTGAAGAAGAGGGGAACGAGCAAAAAAGGAACGTTTATCTTGCCGAAAATCCGGAGGGAACCGAGGAGTTTATAATGAAGCAGCCTGTGTCCAAAAGCACCGAAAGGATCACAATGCTTAAAACAGTAAACCACTTATGGATCGCTACGGACAGGGAAGTAATAAACTGCGATAAAACGGTATGCGACAGCTTGTTTTATCCTCCCGCGCCAAACAACGGAAAAGCGTGGCTGGGTTCGGACGAAAACAATATTTTCGGAATATTTCCCGATAATAACTTATGGGTTTATGACTGCCGCTGACATACTCGTTTTTTATAAGCGAACAGCGATGACAATACCGAAAAGGAGGAAAAACAATGAACGATGCTAAAACACAGGCTTTAGAGAACATTTCGGAATGTAACGATATGGAGATCAGCGTAACCAACATATTTCCCGCAAACCGATCGTTGGAGCTGGACACCTTAACATTCAAGGACAACGGCGTTATAGTTTTTTCGGGGGATTATGAGCTTAAGGTCAACAAAATATACAACCTCAAAAAAACCTCCGTAAACAACGGCGACGACAGCAGCTACGAATTTATTATCGCAGGGGAAGACGGAGAGAACGGCAGAGACGCGGCTCATGCGGGAAAGGTAAATATCCTCGTAAAAGAGATCGACGGCGATATACGTATACTTGCGGCGGCAGGCAAGGGATGCGGCGGAAAGGACGGCGTTGACGGAATGAACGGCGGCGACGGCGGCAACGGGTATCAGGGGGGCGACGGCGGAAGCGGCGGTGACGCAGCGGCGGGAACCAACGGCAGCAGCGGCGGAAATGCACCCGATTTGAATTTAACATATTCATCGCTGAACGGTGATTCGTCAATATATGTTAACGGTGAAAAGGCAAAACAAAATCACATATTCCGTATCGAGGGCGGAAAGGGAGGCAAAGGAGGAAATGCCGCCGCGGGAGGAAAAGGCGGACGGGGCGGCAAGGGCATAGATTCTCTGCATAACGGAAAGGACGGTAAAGACGGCATGGACGCAAAGGGCGGCATTGACGGTAAAGACGGAGAGGACGGTTTTATAAAAATCACAAAAAGACCTATTGCCGAAAGATTGGAGGAGCATAGGGGGCTTTACGTTTTCGATCTTACGGACGATGAAGAATACGAATACTGCATGTCCAAGCTGGGCGGCAAGGAAAGGCTTATGCAATACGGCGCGGTTTCGGACGCTTTAAAGAAAAGCCGCTTAAAGAAAAGGGGCGGTACAAAAAGCGAGGATAATACGTCGTCCATATCCGTAACCTTTAACGGCAACAGCTTTTACGATGCGGCGAAAAATAAACGCTCCGTCAAATCCGATTCAAACGGCTCCGATTTCAAAAGAATGTGCAAAAACTTCAGCATTGATCTTTTCGACACAAAAACCGAGCCGGCCGAAAATATTGCCGCTTCAAAATGGAAGGTACTGACGGTAAATTTAAATGTAGTAAATAAAAGCTGCCCCACAGGTGCTCCGATAATAAGCCAAAGCTTTGAAGCGTCAGGCAGCTACGGCGGCACCAAGGACTTCTGGTCCGAACCCTTGAAAACCGAGGATTTTGAAGGAACGCTTGTCACCGTAATGGAGATCAGAGGCATCAACGCCGAAGGAAAATATGTTGAGGCCGAATATAGGGATAAAGAGCAGTTTGGCAAGGAGATAATGCAGTATACCGTAACGGATATAAAGGTAAGCGACCCCAAATGGAACAAAAAGTATGATGACGGCATAATTATGCTGTACGGGCGCACAAACGAGCAGGATATATATTCAAAGGCGGATTATGTCGGCGGGGACTATGAACACAATACCGTAAAGTCAAACAAAGAAATAGCGACCCTTATTCCCTTTAAGGGCAGGGTCACCTTCAGCAACGACTATACCCCTGTCGGCATCACCCCTCCTGATGACGCAATAACATTTTTGCGGCCCTCGCTGAATTACGATAATAAATCCGCAGGCAAAAGAACTCCCGACATTGTTTATCAGAACGATATAACCGACAACAGTAAGCTGTATAAGCTTTGGACGGATCAGGAATGCTTTAAAGCCTGTCCCGGCGTTGTGGACCCTCATGTTGATTTTGACCTTTCGCTGGACCGAAACGACAAGACAAGCAAATTGGACTGGCATCACAACATTACGGGAGATGCCGACGGCAATAAGCGAACCGTCCTTCTTCGCGGAAACTTTGGTTACAGGCTGCACAGAAACGGCTTTCCCGACGATAAATATACCGATATACAAATATCGGTAGCAAGTATTTCAAAGGAAAATCTTGAAGAAAACAACAAGAACCTCCCCCCCGAAGAGAAACGCGAATATTACAGCTTTTTAAACGGCAGCAACCTGATCTATATTCCTCCAATACATATTTATTGGGGCTGTCTGGGCAAAGACGTTTTGCTGAAAACCGCCGACAAAAAAGAAAAAACCGCTGAATCGGTCAAAATAGGCGATAAGCTCTTATCCCATGACGGCAGGACGGTTACGGTGGAGGATATATACACGGGTCGGGATGAAACGATCCTGCGCTTAAAATGCAAGGGCGGTTATGAAACTCTTATGTCGGGAGCTCACCCCGTTCTTGATGAAAACGGAAAGGGCGTTCCCGTAAGAAGTCTTAAGGCGGGAGATAAAATAATGACGGAAAACGGCGGCACGGCGGAGGTTATATCCGTAACTGAAGAGCCTTACAATGATACCGTCTACAACTTTACCTTTGCGGGAGAATCCGAAAGCGTTTATATCATTGCCGACGGGATCTACGCGGGCGACCTTAACGCTCAGAACGCAGAACCCGAAGAGCCTCGGGAAACCGAAGAGGAAAAAGAGCTGACAAGGAAGCTGGCCGAAGAGATGCACATTATTTGCAAACTGGCAAGGAGCAGGGTAAAATGCTGATTTTATATCCAAGTACATACAATAAAAACGGGGCAGTCTATTTATTTTAATGTAATAAAAAAGCTTACGGCATTCATAAAGATGCCCGTAAGCTTTTTTTATTATTGTTTTCCGCTGCCGTCAAAGGCTTTTTGTTCCGCATACGCCATCATTTTATTGTACCTTTCGATCCTGACGACCGCCGCTGCGATACAATCCGCGCCGCACACAACAAATCCCGCCTTTTCCCAAACAAACCACCCTATCAATGCGCCCGAAACAAAAACCGCCGCAAAAACGATGATCCACAAAAGCAGCGAAAGCCTGTGATCCTTTTTCCACTTTTCCTTAAAAAACTCTATCTTCTCCTTTAAAGAAAAAGAGGTTCCCAATACCGCCTTTATATTTTCCTCCGCTTTTTCCTTATACTCGGTATCGGACAGCTTTTCGCCGCTTAATATTTCGTTGATGCTTACGGAATAAAGCTCGCTTAAGAGCCTGAGCATTTCCACCGGCGGCATATAATTCCCGTTTTCCCAACGCGAAACCGTTTTGTTGGTAACACCTAATTTTTCTCCAAGCTGTTCTTGGGTCAGATTTTTTTCATGCCTTAGCTCAGCCAAAAATTCCCCGATTTTAATTAAGTCCATGATCGTTTCTCCTGTGCCGTTTTTTATTTATACTAATTCTCGATCAAAATAAGACATAGCCGGCGGGCGGGGCGTTCCTGATCAAGGAAGTCCCGATGCAGGAATATGCGGATATTTCAAGTCGGGCTGACGCAGAGCAGGGACGCCCCGGCCGTTGGATTTGTCTGATTTTTATTGAGATTTAGTATTATTATATCATGTACAAGGAAATTTGTCTTTACCATAAACAGCGAATGGCTTGGTTAACGCAAAATTTCGGCTTGCTTTTTCATATCGGTACAGGCCTACTGCTTTTTAATAACAGGCACCCAAATTTCGCTTTTATAGTTATCTGTTGCGTAAACCTCAATATCCATATCGCAGGTAGGGCTGTAATCCGAGGAAGGTATAAACTCGGTGCAGATTCTGTGCCACAGATTCTGAATAGCGTCGGGCATTGGCCCTACGCACTGAAAAACAGCCCATGTGCAGGAGGGTATTTCGCTTACCGTAAATTCCTCGGGAATCTCACGGCTGTCGTCTATCACAGCCGCAACGGAATACTCAAAGGTGGATTCCGGGGTGTGAGGATTTGAATAGCATATCCCCCAAATTTTGCTTTTGTCACATGAAAGCTCCAAAAGTCTGTTAACTGTGCCGTCCGCGTGACATCTCGCCCAAAATTCAGGAATGGTTTTGTTATTTGCGTTTTCGCTTACGGTATGTGTTTCACGTTTTTCCGCCACCTTAAATTTGTCCTTTTTGATGATCTGGTAATCCATTTCGGTACCGCCTTTCATTGATATTGCAACGGTAAGCTTGGCAAAGGACTTGATAGGGCTTCCTTTTTTTGCGGCAGCGGGAGTTACCCCGTGAAAGCGTGTAAAAGCCCTTGTAAAGCCCTCGTGGGTATCGTAGCCGTACTTCAGCGCAATATCCAGCGTTTTTTCATCTGTGGAAACAAGCTCCGATCCCGCAAGGGCAAGACGGCGGTTTCGGATATATTCGTTTACCGTAAAGCCACATATTATCGTAAAAAGCTTTTGATAATAAAATGAGGATATGTTCATTTGCGCCGCGATCTCGGTCATATCAAGGGGCCGTAAAAGATTGTCCTCGATATAGTCTATCGACCTTTGAAAGCTTCTTATCCAATCCATTGCTTCACCTCCATTCGAGTATATATTACCATATTTTAAGGCATAAGTCTTGACTTTTTTGACCGTGTTTTGTTATTATGCGATCTGCCGCAACGCCTTTTCAAATTATCTGTATACAAATCAATGCCGACTGCTTTTGCAATCGGCATTTGCTTATATTAAGCCTTCATATCGAGATCATCATTGCCCGCCTTAAAGGTTCCGTCTCTTAACTGCTGTTCAAGCCTTTTCATCTTGTCGGCTATGACGGAATCGCTGTATTCCACCGCCTTTTCCTCTTTTTGGGAAAAACTCGGATTATAGTTTTTTAAGCTTTCCTTAAACGCGTCTTCCACTCCGGTGATAGAATTTCTTGAATATACGCCGCTGCTTTGAGCCGATGCGGAAGCGACCGAAGAGCTTGTCTTGGAAACAAGGGTGTTCCCCGACTGCACAAGATTTTGCTCAACGGATTCTCTCGTGATACCGTCAAGCGCGCCTTTAGGAATAGGCATACCGATTTTCCAGTTGGGATCGGCGGCTCTTACCGCTTCGTACATTGCCCGACTGTACGCCCTCTCGTACTGCTCCATGGTGTACCCCGCCTTTAAGCGGTCGTTTTTCTCCATTTTGCGGTACAAATGTGTGTATACGTCCGAACGCTTGGTAGTATCGCCGTTAGCTACGCCGTTTTCACGGATAAACTCTTTCTTTGTAAGCTCGAACATTTCCTGTCTGCTGCTTTCGGGAATGGAAATGAGCTGCTTTCGGCTTTCGGCGTTTTCATCTGTCACAAGAAGCCCCGCCAAGCCCGTGGTAGGGTCTACCCAGTCGCCGTCCTTATCGTAGTTTTTCATCAGGTTCTTGATAGCCTGAATATTTGTATACATCGCGCCGTTTCCGTTTGCGCCTTTCATCATCTCTTTTATAACGGCCTTGTACTGCTTGCTGTTTGTATCAACTCCCGCCGCCTTAAGCCGGCTTTGTACAGCCGAGCTGTTTAAATTGGATAGCTGAAAGCTGCCGATAGAAGTGAATACGCCTGAGCCTGAGCCGAAAAGGCCTGTTTTTTTATTGTAGGGATTTTGGAAAAGGAATGCGTAGTCCGTGATTTTCATGAGATACCCTCCTGAAGCTGTATAATTTGCTCTATATGTTATATCGGCATTTTTCAGGAAAACTTTAGCATTTTTAGCGGTTATTATTCCAAAACACAAAAAATCCCACATTTAAGGCTTTTTGGATGGTTTTGTTGGGCCATACTGCATTCATGTTTTTTCATTTTTGTCCCCCTTTGTCGCAGCTTTGAATAACCAAAGCCAAACCAAATAATCCTATGATGCCTCCTGCCAAATATAGATAAGACCCTATATCAAATTGGGAACCGTTTGAAAGCAATACTCCAAACAATAGTAAACTTATTCCAATCTTAAACTTCATTTGTTCCTCCTTAAAGCTATTCTATTTATATTTTAAATCCTAAATTTTATTTATCATTCCTGTGTAATTTTTCTATTTTTTATTATAATAATCCAACCGCATCTTGTCTATGGCAATTTTACACTAATTTCCGATCACAGTATAGACAAATTTCGCTGTCGATCGGAAATTATACTAATCTCTGTTTTGACGGTAGACAAAATTTAACAAAGTCTACCGTCAAAACGGAGTTACACCCTAAGCACTAATATCGGTTTAAAAAGCCATTTTGTCCACTTTTTAAACCGATATTAGTATTAGTGTTTAGGGATAAATTTTTTTACAAAAAAATTCCACCTCACAGCCCCAAGACTTCTTCCCATTCAGGGGAGAACATTTGTTTGTTCATCTCAAACGATGAAAAACTCTCGGTTTTATGTCGGTGGAATTGTATTTTGTTTTATTAAGTCAGCGTATAAATAATTTCAATACCTTGAAAAATTACTCGTTGATCTTGGTAACAACGCCGGAACCTACGGTCTTGCCGCCCTCACGGATAGCGAAACGGAGACCCTCTTCAACAGCGATAGGAGTGATAAGCTCAACGTCCATCAATACGTTGTCGCCGGGCATGCACATTTCCTTGTCAGCGGGAAGAGTGATAACGCCTGTAACGTCGGTGGTTCTGAAGAAGAACTGAGGTCTGTAATTGCTGAAGAAGGGCTTATGACGGCCGCCCTCGTCCTTTTTAAGAACGTAAACCTGTCCGCTGAACTTGGTGTGGGGATGAATTGAGCCGGGCTTGCAGAGAACCTGTCCGCGCTCGATGTCGCTTCTCTGGATACCACGGAGCAATGCGCCGATGTTGTCGCCTGCTTCAGCGTAGTCGAGGAGCTTGTGGAACATTTCGATACCTGTAACAACGGTGCTCTTGGGCTCGTCGCAAAGACCTGTGATCTCGATAGGATCGTTCATCTTAAGAACGCCTCTCTCAACACGTCCGGTAGCAACGGTACCACGGCCTGTAATGGTCATAGTGTCCTCAACAGGCATCAGGAAAGGCTGGTCAGCCTTACGGTCAGGAGTGGGAATGTAATCGTCAACAGCCTTCATAAGCTCAACGATGCACTGATACTCGGGAGCGTTGATGTCCTGGCTTGCGGAATCAAGAGCAACCTTAGCGGAGCCTCTGATAACGGGAATGTCGTCGCCGGGGAAGTCGTGGTTGCTGAGAATGTCTCTGATATCCATTTCAACGAGGTCGAGCAATTCGGGATCGTCAACGTCGTCGCACTTGTTGATAAATACTACCATTGCGGGAACGCCTACCTGGTGAGCAAGCAGGATGTGCTCCTTGGTCTGAGCCATAGGACCGTCTGTACCTGCAACAACGAGGATCGCGCCGTCCATCTGAGCGGCACCGGTGATCATGTTCTTGATATAGTCAGCGTGGCCGGGGCAGTCAACGTGAGCATAGTGACGGTTGTCTGTCTCGTACTCAACGTGAGCGGTATTGATAGTGATACCACGCTCTCTCTCTTCGGGAGCCTTGTCGATCATGTCGTATGCTTCGAACTGAGCGTAGCCCTTGAGTGCCAGTACCTTGGTAATAGCAGCGGTAAGAGTGGTCTTGCCGTGGTCAACGTGACCGATGGTACCAATGTTTACATGGGGCTTATTACGTTCAAATTTTTGTTTAGCCATTATATTTTCCTCCTAAAAGATTTTGTTTTAGCTTAACCTTAATTTTACCAAATTTTTTTGTAAATTACAAGTCTTTTTTGTAAAATTACTAAAAAATATTCTTAATCCTTGCTTCTGGACTTCATAATTCCTTCCGCGATATTCTTGGGAACCTGTACATAGCTGTGAGGCTCCATTACATACTGTCCGCGGCCCTGTGTCTTTGAACGCAGGTCATTGGAGTAGCCGAACATTTCCGAAAGGGGAACCAAAGCTTCGATCTGCTTTGCGCCGTTTCTGTCCTCAAAGCCCTGGACAAGTCCGCGGCGGGAGTTCAAGTCGCCGATAACGTCGCCCATATAGTCCTCGGGAACGATAACGACTACCTTCATGATAGGCTCAAGGATAACGGGGTTTGCCTTGCGGCAGGCTTCCTTGATAGCCATAGAACCCGCGATCTTGAACGCCATTTCCGAGGAGTCTACCTCGTGATAAGAACCGTCGTAAAGAGTTACCTTTAAGTCAACGGTGGGGAAGCCCGCAAGCACGCCTGCCTGCATTGCGCCCTGGATACCTGCGTCAACGGCGGGTATATATTCCTTGGGAACGGAGCCGCCTACTACCTCGTTAATGAACTCGTAGCCCTTGCCGCTTTCGTTAGGCTCAACGCGGAGCTTAACGTGACCGTACTGACCTTTACCGCCAGACTGACGCGCATACTTGGTGTCAACCTCGGTGTTGGTCGTAATGGTCTCCTTATAAGCAACCTGAGGTGCGCCGACGTTTGCTTCTACCTTAAATTCACGGAGAAGTCTGTCAACGATGATCTCAAGGTGCAATTCGCCCATGCCCGCGATAATGGTCTGACCTGTTTCCTCGTCTGTCCATGTTCTGAAGGTGGGGTCTTCCTCCGCAAGCTTTGCGAGAGCCAACGCCATCTTTTCCTGACCTGCCTTGGTCTTAGGCTCGATAGCCAAGTCGATAACGGGATCGGGGAATTCCATGGATTCGAGAATTACGGGGTGTGCTTCGTCACAGAGAGTATCACCGGTTGTGGTGTTCTTAAGACCCACCGCCGCAGCAATATCGCCGCAGTAGCAAACCTCAAGGTCCTGTCTGTGGTTAGCGTGCATCTGGAGAATACGTCCCATGCGCTCTTTCTTGCCCTTGGTGGCGTTAAGCACGGCCGAACCCGCTTCAACAACGCCCGAATAAACTCTGAAGAAGCAAAGCTTACCTACAAAGGGGTCTGTTGCGATCTTAAACGCGAGAGCGGAGAAGGGTTCGTTATCTCCCGCCTTTCTGTCGGTCTCCTCGCCTGAATCGGGGTCGGTACCCTTGATTGCGGGGATATCGAGAGGTGAAGGCATATAGTCAACAACGGCGTCAAGCAGCTTCTGAACGCCCTTGTTCTTGTAAGACGTACCGCATACTACGGGTACGATCTGGTTATTTATCGTACCGATGCGCAAACATCTCTTAATTTCAGCAGTGGTTATTTCTTCGCCCTCGAGGTATTTGTTCATTATCTCCTCGTCCTGCTCGGCGATCGCTTCCAGAAGCTCGTCCCTGTACTTGGAAGCCAATTCCTTCATATCCTCGGGAATTTCTTCGACTCTCATATCCTTGCCCAGATCATCGTAATAGATGTCGGCGTTCATTTCAACGAGGTCGATGATCCCTCTGAATGTGTCTTCCGCACCGATAGGGAGCTGAATGGGAACCGCGTTTGTTTTAAGGCGATCCTTCATCATCTGCACTACGTTGAAGAAGTCCGCACCCATAATGTCCATCTTGTTAACATAAGCCATTCTGGGTACCTGATACTTGTCTGCCTGACGCCAAACCGTTTCCGACTGAGGCTCAACGCCTCCCTTTGCGCAAAATACGGTTACCGAGCCGTCAAGCACTCTCAGTGAACGTTCTACCTCAACGGTAAAGTCCACGTGACCCGGAGTATCTATAATATTTATTCTATGCTTGTTCCAGTATGCAGTGGTAGCGGCGGAGGTGATCGTGATACCTCTTTCCTGCTCCTGCTCCATCCAGTCCATTGTCGCAGAACCGTCGTGAGTTTCGCCTATCTTATGGTTGATACCGGTGTAAAACAGGATACGCTCCGTTGTAGTGGTTTTACCTGCGTCAATATGCGCCATGATACCAATATTACGGGTCATTTCGAGAGTTACATCTCTTGCCATATATATGACCTTCCTTTCTTTGAAGGACTAAAGACCGTTTTTAGGCGGTCTTAAACGTCTGATAGCAGTATTTGCAGCATACCCGACGTTTATCCTTGCAATTACCACTTGTAATGAGCAAACGCCTTGTTGGCTTCTGCCATTCTGTGGGTATCATCACGCTTCTTGCAAGACGCGCCCTGTCCGTTCAATGCGTCGAGGATCTCGTTTGCAAGTCTTTCTTTCATGGTTTTTTCGTTACGTTTTCTGCTGAACATGGTGATCCATCTGAGACCCAATGTTCTGCGTCTGTCGGGGCGAACCTCCATAGGAACCTGGTAGGTCGAACCGCCCACACGGCGAGCCTTAACCTCGAGCTGCGGCATGATGTTCTCCATTGCCTGCTCAAAAACCTCAAGGGGCTCCTTGCCCGTCTTTGCGCCTACAATTTCAAATGCGCCGTAAACAATTTTCTGGGCTACGCCCTTTTTACCGTCAAGCATGATATTGTTGATAAGTCTTGTTACCAATTCCGAATTATACATAGGATCGGGCAATACTTCACGCTTGGGTACATTACCTCTTCTTGGCACTTTATTCCCTCCTTCATAAATTTTCGCCGATCTGATCATATCGGCTAATGAATTCATCGGTACTCGAAAGCGCAGCGGCTTTTCCGCATCGGCTTGTCAAAAAGCACTTGCTTTTCATCAGGCCCTGCGTTTTCCGCTTTCTCCCGCCAGCCATTTTGCAGTAAAGGCAATATAACATAGCCCTTTTTCTTTTCGTTTATCTCCGAAAAGAAAGCTTAATGTATTATTAACCTCCCACACAAATGTGGCAGTGGATATTCGTGAATACTTTACGATATTCGTTACGCTTTACTTCTTACCGGCCTTTGGACGCTTAGCTCCGTACTTGGATCTGCCCTGCATTCTTCCGTCAACGCCCTGAGCGTCAAGAGTTCCTCTGATGATGTGATAACGCACACCGGGGAGATCTCTTACACGTCCGCCGCGAATAAGAACAACGCTGTGTTCCTGCAGCTTGTGTCCGATGCCGGGAATGTAAGCGGTAACTTCGTATCCGTTGGAAAGTCTTACTCTGGCGATCTTACGCATTGCGGAGTTAGGCTTCTTGGGAGTGCTGGTTCTTACGGCAGTGCATACTCCGCGCTTCTGGGGAGAAGGCATGTCCGTAGTTTCCTTCTTAAGAGTGTTAAGGTTCTTAAGCAGTGCGGGAGCCTTAGACTTCTTTGTGGATAACTCTCTACCTTTTCTTACAAGCTGATTAAAGGTTGGCAATTCTTTTACACCTCCTGTTAAAATTATACCGCGCGAAAAAATGTTAGAATATCCGCGCAAGCTTTATTATTATACACAAAAACACGGCAAAAGTCAATATTTTCAAGGGTTTGCGTGAAAATATTGTAGCTTTTGCCGTATAAATCCTTTATTAAAAAGTGCTTTTGTGCATTTTTACTATATTATTACTGGTTTACCGCCTCGGGAACAGCTTCCTTGCTTTCTCCCTCTTCCTCGTTATCACCCATGCCCGTTCCCGCGGGAATAAGCTTACCGATGATTACATTTTCCTTAAGTCCGAGCAGCGGGTCAACCTTGCCGTGAATGGCGGCATCGGTCAGAATGCGCGTGGTTTCCTGGAATGAAGCCGCAGACAGGAAGCTGTCAGTTGCGAGAGCAGCCTTGGTAATACCGAGGATAACGGGTATTGCCGTAGGATACTCGACCGCTTCTCCGTTTGCTTCGCGCTTTTTAAGGTCCTCAATTATCTGCGCAAGCTCCGTCTTGTCCACCGTTGCGCCGGGCAGACGGTAAGAGCTTCCGGGATTTTCGATCTTGACCTTTCTCATCATCTGACGAACTATAACCTCAATGTGCTTGTCGTTGATGTCAACACCCTGTTGGCGGTAAGCCTTCTGAACCTCTGAGATGATATAGTTCTGAACCGCTTCCTCGCCCGATATATCGAGTATATCGTGGGGATTTGCCGCACCCTCGGTAATATAATCGCCCTTTTCAATATAGTCGCCCTCTTCGACTCTCATTCTGTATCCGAAGGGTACGGGTACGGGGTCTAAAGGACCGTCCTCGCTCATGATTACAACATGTCTTACTTTCTTTATCTCTTCGATATGAACAGTACCGGAGCCTCTTGCCAGTATCGCGCTGGACTTGGGCTGTCTGCTTTCAAAAAGCTCAACTACGCGGGGAAGACCCTGTGTGATGTCCTCCGCGTTGGCGATACCGCCCGTGTGGAAGGTTCTCATTGTAAGCTGCGTACCGGGTTCGCCGATAGACTGAGCGGCAATAACGCCTACCGCTTCGCCTATCTGAACAGGCTTTCCGTTGGCAAGAGAGTGGCCGTAGCATTTCGCGCAAACCCCGTGAGGAGCCTTGCAGCCCAATACCGAGCGTATCTTTACCCTTTCGATACCCATTCCGATGATCTTCTGAGCGTCCTCTTCGTCAAGCAGCTTATCCTTGGAAATAGCCAGATTGCCGTTTCCGTCATACAGGTCGTGAAGCAAATATCTGCCCACAAGTCTTTCGCTCAATGACTCAATAAGCTGTTTTCCGTCGCGTATCTCGTAAACCTCTGTACCCTCGTCGGTGCCGCAGTCCTCCATACGGATAATAACCTCCTGAGAAACGTCTACAAGACGGCGGGTCAGATAACCCGAGTCGGCGGTTCTCAGCGCGGTATCCGCAAGTCCCTTTCTCGCGCCTCTTGAGGAAATAAAGTATTCAAGTACGTTCAAGCCCTCGCGGTAGTTGGCTCTGATAGGAATTTCAATGGTTTCGCCCGATGTGTTGGCGATAAGTCCTCTCATACCTGCAAGCTGTCTTATCTGGTTGGTGCTTCCGCGCGCGCCCGAGTCCGCCATCATGAAAATGGGGTTGTACTGATCCAGGTTTTCCGTAAGCGCGTCGGAGATCTCGTTGGTGATCCTGTTCCATACCGCAAGCACCGCGTTTTTACGTTCCCCGTTGGAAATAAAGCCCATGGAGAAATCATTGTTTATCTCCAGTACTTCCTCGTCCGCTTCTTCAAGAAGCTGCTTTTTCTGAGGAGGGATCGACGCGTCGCATACCGCAACGGTGATAGCCGCCTTGGTGGAATACTTGAAGCCCAACGCCTTTATTTTGTCAAGCACCTGTGAGGTAACTGCCGTACCGTGTACCTTTATGCACTTGTCGATGATTTTTCCGAGCTGGCTCTTGCCAACCTTAAAGTCTATTTCAAGCTTTGCCGCGTTTTCGGGCTTGCTGCGGTCAACAAAGCCCAAGTCCTGCGGGATATGCTCGTTGAAAATGATCTTGCCTACGGTGGTATCTATAAGCTGTGTTACCGTCTCGTCGTTTACCGTACGGGTAGAACGCGCCTTAATGGCGGAATGAAGAGTAATAACACCGTCCTGATACGCCATCAGTGCTTCGTTAAAATCGCGGTATACGCTTCCTTCTCCCGGTTCACCCTCCTTGGTAATGGTAAGGTAGTATGAACCCAGCACCATGTCCTGCGTGGGAACGGTAACGGGACGTCCGTCCGAGGGCTTAAGCAGATTCTTTGCCGCAAGCATAAGGTTTTTAGCCTCGTTCTGCGCTTCTACCGACAGGGGGAGATGCACCGCCATCTGGTCGCCGTCAAAGTCGGCGTTGTAAGCGGTACAAACAAGAGGGTGAAGCTTCAGTGCGCGTCCTTCTACCAGTACGGGAGAGAACGCCTGAATACCCAATCTGTGCAGAGTAGGCGCACGGTTCAAAAGCACGGGATGATCCTTGATAACGTCCTCCAGAACGTCCCAAACATCATCGTTGGCCTTATCCACCATTTTTCTCGCGCTCTTGATGTTGTTGGCCTTGCCGCGCTGTACAAGCTCCTTCATTACGAAAGGCTTAAACAGCTCGATAGCCATTTCCTTGGGCAGACCGCATTGATCCATTCTAAGGTCGGGTCCTACAACGATAACCGAACGTCCCGAGTAGTCCACGCGCTTACCCAGCAGGTTCTGTCTGAAACGTCCCTGCTTGCCCTTAAGCATGTCGGAAAGGGACTTAAGCTCTCTGTTGGAGGGACCCGTTACGGCTCTTCCGTGTCTGCCGTTGTCTATAAGCGCGTCGACCGCTTCCTGAAGCATACGCTTTTCGTTGCGGATAATTATATCGGGAGCTTTAAGCTCCATCATTCTCTTAAGACGGTTGTTTCTGTTGATAACACGTCTGTAAAGATCGTTTAAGTCGGAGGTGGCGAAGCGTCCGCCGTCCAGCAGCACCATGGGACGAATATCGGGAGGGATTACGGGAATAACGTCCAGTATCATCCATTCGGGGCGGTTGCCGCTCTGTCTGAAGGCTTCAACTACGTCAAGTCTTTTGAGTATCTTAAGTCTCTTTTGACCCTGAGTGTTTACAAGCTCGCCCTTAAGCTGTTCGGAAAGCGCGTCTAAGTCGATCTCCTCAAGCAAAAGCTTGATAGCCTCCGCGCCCATTCCCGCGCAGAAATCGTCCTCATAACGCTCGCGCATATCGTTGTATTCCTTTTCGGTAAGGAGCTGTCCCTTTGTGAGAACAGTACCCTCGCCGGGGTCGGTTACGATATATTTTGTAAAGTAAAGCACCTCTTCAAGTCTTTTCGGGGAAATATCCAGCATCTGACCGATACGGGAGGGAGTACCCCTGAAATACCAGATATGGGAAACGGGAGCGGCAAGCTCGATGCTGCCCATACGCTCGCGCCTTACCTTGCTTCTTGTTACCTCAACGCCGCAGCGTTCGCAGGTCTTGCCCTTAAAGCGTATTTTCTTGTACTTTCCGCAGGAGCATTCCCAGTCCTTGGTAGGTCCGAAAATGCGCTCGCAGAACAAGCCGTCGCGCTCGGGCTTTTGGGTGCGGTAATTTATGGTTTCGGGGCGTGTAACAACGCCGTGGCTCCACTTCCTGATCTGTTCGGGTGAAGCAAGACCGATTTTTATTGACTCAAAAACATTGTCTGACAATTTAAGTTGACCTCGATTCTTTGATTTTTTTGTCAAAATGGTTTAACAGCCTTTTCGGAACGCCCGCAAATGCTTTAAGCTATTCCGAAAAAATACTGTTTCTTACTCGTCATCGTCCGACATGCTGTCCATAACCATGCTGCCGGGGAAATCGTCCTCGTCGTCGTCATCATCGCCGAAGTCGTCCTCATCGTCATAGCCGCTGCCGTAAAGAGCGTCTTCATCATCGGGATTCTCGGGAATAAAGGAAGCGTCAAGCTCGTCTTGATCGGCAACGTACTCGAAGTCGTCGGCGTTGACCATTCCGACCTCCTCGTCGTCGTCAAAGGTTTGCTTAAGGTCTATTTCATCCTGATTTTTGTCAAGCACCTTAACGTCAAGACCCAAGGACTGCAATTCCTTTACAAGAACCTTAAAGGATTCGGGAACGCCGGGCTTGGGAACATTGTCGCCCTTGACAATGGATTCATAGGTTTTTACGCGTCCCACAATATCGTCGGATTTTACGGTCAGTATCTCCTGCAGGGTATAAGCCGCGCCGTAAGCCTCCAACGCCCAAACCTCCATTTCACCGAAACGCTGTCCGCCGAACTGAGCCTTACCGCCCAAGGGCTGCTGTGTAACCAGCGAATAAGGACCTGTGGAACGTGCGTGGATCTTATCGTCAACAAGGTGGTGGAGCTTAAGATAATACATATAGCCTACCGTTACGGGGGACTCGAACAGCTCGCCCGTTCTGCCGTCGATAAGCTGAGTTTTGCAGTCGTCCGTCCAGTTAAGCTTGGTAAAGTCTATCTGCGCGGTGTCCTCGCCAGAAAGCTCGTTTTTATGCTCCCTTGCGTAGTCGTAAAGGTCGCGGATATTTTCCTCGTGAACGCCGTCAAATACGGGGGTCATTATCTTCCAGCCCATAGCCTTCGCAACGTAGCCCAGATGCACCTCAAGGACCTGTCCGATATTCATACGGGAAGGTACGCCCAAGGGGTTCAATACTATATCAAGCGGTGTTCCGTCGGGAAGGAAGGGCATATCTTCCTGCTTTAAGATACGGGAAACAACGCCCTTGTTGCCGTGACGGCCCGCCATTTTATCGCCCACGCTGATCTTTCTCTTCTGCGCGATATAGCAGCGGACTACCTCGTTAACGCCGGGAGAAAGCTCCGCGCAGTTGTTTCTGTTAAACACCTTAACGTCTACTATAACGCCGCTTTCGCCGTGAGGAACGCGCAGAGAGTTGTCTCTTACGTCTCTTGCCTTGTCGCCGAAAATGGCTCTTAAAAGTCTTTCCTCGGCGGTCAGATCCGCCTCGCCCTTGGGAGCTACCTTACCTACAAGTATATCCCCGGCGTGAACCTCCGCGCCTATTCTGATGATTCCGCGGTCGTCCAGATCCTTTAAAGCGTCCTCGCTTACGTTGGGGATCTCTCTTGTGATCTCCTCGGGGCCTAACTTTGTTTCGCGGCATTCAAGCTCGTATTCCTCAATGTGTATAGAGGTGTAAACATCGTTGTAAACTAATTTTTCATTTATAAGAACGGCGTCCTCGTAGTTGTAGCCCTCCCATGTCATGAAGCCGATGAGAGCGTTTTTGCCCAATGAGATTTCGCCGTTGCTGGTTGCGGGGCCGTCGGCTATTACATCGCCCTTCTTTACCGTATCGCCCTTTTTAACGATAGGCTTTTGGTTGATACAGGTGCCTTGGTTGGAACGCTTGAACTTGATAAGCTCGTACTTATGCTCCTTGCCCTCGTTGGTGAAAACGGTTATAACGTCCGCCGTAACATTGGTTACAAGGCCGTCCTCTTTCGCAAGTATGCAAACGCCCGAGTCTACCGCCGCCTTATACTCCATGCCCGTGCCTACCACGGGATTCTGAGTTACCATAAGCGGCACTGCCTGACGCTGCATGTTCGCGCCCATCAGCGCACGGTTTGCGTCGTCGTTTTCAAGGAAGGGGATCATGGCCGTCGCAACGGATACCATCATCTTAGGAGAAACGTCCATATAGTCGACGGTCTCTCTCGCCACCTCCAATATTTCGTCGCGGTGACGTGCGGTAACGCGGGGACGCATGAAGTGGCCTTCCTTATCCAAAGGCTCGTTGGCCTGCGCCACTATATACATATCCTCCACGTCGGCGGTCATATAAACCACCTCTTCGGTAACAACGCCCGTTGCCTTGTCCACCTTGCGGTAGGGAGCTTCGATAAAGCCGTATTCGTTGATCTTGGCAAATGAAGCGAGATAGGATATAAGTCCGATGTTAGGACCTTCGGGAGTCTCTATGGGACACATTCTTCCGTAGTGGGAATAATGTACGTCACGAACCTCAAAGCTTGCTCTGTCACGGCTCAGACCGCCGGGACCAAGCGCGGAAAGACGTCTTTTATGAGTAAGCTCCGCCAAGGGGTTATTCTGATCCATGAACTGCGACAGAGGAGAAGAACCGAAAAATTCCTTGATCGCCGCAACCACGGGACGGATATTTATAAGCGAGCTGGGGGAAACCTTTTCCATTTCCTGGGACTGCAAGCCCATTCTCTCGCGGATAACGCGCTCCATTCTCGCAAAGCCTATCCTGAACTGGTTCTGAATAAGCTCGCCTACGGAGCGTATACGCCTGTTGCCCAAATGGTCGATGTCGTCGATGTCGCCTACGCCCTCGCAAAGATTGATAAAATAGCTGACAGTGGCAAAAATATCATCGATAGTGATATGCTTGGGGACTAATCTGTCCGCCTTTTGCGCCAAGGCTTCCTTTATTTCCTCCTCGGAATCGGCGGTATCTAAAATTTCCTTAAGCACGTTAAAGGAGACCTTTTCGTTAATGCCGTAGTCAAGCGGGTTAATGCTGTCGGGAATGTAGGGGCGTATATCGACCATACCGTTGCCCACTACCTTTATAACATCTTCCTTGTCCTCAACGTTGATGAGGACCTCCATAACGCCCGCCTGCTCGATCTCCCTGGCAAGCTCCGTCTTTATGACCTCGCCCTCTTCCGCCATGATCTCTCCCGTCATGGGGTTGATCACGGGAGCGGCAAGCTTATGACCCGCTATTCTTCCCGAAATTCCGAGCTTTTTGTTGTATTTGTATCTGCCGAAACGGGACAGATCGTAACGCTTTGCGTCAAAGAATAAGGAGTTTAAATGATTCTGCGCGGAATCCACCGTGGGAGGCTCGCCGGGGCGAAGCTTCTTGTACACCTCGAGGAGAGCCTCCTCGGTGTTCTTGGTGGTGTCTTTTTCGTTTATGGTCTGACGTATGCGCTCGTCCTCGCCGAACATGTCGATAATATCATCGTCCGTACCCTTTCCCAAAGCGCGGATAAGGGTGGTAGCGGGGATTTTGCGGTTTTTGTCGATACGAACATAGAAAACGTCGTTGCTGTCCATTTCGTATTCCAGCCACGCGCCCCTGTTGGGGATAATGGTGGATTTAAACAGCTTTTTGCCTGTTTTGTCGTAGTCAAAGCCGTAGTAAACGCCCGGAGAACGGATAAGCTGTGAAACAATAACTCTTTCCGCACCGTTGATAACAAATGTACCGCTGTCGGTCATAAGCGGAAAGTCGCCCATAAAAATCGTGTTCTCGGTAATTTCGCCCGTTTCCTCGTTTTTAAGACGCGCCTTTACACGCAGGGGGGCGGCGTAGGTCACATCGCGCTCCTTGCATTCGCTGATGGTGTACTTGGGCGTATCGTCGATCGAATAATCCACGAAGCTTAAGGTAAGCTTGCCGTTGGAGTCGGTTATGGAGGAAATATCGTTGAATACTTCTTTTATACCCTCGTCCAAAAACCATTGATAGGAATTTTTCTGAATCTCGATGAGGTTCGGCATTTCCAAAACTTCGTCGATTTTCGAAAAGCTCTTTCTGGTATTTCTGCCCAATTGCACATCCTTGACATTTACCATTGGCTCAATCACTCCTTAATAAATTCAACGCTGATGCAGAATTTCAGCGGTTTTTGTCACATCGTCAAAACCTCTGAAATACACACATATCCATTATGATACAGTATACTAGTATACTCCAAATAAAGGAAAATGTCAAGGGTTTTGGCTAATTTTTTTCCTTTGGCAATATTGACAAAAATTTCAGAAAAATTATGACCGCAAATTCATAAAAACGCCATATCGTTAAGCCTTTGTCAAATCAAAATACGGCCGCGGTTAATACTAATTTCCGATCAAAGTATAGACAAATTTTGCTGTCGATCGGAAATTAGTGCTTAGGGTGTAATTGAAAATCATATTGTAGACCCTGTAAAATTTTGTCTACAATATGATTTTCAATTAGTATAAAACGGAATCAAAAACGTTAGTATAACNCTCAAAAAATAANCCGTCAAAACCAAGGCAAATAAGGTTTCGACGGGTATATTTTTCATTAGNGGAATGACGCCGCTTTCATTTTTACGGTTCCATTACAGACCCATTAAACAAATTTCGCGNTTTTTCGGCATTATTTTGATTTGCCGCGAACGTAATCGCATATAACATTCACACTCGCTTCAAGNCCTATNGAGCTGTCAAGCATCAGCTCGTAATTATGACGGTCGCCCCAATTCAGNTCGGAAATATTTTTATAATAAGAAGCTCTCGCTTCATCGGAACGGTGAATGTTTCTCTTGGCTTCCTCCGCGCTGTCGCCGTATACCTCCATAACGCGGCGGATTCTGTAATCCTCATCGGCGTAAATGAAAATACGNACCGCGTCTTCATAACCGCGCAGCACGTAATCCGCCGCTCTGCCTACTATAACGCAGCTTCCGTTGTCCGCGATCTTGCGTATTACCTTGTCCTGTGCGATTATCGCCTGCCGAACTACGTCGGTGCTTAAATAAAGGCTGTGCAGCAGCGCGGGCGCATTGACGTTGATGTCGGAAATAAATTCCTTGTCCAATCCGCTTTCCTGTGCGGCAAGTGCGGTCATTTCCTTATAATAAAAGGGGATTCCCAATCTTTCCGCNACCAGCTTTCCGATCTGCTTGCCGGAAGAACCGTGCTCTCTCGCAATGGTGATGATAACGCCCTTGGAGGACGGCNTCAGCACGGTCTCCGCGCCTTTTTCCGNNGGCTTGTCTTTAAGAGTTTTCANAAAGGTTACTGTAAGTGCCGCGGCGACGATCATTGCGATAAGATCGGCGGAGGGTGCTGCAAACAGGATNCCTTCTATTCCAAAGAAGAGAGGAAGCGTGATTATCAGCGGAATAAAGCAGATAATATCGCGTATCATTGACGCAACGACCGCGCGTATCGGTTTGCCCACCGCCTGGAAGAAAATCGAGGTCATTTTGATCGTGCAAGTAAAGGTAACCAGACAAAGGAAAATGCGGAAGGTCAATTCTCCGAATCTCCAGTAATCGTCGGGNTTCGGAATATTNGTGGGAGTTCCGAACATTCCGACAACGGCATTGGGTGCAAGCTCAAACAGCAANGTTGAAGCAAGACCTATAACAACNGTGCAGAGAAGTATTTTTCGGTACAGCTCTTTTACACGGTCATAGCGTTTAGCTCCCATATTGTAGCTGATAATGGGCTGACAGCCGAGAACTATCCCGACAACAAGATTGATCACCACGGTGAACACCTTGCTCTCAATACCGATGATCGCAATAGGAATATCCACGCCGTANTGTGACATTGCGCCGTATTTTGCAAGCATGATATTGCACACCAATGATATGATAACGATCGTCATCTGNGTGATAAACGAAGACGTACCAAGCTGAAGCGCGCCGGAAAATACTTTAAAATCGGGGATAAGGCTTTTTAATTTAAGCTTGAAGGTTTTTGTGCGGAAAAAGTAAACAAATGTGACAGCAAAAGAGACCGTTTGGCCGATCACAGTCGCCAGAGCCGCTCCGAACATACCCCATTTCGCNCCGAAAATAAATACGGGATCAAGAATGATATTGGTCANCGCGCCCGCCAGCATAGACGCCATGGACCACGCGGGAGTACCGTCCGCGCGTATTACAGCGTTCATCATATTGGACAGCATAAAAACAGGGAAGAACGCGAGAATCAGATCAAAGTACTCTATCGCCATATCAATGCTGTTTTCCGACGCGCCGAACAAAGTNAATATCTGGGTTTTCAAAGGATAAAAAATCGCCATAAGAACGATACCCGAAATCAAAGTGACNGTAATTCCCGTTCCGATAGATTTATGAGCGTTCTGCGAATCGTTTTTGCCCTGACATATGTTAAGATACGCCGCGCAGCCGTCGCCGTAGCACCACGCAAACGCCTGCGCGATAATAAAGATAGGGAANACAACGCCCGTAGCGGCNTTTCCCAGCGCGCTCAGCTCACTGTTGCCGATAAATATCTGGTCAACTATATTGTAAAGCGCGCTGACAAGCAGTGAAAGCACGCAGGGAACGGAAAATTTGATCATCAGCTTTGAAATTTTTTCCGTTCCCAAAAAAAGTGAATTTTTTTCTTGACTCATACNGTCCCTCCAAGTAAAATATTAGGAGTCTTTATCCGAGAAAAGCTGCCTGAAAACTNCGCCGAGCAACAAAAAAAGCGCAGAAATCATCGTGAATTTCTACGCCTTTGAGCTGTTCGACAGATATTATCATATCAAAAAAACAAAAATATTTCAAAGGTACATTTTCACAAAAAATAAAAAATTTTTCGGCCTGCGCGCCGATATTTTTTACAAAAAAACATGATGCAATCAATTTTCCAATTTAAGCTTCACCAAAATTCAACGAAAAAATAGAAAAAGAGACATAACCAAAAGAAAAAANCACCTCAAAAAAATGAAAAACAANCAANGCACAGCACAGCATAATTGCAAATTACCGGCATCTGCCAATTNACAANCTTATCTAAGTGACATTTCACGCACATACTCTCTGAGGCAAANAACTAAAAAATCGGCACTACGCACAGAGGGGGGTAAGGAAGGGATTCTTAAGGTGAAACCTAAGGGGGGAGAGTGGGGCAATGAGTTTCACCGATTTTTTTGTGATTGTGTATATAAACAAGTTTGTTTTATAATTGTGCCTTTTTTCTTAAAGTGATAACATAAGGTGAAACTTATTGCACCTTCTCCCCCCTTTGGTGTCACCTTAAGCCCCGCGCGGGAGCGCAAACTGCACTCGCTTTCCGAGTAAAAAAACACTACATAAAGCGCAGCTTTAAAAAGGCATTTCGCCGACTGAGAAAATTCCGTACAAACTTAAATCTCTCCAAGTATAGACAAACCGATTTTAAAATGCTATAATTATAGTCAAATACAGTCATGTTTTCCAAAAAAAGGAAAGGAAAAAGTAAAATAAAATGAAAGTAAACAAAAGCGAATATCTTGAAAAAATAAGACCTGCCGCAAAAAAGCTGGTCAAGCTTTTATGCGAAAAATACGATTACTGCTCCCTGTTGGGAACCGACAGCGAGGATACTCAGTATCGAATCGCTTCCACGGGTGTAGGCATTGCGCCGAGCCGTTTTTTTAACAACAGAGGATTTGTTATCAGAGTTTTCGACAAAAGCGGACAAGCGGAATACTCCTTTAACGAATTAAGCGAGGAGCTTTTCCCGAAAATAATCGACGGCGTTGAACGCGCCGTAAAGCTTTGCGGGGGCGAAAACCGCGGCATGCCCTCGGACAGACCTCTCACCCTTGATAAATCCTCGGAATATGAGATCGACCCCAAGGAGCTGGGAGACGAAAAGATAATATCAAGGCTTACGGATATCCGTCAAAGGGCCATGGCAAAGGACGAACGTGTGATAGACTGCATAACGATGTTTGAATACCGCAGATATTCCAACATTTTTATCAGCAGAGAACGAGACCTTACGCAAAATCTGATGTGGGCTTCCGGAGTTGTATTTGCCGTCGCAAAAAGCGGAGACAACATTCAAGAGGGCTATAAGGGATTTTCCGTTTTGGGCGGCGCGGAGGTTATGGAGCAAATGAACTCGATAGCCGACACCGCGGTAAACACCGCAATTGAGCTTCTGTCGGGCGAGCCTATTACTCCCGGCGTATACGACTGCATATGCGAACCCGAGGTAACGGGCATGATCGTACACGAGGCCTTCGGACACGGTGTTGAAATGGACATGTTTGCAAAGGACCGCGCCCTTGCGAAGCATTATATAGGAAAACAGGTGGCTTCTCCCTTGGTTACCATGCACGACAGTGCCTGCGCGGTAAANCAGACCGCNACNTATTTCTTNGACGACGAGGGCGAGGAAGCCCACGATACTCTTGTAATAGACAAGGGCATACTGAAAGGCGGCTTCTGCGACGCAAAAAGCGCGCTGCTTTTGAACACCTCTCCAACGGGNAACGGACGCAGNGAAAGCTACGAGCGCAAGGCATACACCCGCATGACAAACACTTACTTTTTGGGCGGAAACGATACCGTTGAGGATATGATAGCTTCGATCAAGTACGGCTTTTTGCTTTCAACTCCCAGCAGCGGAATGGAAGACCCCAAAAACTGGGGCATACAGATGATGGTGAGCATGGCTAAGGAAATAAAGGACGGAAAGCTCACGGGAAAAATATTCTCGCCCATAGTTCTGACAGGGTACGTACCCGACCTGCTGAAATCCATCAGCATGGTAAGCGGAGACGTTGAGCTGTGCGGCACCGGCATGTGCGGCAAGGGCTACAAGGAATGGGTAAAGGTGTCCGACGGCGGTCCGTATATCAAAGCGAAAATCTCATTAGGCTAATATATTCTTAAGCTAAAAAAGAAAGGCAGTTTATAAAATGATAAACAAAATAGTCGATATATTAAAATCAGAGGGTATAGAAAAGTATCTTATAAACAAAACCGAAAGAAGCGGCAGCGAGCTGTTTTTCATTCGCAAAAACATAGATACCCGCCGTACAAAAGACGTAACGCTTTACGATGTTACCGTATACCGCGACATAGAAAAGAACGGCGATAAGCTCAGAGGAAGCGCGGGAACAAGTATTTTTCCCACCATGAACGAGGACGAAATAAGAGCTCAGCTCAAAAGCGCGTACTACGCCGCGCAGTTTGCCGCAAATCCTTATTTTGAGCTTGTCAAGGGCAGCGGCNCGGCCGTAAATGACGAAAGCATTTCCCCGCAGTCGGCGGAAGAAGCCGTCAACCGTATGGCGCAGGCACTGTATTCCGCGGATACCGATAAAGAGGCCTTTATAAACTCGGCGGAATTTTTTGCGGTAAACGAGCGTCATCACATAGTTAATTCCGACGGAGTGGACGTAAGCTTCAATAAATTTACGGTAAACGGCGAATTTGTGACCCAATGCACCGCAGAGGAGGACGTGGAGCTTTACTACGGCTTTGAATACGACAATGTAAACGAAAAGGCGATAGCGGAAAAGGCGGCGGAGGGAATAGCGGCGGCAAAGGACAGATCCGTTGCCAAGCGTACCCTTGAAAGCGGCAATTACGACGTGATACTCAGCGGCAGCGAGTTGGCGACCGTACTCAGCTATTANACCATAAAATCCAACGCGTCGCAGATATACGCAAAGTATTCCGATTATTCGGCGGGGACGGCGGTACAGGGGGACGACATTAAGGGAGAAAAGCTTAATATCACCTGCATCGCCACCGTGCCGTACAGCGAAGAGGGCATAAAGATGTCCGATCTTAAGCTTATCGAAAACGGCACATTAAAGGCTATCCACGGCGTCAACCGTTTTGCTCAGTATTTGGGGACAACGCCCACGGGTTCTTACGAAAAAATAAAGCTTGAAGCGGGAACTCAAAAGCTTGAGGAGATGAAGAAAAAGCCCTATTTGCAGGTAGTGAAATTTTCCGATTTTCAGATCGACGACTTTACGGGACACTTCGGCGGTGAAATTCGTCTGGCTTACTTATTTGACGGAAACACGGTGTCAAAGGTAACGGGCGGCTCGGTAAACGGCATAATCACACAGGCGCATAAGAATTTNGTGTTCTCCGAAGAAAAGTACTCGGACAGCCATTATGAGGGNCCTTTTGCNGTGAGAATAGACAGCGTTGCGGTAGCGGGAAGCGAATAAGCGTTTTGATTACGGTTCGGGTTTTCTNATAAGATAGTATGTATAACTGTTTGTATTACGGATAAATAAAAATANAAATAAACAGCTTGACTTGTTTTGCGGANGTCAAGCTGTTTTTGTTGGGTGTGGAGANAAAAAGACGGATAGGGGAAGTGATATGCGGTAAAAGCATNGAGCGGCATATACTTTCGGGCGGCANGACTTGGGNGATGAGAACGGCACGCAATTTCGTGAGGTAAGACCTGCGCAGANCAAAGGCGGGAGCGGCGAACAGCGTTGGCGGCGGAGCCGCGGGCGACAGCCCGCTGAAATGCGAAGCATTTCAAAATTTTCGCCAAANGCGAAAATTTGNCTCCGCCCCTGCTGTGGGGCANTCNCCGAAAAAGGCGCAGTTTTAACGGATAGGGCAGCACAACATAATTGGGTAAGCAAACATAATAATACATTGCACAAACTAATGGGAGCAATNNNCCAACGTCACCAATGAAAANANNNAATAAANANCGNAACGCCTGCGACCCGAACCTGAATAAAACATAAGTGCAAATCACCAACATTCAGCAATTCACAAACTTACCTAAGTGNCATTNCNNGCACATATTTTNTAAAGCAAACAACTAAAAANTCAAGNACTACGCATAGAGGGGGGTAAGGAAAGGATTCTTAAGAGTGAAAGCGAGCAAGCTCTGATGCCGCCGCATCCTTGCGGCGGTTTGGGCNTGCTCCCTACGGCATCCTGCCGTCCCTAAGGGGGGAGAGTGGGGCAGTGAACTTCGCCGTTCTTTTTTGCATTATTATATGACAGCACTTTCTTCAGCATTTGTATTAGCTTATGAAGTATCAACTTAGGCGGAATTTACTGCACCTTCTCCCCCCCCTTCCGAGACTTTTNGNNTNNAAAAAGTCTCTTAGNCACCCTTAAGCCCCGCGCGGGAGCGCAAAATGCACCTCGCTTCCGAGGATAAAAAAACACCCCATAAAGCGTAGCTTCGCAAATTAAACAATACGCACTTATCTGAAATAAGCACCACTTTTAAAAAGCAAAAACCGTTTTACCAATGCTTTCCGAAAAGCATCCTATATTCCTCCCACCAAAAATTACATATTAAGTATAAAAGTTACATTTTTTGATACACTATAAACATTGCATCATAAAATGTTCAAAGATTTTGTGACAATTTCTAATAAAAAAACCGTAAAAAAGTATTGACAAGCATTAAAAAAACGTGTATAATATAAAAGCCGCCAAGCCAGGCGGCAAATCGGGAGCTTAGCTCAGCTGGGAGAGCATCTGCCTTACAAGCAGAGGGTCACAGGTTCGAGCCCTGTAGCTCCCACCAAAAACTCAGTCGGCGGCAATCTGAATGCCGGCTGTTTTTTGTTAAGATTAACCACTATTTTAACAATTTCCTCATATTCTCCTTTACGGAGGATACGGCCCGGTAGTTCAGCTGGTTAGAACGCTAGCCTGTCACGCTAGAGGTCGTGGGTTCGAACCCCATCCGGGTCGCCACCGCCGAAAGGCGGCGGTCGTTTCCCTAAAAAGAGCGGCCGTTCTTAACCCCCTTTACTTTTATCACCCAATCGTTTCTGCTCATATTCAGATGAGCAGAAATGCTCCTGTAGCTCAGTTGGTAGAGCAGAGGACTGAAAATCCTCGTGTCGTTGGTTCGATTCCGATCGGGAGCACCAAGCGTNNGCCGCCCACCAAGCGCGGGCGGCTGAAAATACGCTGATNATTGATTTGATAATACGTAAATATGGCTTGTATTCGCNCATATATGACAAGTATACGAGCGAATACCGAAAAGCCAATTGAAATTACGGCGTAAGCCGTTTATATAGATGCGGATTTAGCTCATCTGGTAGAGCGCCACCTTGCCAAGGTGGAGGTAGCGAGTTCGAGCCTCGTAATCCGCTCCAGTAGTTTANTTGGAATATTTTTACTATNTTCCGAATAAGCTATACCAAGCTCCTGCAAAAGCGGGGGCAGTGAGTTTTTCGTTTTTGTGAACAAAAGTTGCGTATTCACAAAAGCGAAAACCGGCGCTATAGCCAAGTGGTAAGGCGTGGGTCTGCAACACCCTGATCCCCGGTTCAAATCCGGGTGGCGCCTCCAAAAAAAGGACTTGCGAAAGCAAGTCCTTTTTTTACAACATGACGGCTTTAATACTAATTTTCGATCAATGTATAGACATTTTTTGTTGTCGATCGAAAATTAGTGTTTAGGGTATAATTTGCCGCAGCTCGGCATTTATCCTCAAAATATTCCCAAAAAACAATTATTCCCTTAACAAATACCAATATTTTCTATACAAAAAGACGAAATCACTTGATTTTACTTGAAATTTTCTTCGTTTTGTTATACAATATAAAGTGTACACTTTTTATACACTTAAAGTTACTTAACGGTACAACATAAAAAAGGAATGTGAAATGGACAAGTTTTTAAAATTCATAAAGAACAGATGGTTTCTTTTGGGAATCTCCTTTCTGTCTTTTATATACGTATTCTTCTTGGGAAAGGTGGTCTTGCTCACCTTTACAAGCTACCCCGAAATCGAAAATGTCACGACGCTCATGATAATGTACGTTTTCATAAACTTTCTGTTTGCGGTNCTGATGTTCTTTACCCGAAAACAGGTGCCCACCGTCATTACCGCGGCGATAATTCCTTTGGAAGCGTTTTTGCTTATGATAGTCGGGTTCGGACAGTGGCATGTAATTATACCTCCCGTTGCGGTGTCCGCCTTTATCTTTCTTGCCTGCGGAGTTGGCGAGTCCTTTAAAACCGTTGTGGGAACTCTTTACCTTATGATGTTTATAGTAGGCGGACTGGTGTACAGTGTATTTCTTAATTTCGGTATTTCCGTAAGCTATGTTTTGGTCGACCAAATTTACGAGGAGGATCAGGAGCTTGATTACTCGCAGCGCAGTCATGACTATCTGACNACAAGCGACGGAAAATATCGGCTTGTGCACTATGTTGATTCAAGCGACAGCGGAACGGTAACAAACTACTATGTTGAAGAAGCCTTCAGGGACGAAGAATACCCATTCGTTACCTACCGCAGAGTTTTCGGCTGCCGAAAGGTGCTTGCGATAGCGTACGAAAACGCCNATCCCGCACCACGCTGGGTGTCCGACGGCATTTTATATATTGACGGAAAAACGGTTGATATGGAAGAGCTTTTTGCCCCTCCCGCCGAGGAAGAAGAGGAAACCGAGGAAACGACCACCAAAGCTCCNCCNGCCCGAATCACCGTTACCGAAACTCCCGCTCCCGATATAATAACAGAGGAGACCGAAGAGCCTGCCGTTTGATTTTAATACTGTTTACAGACAGATTTAACGGAAGATTGGAAAATAGAAATCGGTATAAAACGGATTTGGCATAAGTCCTCTTTATAAAAAATAACGGCATATACCGCTGACGAAAACAACTTGGTACACCGACAATTATTAAAGCTGAAAAGAGAGTTAAATGAATACACATACTTGTACATTAAACATTGCAGGCAAAAACGCCAACGATATATATCAGGTAAACGTACCGTCCAATCTGCTGGGCTTTTGTAAATTTGACTTTACTCATTTTATGGAGGACTGTAACCAGCTTTGCCGCGACTGTATGAAATCGGGTGAATATCCGCTTGATGAGGTAAACGTTATCAGAAACTCTATCTCAGGCTGTCACCGTTATTACGAGAACAATATCAGGGGCATTTTCGACAAGATCGTTGTGGACTGCTGGATCGAATATATCTGCCGTCAGGGCGAAATGGGAACCTCTACTCTTTGGGAAAGCTTTATCGAGTGCAAAACTCCGTTTCAAAAGGTGATTTTTCAGCGTCTTTCCGAGTACAGAAGCCACCACGCCATAAACCAATGGGTAAACCTGCTTAAAATTCAGGAGTACGCAAGAAAAAAGTTAGACTATATTTTCGGCTGTAAATTAAACAGCGTGGANGAAGCTACGGGCAGACTGAACGTTTTCGATCTTATGTTCAGCGTGGCCGCCAACGAACAGGGCTATTCCCTGGACAAGATCAGCTCGGTAAGAGAATATAAGCCGGGCAGACTTCCCAACGCGCCNTTTGTATTCGGCGGCGCGGCAAAGGAAATAATGCGCAATCTGTTTAAAAATGTGCATTTTGCGGAAAGTCTTCCTTACGTATCCGCAGATGAGAGCGCGATGACCGATTGGGAGGCCATGGACGCTTTTGGGGTAATAAAAAGCTATCTTCCCGACCATTCGGACAATGTGGTAAACACCATTATCAAATCTATGGTGAAGATCTCCGAAAAGGTGTATGTGCCGTCGGGATTTAAAGCTTTCATTGACCTTGAAATAGACGCTCTTATAAACAGCGGCGCGTTTTTGCAGAGATGCCGCCGCTGCAAGGAGTTTTATATACGCGACGANTACTACACNTCGGAATACTGCGACACCGTCCACCGCGACGGCAGCACCTGCCGCGAGATAATGGAGCAGCCCAAATTTGATCCTCCCACACCCGAACAGCTTGAAGAGCTTAAGGAAAAGGCGGACTCTCTTTACCGCGAAGTATCCGACAGAGTGGGAAAAAATATTTCTCAAAGAGATTTTACCGAATGGCTCAGCTACTTTAATGTAATAAAAAACAAGGTTATAAACGGCGAGGCGAGACCCTCGGATTTCGACGAATTTGTAATTTACACAAAGGACTATTCTTTCCCATTACCGGCCGAGCCGGCTAAGGAGGAAACTGCCGAAGTGACGCCGGACGGAAAGAAAACTGTCAAGCCCTATCAATTTACAAGAATAGACAGAAAGGAACTGGAGCAAAGCGGTCTTTTAAAGCCGGCCGACAAAAAAGAAGAAGAGCCGCTGCCCATAAAGAAGGAGAAAGCGGCCGCGCCTCCTCCGCCGCCTGTGGCTAAAATAATAAGGGGAGCAAGCCCCACAAGCTATCAGGAGATACCCGTTCGNGCTGTCGGNGGCGANTCGGCGGGCAGCNCGCCTAAAATAAAACANGACGTCTATCTCGGCGAGGACTTTTCNGAAAGCGGTCAGGCNGAAAGCGCGGGNGCAAGTGCCAGAGCNGCTATACAAAATATCAGCNGCGCGGAAAGNTCTAAANCCGAATCGGCNCAAAACGGCGGCACAAACAACNTCTCCGAAAGCAAAGCACCGACAGGCACAANCAGNACGGCTGCTGCGGAGAAGCCCCATTTCCTGCCCGATCTGGAGCAATTTGCCGACTTGTCCGACATGGAGGAACCGACCGACGCAGGCAGACCCAAAGCACCCAAGGTAAAGCTTCCGAATTTTAACGGCTCCGAGGACAAGCATGCCAAGCCCGACAATGACGGATTTTTNGATCTCTTTGCCGAAAAAGAGGTAAGAGACACTCAAGAGGAAAAGGCCTCGCAGGAGGAAGAAAAGAGCGGTAAAACAGCGCACACCGACGCGTACAGCAAATACAACGCCAACAACGCCTACGGCACGGGCAGAAGATTCAGTCAAACAAGCTCGGGCGATGAAAACAAAAGAGAAGCCGGCCTTGATTTGGGAAGTCGTTACGGCGAATCGGAAATGTCAGGAACGAGGTCTGAGAGCATGGAAAAAAATCACTTTAACGATACTGCGGAAAAATCCGATCTTAGCAGAGAAAGACCTGCCGAAGCAAATCGTGCCGCAAGGGTGGTAAGCGCGTACAGGACCGTTACCGAAATGCCNGTTTCGGAGGAAAAAGGTTCGGACTCGGAAAATTATTCCGCGGCGGATGATTTTTCAAAAATACTTGACAGCATCGAGCGCAACGACGGCTTTGACGACGAGGAGCTGCCCTTAGACGCCGACGGTGTTCCGCTTTCTCATAAGACAAAGCATGTAATGGACGCTATAATGAAAAACACAGGAGTAAGCCCCTCTTTGATCTACGGAAGAAGACAGGCTGCCGAAAAGAATGTGGTGCTTGACGACAGCTTCGGGGAAAAAAACAGAAACAAAAAACAGCAATAATATCAATAAAGACACTGCTTGCGAATAAAATCGTAAGCAGTGCCTTTTCCTTTTTAATTTTGGTGTTACTATGTAATTTTGGAAATCTCTTGTCTAAATGTCCGCGGTCAACCGAAAAACAATCATTACGTCGGGCAGCAGAAGCTATAAGAGATTTTCTTCGATAAAGTGTGCCACGCCGTCTTCGTCATTGCTGCCGGTAATATAATCCGCCGCATTGATCACGGCTTCGATTGCATTGGAAACCGCAACTCCAATGCCGCACATCNGAATCGGTTCAATATCATCNTTATCATCGCCGAAATATACAGCNTCGGTTTGTGAAANATTCANGGCTTCAAGCGTTGCTTTAATCCCATTCCATTTTGTTGCGTTTTTACTNATAACTTGCACAAGAGTGTTGTTTGCGNCGGTATAATATACATCCTCGGTTAAAATAGGTTCCATTTCGGCGTATAATGTATTATTTGCGCNGCTCGCCAAAATCTTATACAAAGTCACCTGAATCGGTAAATATGGTATCTCATCATATTCTTTAAGCCGCACNTTCACGGCAAAGCGGCGGAGCCGCGGGCGACAGCCCGCTGAAATGCGAAGCATTTCAAAATTTTNGCCAAAGGCGAAAATTTGGCTCCGCCCCCNGCTGTGNGGCAGTTANTGTAAAAGGAACGTTTTTAACGGATAGGGCGGNACAACANANTTGGGNGAGCAAGCNNAATCATACATTGCACAAACTAATGGGAGCCGCCGACGTCACCAATGAAAACATCTGATAAATAACGGAACACCTGCGACCCGAANGTAAATAAAACACTACTGCAAATTTCCAGCATTGAATAATTTAACAAAGTTATATAAGTGACATTTCACGCACTAACTTTATGGGGCAAAAAAACACATTTCAAGCACTACGCAATAGAGGGGGGTAAGGAAAGGATTCTTAAGGTGAAACCTAAGGGGGGGAGAGTGTCGGAACAAGCTCCGCANNCACTTAATCTTTNTTNTTTNAGAANTTANNCTNTTNTTNNTCACNNNTTCGGAGCTTGTTTCGACTTCGCCCCCCCTTTGGGACGGCAGGACGCCGTCGGGAGCAAGCCCCAACCGCCGCAAGGATTCGGCGGCAACAAAGCTTGCTCTCTGTTACCTTAAGCCCCGCGCGGGAGCGCAAACTGCACCTCGCTTCCGAGTNANAAGAAAAGCANNACATAAAGCGCAGCTTTACAAANCAAACAATCGTCNGTCGCTCCGAAAAGCACCTANCGCCAAAAACGCACTTTTAAAAAGCCCAACNCAGTTGAAAAGGCACTCCGCCGCCTGAGGAGCCACCCCCCTTATTCAAACTTAAACCAATCAAAATCAAAATCCGACCCCGGCATAAACACAAANGAAAGCTCGCTGACCTCGCCGCATATCCTGTCAAGCTCAAACACTCTTTCGGTATATTCACCGCACTGCTCAAACTCGGCAAGCTGAGTTATCTGATTTCCCCCCTTGGGAGTATAGCGGATTTGAATTGAATTAACGGGATTTGAGGTCTTACCTCTTACGGTAATTTTATTAACTCCCTCGTCGCCGAAATCAAGCTCCTTAAATCCAATAACCACATTGTTTCCGATCTTCTCAACCCTGTTTTCGTTTATAACAAAGTCGTCGCCGTAAACGCTGTCGTACTCGGCACTTTGAAGCTTGGCCCTTGAACGGTTAAGCTTTTCAAATTCAAAACCGCCGAAAATNCAGTTTTTGGAAATAACAAAGGAAACCGAAACTATACCCTTTAACCGCTTGGGCAGCTTAAACTCCGCGGGCATAAATCTATCCCAGCCGCCGTTTGGCTCGAAGCGCAAGGTATCTATAAGAACGGGCNTGGTATCGGGCTTGTCGGGATCACCCTGCCAAAGCTCAATATCAACCGCGTCCGCTCTGCCGTTGCCTACATAAAGAGTAAGCTTATCGCTGCCGTAGCTTCCGAAATCGATATTGTCAAATCCGATGACCGTTCTTTCNTTAATGCGGGAAACAGCCCCCTTGTCCACAATGGAAGGAGTGAGGTTAGAGAANGACCAAAGCGAAGCNGAAACAAAGCTGTAAGGATTTGTCAGCGCGTCGCCNANNCCCTCGGCGGTGAAATACAGATCGCTTATAATTTCNGGGTGATCCTTTCCGTTGCTGCACATTGCCCTGAGAATAAAGCTGCCGTCGCCCTTGGCGGTAACAAAAGCCTTATCCCCATCAGGTACAAGCTCCGCAATGGGACTTTCAATGCCGTTTTCCAAAATGCACTTCCATGTAATATCCTTAAAGCTTGCGTTCAANGGCAATACCTTCGCGCTTATTTCCGCGGAAGGGGTTTCCTTATTTAAGGCAANCCTGTTTGTAGTAAGCTCTATCTTTCTTGCGGAAATACTTTTGTCCTCGGGCTGAATGTAAACNGGGAAACACTTATGCGGAGCGGAAACGCCCTCCTTTATCTCACAGGGTACGGCCGTCAGCACAAGTCTTGCGGTGGGAAGCCCCTCGGAAGATACNGCAATGTTAATATCGCCGCTTTCAAGGGTAGCCCCNATTATCGCAGTTATCATGCCGCTNAATAAACGCTTGCTGTTTCCCTTATAGCTGTCGTAATCGGTAGAGTCGCCGCTGTCCAAGCCCACAAGNCGTCCCGCGCCGCCGACCTCTACCTTTATCCTGTTTCTCGCGTTGGCGACAGGCTCGCCGTTTTCGTCCACCGCGCCTATTCTTAAGAAAATAAGATCGTGACCGTCCGCCTTAAGAGAGGTTTTTTCGGGGGTAATAGTAAGCTCCGCCGCTTCGCCNAAGGAAGCTATCCTGTCAAAAGCNGCTTCCGTTCCGTTTTTGTTATAAGCTCTTGCNACCAATTCTCCCTTGGTGTATTTAAGCTTCCAGCTTCCGTAAAGCACCTTTCCGTNNTCCAGATCTATATGCTGTCTGCCCAAGGATTCGCCGTTAAAGAACAGCTCCACGTCCTCCAAGTTGGAATAAGTCTTTACCTCTATTTCCTGTCCCTCATTAAAATCCCAAGCGGGGAGAATGTGAACAAAGGGGGACTTTTTGCCGTCTGTCCAAACCGCACGGTAGAAGTAATAAGCGTCCTTAAACAAGCCCGCGGTATCAACTATTCCGAAATAAGAGTTTTTGGTGCTGTATGGGGTAGGCTCGCCGATATAGTCAAAGCCCGTCCAGACAAACTGTCCTCCGCAATATAAGCTGTCTCTGTCCATTATCCAAGCCTTATCCATAGGCTTGCCCCAGCTTACGCAGCTGTTTCCCATATCGCTGCACTGTAAATCGTCGTGAGTTAAAATATCGGCGGAAGCGGGGAGGTGATATATACCTCTCGAACGCACGGCGGAGGAGGTTTCGCTGCCGTAAATGAACCAGTCGGGATGCTTTTGGTGATGCTCGTCATACAAATGCTCCGCGTAGTTGTACCCGCCCTGTTTTAAATAGTCCGCAACCTTTTGCGCGTTTTCCCATGGCATATAATTGGAGGCAATGGTACAAACGGCNTTCCCCTTGGGGTCATGCTCCAGTANCGCTTCTTTAAGCATTTTCGCCACCTCAAGACCTCTGGGCGAAGCGTGGGTATCTCCTATTTCGTTGCCGATAGACCACATCACAACGGCGGGACTGTTTCTGTCGCGCCTTACCCAAGCTTTAATATCGGTTTTGTACCAATCGGGGAAAAATCTCGCGTAGTCAAATTCGGTTTTGGGATTTTCCCACATATCAAAGCACTCGGTGTCCAATAAAATACCCATTTCATTGCACATTCTTACCAATTCTCTTGCGGGCATATTGTGACTGGTTCTTATTGCGTTAACGCCGAAGCCCTTTAATATTTCAAGCTGTCTTTTTAACGCCGCCTCGTTCATTGCCGCACCCAGCGCGCCCAAGTCGTGGTGCATACATACGCCGCGTATTTTTTCTNTTCTTCCGTTTATTACAAATCCCCTTTGAGGATCAAATTCCGTCGTTCGGAAGCCGAAAACATTTTCCCGGACATCGGAAATTTCTTCNCCGCTGTACAAGGTGCTTTTCAACGTGTACAAATNGCCCTTGTAAATATCCCATAAAACGGGGTCCTTCACCTCAATGACGCAGGACAANCCCTCAGCCGTTCCGATTTNCTTTCCGTCGGGAGCTGAAACAGANTGAATAAGCCTGTCCCCGCCCGTTTTTTCCGCTTCAATGTATACTTTCCAAATATCGCCCTCCAAACGGGGAGAAATATAAACGCCGTCATTTTCNATATAGGCTTTGTTCCTGAGTCTTAAATAAACGCTTCTGTAAATGCCCGCTCCGCTGTACCAGCGGGAGTTGGGGGCTTTATATCTTGCGACAACGTGAANGGTATTTTCTCCGAGGGAAAGAAAATCGGTAATATCAAAGCAAAAGCTTGAGTAACCGTACTTCCAGTCNCCCACGGGCTTTTTGTTCACATAAACGGTGCAGTCCATATAAACTCCGTCAAAGCCCACAAACACCTTGCCGCTCAACATTTCCTCCGTAACGTTAAAANGTTTTCTGTACCAGCCGTCGCCGCTTTTGTAAAGATTGCGNGTATCTCCTATCAGCCAGTCGTGGGGAANTTCAACATCGGTGAAGCTTTCCCCGTCAACATTTTCGATCGACAGCGCGTCGTTTTCCGCAAGGCAGAACTGCCAATTGTCATTCCATAATAAGTCCTTGAACATATTTTTCCCTTTCTTGTTTATAGTTTATAATTGATACTAATCCCTTTTAGAACTGTGGGATTAGTGTTTCGGGTGCAATCCCTNTTTGAACTGTGGGTATTACGTCAGTTCAAAAAGGGATTGGNATGAAATTGCACCAAAAGAACTATACTCAAATTATATATAAATTTATACGATGATTTTTATTAGAGAATATNATTAAACTCCGCGTAGTCATCGTCGTCCTCGTCCATTAAATTAAGCTGCGCCCCGACATCGGCCCTTTTGCTGAACAATTCTATCCTGATACCGCTGTCGGGTCTGAATGAAACGATCTTTCGTTTTAGCCCCTTGGCGTACTCAACGGTATTTCTCGTTCCTCCCGCCTTTCCGTCGTAAACAGCGATAAGCACCGCCGAGGTGTCCACCATATACTTGTTTCTTTCCTGCATACAGCCCGGATAATAGGGGCGGTCGGAGACGTAAAATGCGGAGGTGTCGTCCGCNAGTATCCTTTCAAGGTGTTCNGTTTCCGCGGGATTCCAATTTCTGAAATGCTCGTGACAGGGAAGACAGATTATGCTCATAACNTTTTTTGCCTGTTTCCCGTATTCCTTTTTAAGCTGCAATATCACGTCCGCCGCCATCAAATCGCTGCCCATCGCTCCTCCCGTAAGAAAATACTTAAAGCCCTTCCGAAAAAGCTTGTCGTATTCTGTATACAAGGCGCGCTTAAGCGTTTTGGCCTGTTCGCATTCAAAATCATAGCCAAANGGAAGCTTTTCGGGACGATANCCNGTAAATGCCACCGAGTGAAGAAAATCCTCTTTTGTAACGGGAGAAACTTTTTTGTTTTTTATTTTTTCAAGACGCTCATATAAATTCAAGCCTATATTCTCCCCCCTTTACCGTCTCCAATTCAGTGACGCCGTTTTCCNTCTTAAAATCAACANGNTTTCCGTTNAGAGCTTATCTTTTCGGGATCACATTTTATNTTAAGACAGCCGCCCAGCTCGGACCTTATGTCAAGCGAAGCAAGCCTGCCTTTTTCCCACCTTCCGCTCAGCACAAAGCCGTTTCTTGCGCAAAGTCCCTCAAATTCACCCTCGCTCCAGCATTCGGGTACTGCCGCCANAGGATTTATATATCCCTCATGGCTTTGTAAAAGCATTTCCGCAATTCCCGCNCTGCCGCCGAAGTTGCCGTCCANCTGGAAGGGCGGGTGAAAATCGAAAAGGTTAACAAAGGTGCAGTCTCTTAAAAGTCCGCTCATTATCTTATAGGCTCTTTCTCCGTCGCCNGTCCTTGCCCACAGATTCAGCTTNTAGGCTCTTGCCCAGCCCGTGGAATCGTCGCCCCTGTCGTTCATGGTGTTTATTGCGGCCTTCATNAGCTCGGGAGTCAAAGAGGTTATGGCCTTGCCCGGATATAATCCCATAAGATGACTGATATGACGGTGATTTTGCTGTACCTTGGAAAANTCGAAATCCTCGCCGTCCTCCTCGTACCATTCCTTTAAAAGTCCTTTTTTGCTTACCCCAAAGGGCCTGAGCTTCTTTACGTCTTCCTTTATTTTTTCCCTTAATTCCGCGTCCTTATCCAAAATCCCGCTTGCCNTGACAAAATCATTGTAAAGCTGTTCTATCAATGACTGCTCGTAGGTGTTGCCCACGGTAACNGGNCCNTGCTCGGGGGAATAGGTGGGCGTTGAAACAAGTCTGTCCTGCTTATCGTCNTAAATCAGCCACTGACTGTAAAANTTAACGCTTTCAAGCATAATGGGATAAATTCTTTTTTCAAGATAATCTTTATCTCCCGTAAATTCGTAATGCTCCCAGATATTCTGCATAAGCCACGCAACGGCGGCGGTTGACCAGCCCCAGTAAAAATCCCATCCNGGAGCGGTCCAGCCGAAGGGGTTTACCGCNGTGTGAGCGGTCCAGCCGTTTTCGGGAGCGTTTTCGTCAGATACTATCCCGAAATATTCCTTTGCGGTAACTCTTCCCGCAGGACGCAGATCGTCAAGGAAATCCACCAAGGGTATAGCCGTTTCCGCAAGGTTGGTGTTATACGCGCCCCAGTAATTCATCTGCAAATTTACGTTTATATGATAGTCGCAGTTCCACGGCGGGCAGTTGCTCTCATTCCACACGCCCTGCAAATTGGCGGGCAAGGTACCCTCGCGGGAGCTTGAGATCAGCATATAGCGTCCGAATTGGAAATACAGCTCCTCAAGCATGGATCTCAGCCTTGCGTCTCCGTCCTTGTACCCTTTAACAAGCTCGTCCGCGGGCAATGGCTCGCCGCTTACATTGTTAAGGCACAGCTTGCAGCGTTCAAACAAAGGTGCGTAGTCCTCCTCATGCTCCTTGTAAAGCTTGTCATAACCCATTGAAGCCGCCTTGTCAAGTCTTTTTTCAACAGGCTCCGCGGGATTTATTCCGTTTCTGTATTTATCCCCGAATTTTGGGCTGTAATCGGTGGAAGAAGTAAGATAAATAACCGCCCAAGAAGCGTTTGATATTTCAAGCTTATCCGTATCGGCCCTGATCGCTCCGTCGGATTCCGCTCTGAATTCGGCGGCGTATCTCATTTTGTTTTCGGGTATCTCTCCGCTGTATTTTAAAGAATTGTTTGCCGCTTCGACCTTTCCGCCCGGCTGTATCTCGCCCAAAGAAATTCTGACGTTCAAGGCCTTTTCCATGCTTGCGGAAAGCCTGATGCAAATTACGTTTGAGGGGTAATTCGCAAAGGCCTCGCGGGTGTATTTAATACCGCGGACGGTAAATTCCGTGGTAAACAAAGCCCTGTCCATATCAAGCCTGCGTATGTAATCGGCAGCCTCGCTGTCGTCAATATCCTGTTCCAGATATAAATTGCATAAAAGCTGATACGCTCCCGAGCCGCGGTCTCCGCCCGTAAGCTTGGGCAGCAGCTCCAGTGCTTCATTGTACCTGCCCTCGTAAAGCAGCCTTTGTACCTCTTTTACGTAAGGATAGCTGTCGGGCTTGTTTCCGCCGTTATATTCGGGAAAATATTCCGAGGGTCCGCCCGTCCACAGGGTCTTTTCGTTCAGCACTATTTTTTCTTTTTTTATACCGCCGAAAAAGCTTGCGCCCATATAGGCATTTCCGATAGGCTGACACTCCTGCTCCCATTTTGTAAAATCGCCCGGAGAAGTGAATTTGATTATGTTGTTTAAAGTGTTCATAGTTATGACCTTTCTTTATTTCTTATTGCCAAACAAATTGAAAAGATAATCAAAGGTTGTTTCCGGCACAAACTGCCTTGTACCCTCCAAATTTCCGTCGGCAATCATCTGCCTTACCTTGGACGCGCTGATCGTTTCACCCTCTATCTCCGCTCTCGGAATTTCCTCAAATTCAATTCCGTATTCGGGTAAAATCTGTCTCATGGCATCATTGTACTGCCGCGTTACGCTGTCAAAGGGCTCAGACCCCGCAAAGCGTTTTGCGATATGCAGACACGGAGCGATTTCGCGGGCAAACACCGAAACATCAAGAGAAGTATCGATCGTTCTGTCCTGCAATTCGGACTTGTTGAAATACTCGGTAAATGTAAGAGAGGAGATCATAAATTTTCCGCTTGGAATGACCGTCACATTTGAGAGGTCTTTTACACCCTCGTCAACCAATCTCAATCTGTCCTCAAAAGAAAAAACCGACTTATCCTCCTCCACTACAAATATCACAAGAAAATCGCACCTTTCAAGTGCTTTTTCTATCAGATAACGGTGACCTAAGGTAAAGGGATTGCAGTTCATTACCACCGCGCCTATGCAAGGTGTGAACATTTCACTGTAATAATTTTTTAAAATGCTTTTGTATTCTTCCAGCTCATTTGAAAGAGATTGAGTTAAACCGTAGTCGCTTTGATCGATCCGAGCTTTTCCCTCAGCCGAACCGCCGCCGACAAGTCCTCTGCCTATCAGCTCTTCAAAAAGCTTTTCCGCAACAATGCGGTGTCCGTTGGGATTGTAATGATACAGGTCAAAAAACCAATCAACGTCGTGAGGTCTTTCGGCAAAATCAAAAATATCGATCATGGGAACACCCGCGCGGCTTATAATATAGTTGTCGGTATTCCATAAAATTATATCGCCTTCTTTTACGGGCAAGCTTTCGATAAGCCTTAAAACCTCCTCCGTTTCATCTCTGTTTGCAAGAAAATGACCGTGATTGTGAACTATAACATTGCTGTCGGGCATTTTTTCGTTAAACATCTGCTGCAAATAAGAAGCGGTGGTTCGCTTGTCGTCCGTACCATAGCCGTAGGATAAGCAGGTTCCGCAAATATAGATACATATGCTATCGCTGCCGTACGGAGGCTGATAAGCGGTAACCCTGTGACCGTCGACAATATTGACATGCTTGCTTCTCTTGTCCGTAAAGCGGATAACGCCGTATATATCGCGGTAAGAGGGCGGAATTTCCAACACCTGGGAAATTCCCTCGCTGTCAAAATATTTACTTAAAACAAACCGGTTGTCCTGCAAATTATCCATCAGCTTATACCAATCCAGGTCGTTTTGAAAAATAACCTGCTCGGTAGGCGTCCGGTGCTTTAAAGGGAAGTGCATAACGTCAACACCCAAAACGGTTACCCCGGGATGCCTTTGACCGTAATCTCTGAATCTTTTTGCGTAGTCGTCGGTTCTCATAGCTGCAAGCGTATCGCTTGTATCAAAGCAAACCGCGTCTATCACCGTTTTTGTGACCTTATCGTAAACAACAAAATTTAGCCCTCTGCCGTTGGGCGAGTATTCGGTTCCGTTAATGGAAATAAGACCCCTGCTTATATCTATCGCGGCGTCTCCCGCGCTGAAAACGGAAACCTTATCTCCCGTATCCAATAAAGCGGAAGCCTCCATTGCCTTTTTCGTATCCGACCATAGCTTTTCGAGTACGATACGGTCGGAATCAATTATTCCGATATATGCGCAAAAGTCCTTGCCCTGTAAATCGGTCTCGAATCCCACGTTCATAAAGGCATTTGATATATCCCGAGTATAAGCGGGACCGCAGGGCGTACCGTTAGCCGCCACCATTACGCAGTATCTTTGAGCAAAGCCCCACAGCATGTTAAGATAGCTTTTAAAATCCGTCTCGCTTTTCAGCTTTTCTGCCGAAAGCCCGTCCCCTCTGGCGGCAAAATATTTTGTTTCGGGAAAGCTTGCTTTATTTGAGGGATTGGATTTGTTTTGAGGAATATTCACGTGACTTTTCATAAATATATATGCCCTTTCCTTATACCGATCCATTTTTAAACTGACGCAATACCCACAGTTTTAAAAGGGATTAGTATTAAACCTCTATCTCTTCAAGCTCCCTGCTCCAGACAGTCCGAACCGCGTCCGACGGCATGCGCCAATCCCCCCTCGGAGAAAGCGTAACCGACCCCACCTTCGGCGAATCGGGCAGACAGGAGCGTTTGAACTGCTGAGAGAAAAATCTTCCGTAAAAGTTTTTCAGCCACTTTAAAATAGCGTCTTTTTCGTACTTATCCCCCAAAGCGTAAACCGCCAGCCTGAATATCTTTTTGGGCGAAAAACCTTGACGCACCGCATAGTACAGGAAGAAATCGTGAAGCTCATATGGACCTACCAAATCCTCGGTTATCTGACTGATCTTTCCGTTCTCGGCGGGAAGCAGCTCGGGACTTACAGGGGTGTCCAAAATATCGTAAAGGGTCCGCCTTAATCCCTCGCTGTCGCAGGTGTCACCGTAAAATCTGACTATATGTCGCACCAAGGTTTTGGGTACTCCGCCGTTAACGCCATACATGGACATATGGTCGCCGTTGTAGGTAGCCCAGCCGAGAGCAAGCTCCGACAGGTCTCCCGTGCCTACCACAAGCCCGCCCGTTTCATTGGCAATATCCATCAGCACAAGAGTCCTCTCTCTTGCCTGTCCGTTTTCGTAAACCACGTTGCGGTTTTCGGGGTCGTGTCCTATATCCTCAAAGTGCTGCAAAACCGATTTTGTGATATTTACCTCTCTTAAAGCAACTCCAAGCTCTTCGCATAGCCTTACGGCATTTGATCTGGTTCTTTCGGTCGTGCCGAAGCAGGGCATGGTTACCGCGATAATATCCTTTCTTGAACGGTTTGCAAGGTCCATGGCCTTAACGGCCACAAGCAAAGCGAGACAGCTGTCCAAGCCGCCCGATATGCCTATCACCAGGCTCTTGGAGCCTGTATGCAAAACGCGTTTTTTAAGTCCGTTGCTTTGCATTAACAAAATTTCTTCACATCTCTGCGCTCTGTTGCCTTCATCGGAGGGAACAAAGGGAGTGCCGCTTATATGCCTTGTGAGCGTTGTTTCTTCAATATCCATATCAAATTCGATAACGTCAATATCGTCATAAGCAGGGAAAACAGTGTTTTTCTGCCGCTCGGACGCAAGACGGTACAAATCCGTTTCGGTAGTTATAAGACGGTTTTCAAACAGCTTTGTTTCATTTAACAAAACGCCGTTTTCCGCAATAAGACAGTGACCCGAAAAAACCAAGTCCGTTGTGCTTTCTCCGTCTCCCGCGGAAGCGTAAACATAGCCGCAGATAAGCCGTCCGCTTTGTCCCGTAACCAAGCTTCTTCGATAATCGGCTTTGCCTATCATCTCGTTGCTGGCACTTAAATTCAGAATTATTTCCGCGCCCCCCGCCGCAAGCTTCACCGACGGCGGTTCGCAAACCCACAAATCCTCGCATATCTCAATACCGAAAGAAAATTCGGGCATTTGCTTACATCTGAAAATAACGGGCGGTTCGTCAAACTCGGTAAAATTTCTTTTTTCGTAAAACTCGTTGTAATTGGGTAGATTTCTTTTGCCGACTATTCCCAATGTTTCACCCTTATACACTACCGCCGCGCCGTTTATCAGCTTTCCTTTTTTTAAAACGGGAAGCCCCACGGCAAAAATTATATCCAGGGTCTTTGTTTCTTCCTTTATAATTTCAAGCTGCTTTTCCGCCGCTTCGATAAGGGTTCTCTGTCCGAAAAGATCGCCGCAGGTATAGCCCGTTATACACAGCTCGGGCAGCGCAAGCAGCTTTACGCCCTGCTCCGCCGCTTCCTTCACGCAGCCTGCAATGCTTTTTCCGTTAAATTCAACGTCTCCCACCCTTATTTCCGGGGTCGAAGCACCAACCTTTACAAATCCGTCTTTCATCGGTTTCTTCCTTTCGGTATACTTTTCCTATTATACTTTATTTTAGCATTTTTTCCTGAAAAAAGCAATATATGCAAGGACTGTTTTTGCTTTTTTACTGTGATTGTTTTTTAATACTAATCTCTGTTTTGACGGTAGAGAAAATATAACAAAGTCTACCGTCAAAACAGAGTTATACCGCGATTTTGTATACAAAAAATATTATGTTATTTGTATATATTGATTATTGAATTTTTTTGAAAGATAATATATAATTCAAATATATTAATACTAATATCCATTTAAAAAGTAGACAGGCTACTTTTTAAATGCGCTGCCGCAATAGCGGCAGCGTGAGGGAGCGAAGCTCCCTCAGATATTGTATTGAACGTACATATCCGCCGCCCTTGGCGGTCCTTCGGCAAAGCCGAAGGA
>JAAVIF010000051.1 GCA_014799365.1 Oscillospiraceae bacterium
ACAATTTCTACTAATTGCGGACGCTTTCTGCGTCAAAAATGCTCGAAATATTACCATATTTCTCCGCTTTTTTCCTTGAAATCGCCACGCACTTAGCGAAATTGTACAAAATTGCTTAGTTTTCAGATACGCCCTAAATCCGCAAGAGGCAAGATGAGAAATCCGATACTGTTTTCAAACCAAATTACAGAAAATAAGCGTAAAATTTGAGAACAATGCTCGGGATACAACGTCTCATTATTGCCTTTTACGGTTTTTTTCAAAAAATATCGCCTAACTTTTATAAAAGTCTTGATTTTATTTAAAAAATGTGATAAAATAATCAATAGCCACCGTCGGCAATTCAGTGTTTTCCGAAAAGTGCCTTTATATATAAAGGACGGTAGGTTAAAATCAAATAATTGTACGGCCTCGCTTTTGCGGTCTGACGATTTCATTCGATTATAACTTGAAAGGATTGTACTTTTATGCTTAATATAAGAGATTTTGTTGATTTGGATGCATTCCAGAAAATACAGGATAGGTTTTCCGACGCTACCGGTGTTGCTGCAATAGCGGTTGGAGCAGACGGGAAGTACATAACCGAACCAAGTAATTTTACCGATTTCTGCATGAAATACACAAGAGGCTGTCCCGAAGGCGAAAGACGCTGCATTAAGTGTGACACCGAATGCACGGGTACATATTACTGTCACGCCGGACTTATGGATTTTTCCATCGATCTTATGATAGGCGATGAAAAGGTCGGCGCGATCATCGGCGGACAGGTTCTTCCCGCGCCTCCCGACGAGGAAAAGTTCAGAGCTATTGCAAGAGAATTGGGCATTAACGAGGATTCTTATATAGACGCGCTTCGCAAGGTTCCCGTAAGAAGCGAAAAAACCATACATGCTGCCGCCGAAGTATTGGGTACCGTTATGAATATGCTTGTCAACTTCAAATACTTACAGACGTCGAACGGCAACCAAATGGAGGTTTTCAAAAACGAGCTGGGCAGTATAACCGGAAATATAGAATCCGCAAAGGGTCTTATGAGCGACCTTCATAACACCTCCACTATGGAGCATATTTTGTCCATTAACGCCAACATCGAGGCCGCAAAAGCAGGTAAAGCGGGCGTAGGCTTTGCGGTGGTCGCAAGAGAGATCGGCGAGCTTTCAAAGCAGAGCGGTTCCGTTTACGATGAGATCGAACGTTTGGTAGACGAGATTCAAACCTCTGTGGATAAAATTATCAGATCGGGTAAATAAGCGTTTATTTGATATAATCTTTACCTTCTCCGAGGGATTTTCGCCCCCTGTGGGATAGTTCAAAAGATCGGTTTTCCGCGTCTTCGGACATTCCCTATGATTTCGGGTAACATATGATGACAGCCGCTTAAAGGTGAATAGACGTGCCGTAATAAAGTGGTTAACACCTCTCGTTTACAATACGCCAACCTCGCTGTCTGATTAAGTCGGTGAAAATCCAGAATTACTATATGGTGCCGCCCTGTTATTCAGAATGGGGCGGTGCTTTTATGTTATCTTTAATCAATTTTATATGATTCTTTTAAATGGTATACACTTTGAGCTTATCTTCATTATTCGGCGGTCTTTTGGGACGGAACAAGCATATAAAAAATTTCAATTGTGAATTTTTACAAAAATTCAATGTTATTTTGTCCGAATTTGCTATTGCAATATACAGCATATAGTAGTATAATTTTAAATGCACCACAAAATGAACGCAATTAACATTTTGTGTACAAAGGCGGACGCGGCAGGACGCAGAGCGTTTTTGCAAAAGAAGGGAAGCATCCGCCGAAAGGTTAAAAAATGTAAGCGCACTTTGAAATGATAAATTCAAGCTATATAATACTAATCCCTTTTAGAACTGTGGGATTAGTGTTTTGGGTGCAATCCCTTTTTGAACTGTGGGTATTACGTCAGTTCAAAAAGGGATTGGTATAAAATAAATTTACATTCAAATGCAAAAACGGATCACAAGATCGATTTAAAGAGAAAGGGAAATTTCAATGATTAAAGTAAATGTTACAGGCGGAAGCATCAGCGACAAGGAAAGAGAAGCTTACATACAGAGAGCAAGAACTCTTTATCCCGAAAAGCGCATCAGCGAAATGAATATTACCGTAGTTGACGGCGACTATGTGGATATTGAATATCACTATGATACAACGCCTTTTCAGCGTATCCGCCGCGTTACGGGTTATCTGGCAGGCACTCTCGACCGCTTCAACAACGCAAAAAAAGCAGAGGTGCGCGACAGAGTTAAGCATGACGTAACCGTTTCGGATTTTGAAGACGTTTATTTAGAAGCTTGATTTCCTTCTTATAAAGTACAATACTCATATGCGAAACGCCTGCGGATAAAACCGACAGGCGTTTTGCATTTGCCGAAAAAATTTTTTCTTTGACCCAACCCTTTTTAAAATTATCCCGTCTTACAGTTGAAGCTTCAAAAAGAAAGGAAAATGCAGATGAACGGTTTCAATGACAAAAAGGACGATTTTCTGGTGGAAATGACACTGCTGGGCGACAACAAGGCTTTTGAGGAGCTTGTTGTCCGCTACGAACGCAGAGTCATAGGCACTGCCTACAAGGTGACAAAAAACAGCTTTTCCGCGGAGGACGCTTCGCAGGACGCCTTTGTATGCGCTTGGGCAAAGCTGAACAGCCTTAAGGATTGGTCAAAATTCGGCCCTTGGGTATGCAAGATAGCCAAAAACCGCGCGGTGAGCATAGTCCGGCACTATTGTAACGCTTCCACAGATGTAAGCTATGAGCTGCTGCAAAATACCGACCTGTCAAACGAGCTTGACATCGGGGAAATTTTAAGGCGGGACAGAGACGACAGGCTGCATGAGGCGGTGGAGACGCTGTCGGAGAAAATAAGAGAAGCCGTAAAGCTGCATTACTTTGAGGGACTGTCGGTGGAGGAAACGGCGAAAAAGCTTGATATTCCCGCCGGCACGGTAAAATGGCGTCTCAGCGAGGGGCGCAGACAGTTAAGAAAGGAATACGGCGTTATGGAAAAAGATAAAAATCTTACCTTTGTGCAAAAGGTCATGCATCAGGTGGAGCAGCTTAAGCTGTGGGGGTTAAAGAACGACAAGACGGGCTTTGAAAAGGAGTACAGGGAGGTTTTAAAGAACGTTGAAGACTTGGAGGAATGCAACGAAAAGCAGTATATGCTGGCCGACGTTTTAACAAGGGGGTATTGGTGGGTTGATAAAGAGGCTAATGAAGAAGTGTTTAACCGCATAAAGGAAGCCGCCGAGAAAAGCCGTAATGAGGGCATTATGGAGTTTGTTATGTGTAAGGAGAGGAATGAATGTAAATGGGAAGATAAGATCGATTTAATGGAAAATACGCAGGTGCCTTATCTTGTTCAGAAGGGTTTCAGGAAAACTTTAGGCTACCTCTATTTCTGGCTGGCTCACGAGCTGTGCGGCAGAAGCCAATTTGAAAAGGGGATAGGCTATTATAAAAAGGTTTTGGAAACTCTTAAGAAAAGCGAAGTGTATTACGCTGCCGCTTTGGGTGCCGTGTATATTGAGGAAAGAAAGTTCGAGGAAGGGTTAATGCTGCCGTATTTTTTGAGGGCCGTCGCCGAGGAGCTTGTGTATAAGGACGGCAAGCTGTATTTGACAGGTCAGCCCGGTTACAGCTTCGGGGTAGACTATTTCAACTGCTCTCTCTTTTTCTTCTCTGCACTTTGTGACCGTGTTATTTTCGACGAAAATTTAAAAGATGGCGAATGCTTCACCGCTTCCGACAAGAGCGGAAAGGTGACCTGCAAGGGAAACGGCTTTACCGTGGAAACGCCAAGCGGAAGATATGAAAACTGTATTTGCTATGTTTTTGAAGGGTATAGTACCGGAGTTTTTCGCTGCGAAACCTACTTCTGCCCTAAAATAGGCATTGTAAAGCAAATTTGTGACGAAAACTTCAAACATAATGAATGGCTGCTCTCAAGATGTGAAATAAAGGGCGGAGAGGAGATCGTGCCTTTTGCCGAAGGAAACCGCTGGGAATACTGCTTGGTGGAAAATGATATTATATTCGATATGGAAACCGTGTATGAGGTGGTTTACACCGAAAACGGCAAAGCCATACTTTCCGGGTACAATTATACTAAAATTCTTGGCTACAACGAAAATACATGGCGGGGAAATATTCTTAAGGCAAGATATACATATTATACAACAGACGATACCGGCGAGTTTCTTTCAGAGGTTCGTCCCTCGTTTGACAAGGCGGAAAAGTTAGCGAAAACCAAGCGGGAAAAGCTGCACACCTCCACCGCCAAAAACGTTATGGACAGAATCTTTGATACCGATCTCACCGCTAACCCCGATTGTACCGAGGTGGGTTACCGCAACTTCTTTGCCGTATATCACTGCCGCATTATTGATGAAAAGACTGTTTTATTCTCCGATAATTATAATTTTGAGTGGAAGAATTATGATTCGAGTGATGAATTTAATAAAATAGTATACGACTATTTTTACGATGATTTATGCGAGATAGCCGGTACGGTATGGTCGGATAAATGGGTGCCGGGATACAAAGAGCTTAAGGAAAAAACGGTTGACGGTAAGGAGATCACTGAATTTTCTCTTGAGGTTTTCCCCGAGGAAACCGTAAAAACCGCCGCGGGAGAGTTTACGGGCTGCCGCCATATCCGCCTTTATGAAAGCAGGCGCAAGGAATGGGGAGGCTATATGAACGGCGTAAGAGATTTCTGGTTCGCTCCCGAGATAGGAATCGTCAAGTATTCAAGAAGATTTAAGGACGATCCGCCCCTTGAAGCCGTGTGGGAGCTGACCGAGTATAAGGGCAGGGGAGAGGGTTATTTCCCTGTTACAGACGGGCTGTTCAGACGGTATGAGCCGCAGGGGCTTAAGGACGGCTGGCACAGTTGGGTGGAATATACCTTTGATGAGGACGAAAGCGGGGTTGTTATATTTAGAAATACTTTGGGAACAAGGGACAGGGAAAAAATATCGTAATATTTTAAAAATAATACCGCCCGATACCCGGTATCAGACGGTTATTCCTCTTAACGTATTGAGAGCGGCTGTTTTTGGCTGCTCTCAATATGTTTTATTAGCTTTTGTCAAGCGGCTGTGTTTAGCTAAATTTGATAAAATTTTTCGCTTGTGATAAAATAAAAGTTGAACAGCCAAGACGTACAGGACGGTTAGCTCCCGACGGGTAAGATATTTTATCTTGCTTGAAAGGAGGTGCTGCATATGAGTTACATAACTCTCAATGATTTGCTGCAAATCGGCATTTTTCTTGTCAGTTTTACTGCAATGATTTTAAGCATCATTTCTTTTTTTGGAAAAAAGAAATAACCGCTCCGCGCTTGCAACCACGAGCGGTTATTTAACATTAAATAACCCTTAGGGAGCAGCCGTCTTTTTGGCTGTTCACCTTTTCTGTTTATATTTTACATCATTTTTCGGCTTTTGTCAAGCGGCTCTGTTTAGCTAAATTTGACAAAATATTGCTCTTGTGATAAAATAAAAGTTGAACAGCCAAGACGTACAGGACGGTTAGCTCCCGACGGGTAAGATGCTTCATCTTGCTTGAAAGGAGGTGCTGCATATGGGTTACATAGCTCTTAATGATTTGCTGCAAATTGGCATTTTTCTTGTCAGTTTTACCGCAATGATTTTCAGCATAATTTCTTTTTTTCAAAAAAAGAAATAACCGCCCAACACTTCCACATGTAAACGGTTATTTCTTATAACCCATTTGGGAGCAGCCGTCTTTTTGGCTGTTCTCCTTTTATGCTTATATTTTACACCATTTCTTGGCTTTTGTCAAGCTTCAATACACTTATTCCAACAGGATATATTACACTATACGTCTGTACTCTTTCGCGTGTCAAAAGCCACCCCCGAAATTTGTACAAACCGCCGAAATTTTATGTTAAACGTTTTATCGCCCTTAAACAAACAGCTTGCCCATTCCTTTGTTTATGCAAAATTTTTATGATAACGTTTACAGCTATTGAAATTTTTACCGAAATGGTATATACTAAATAAAGATATTATGCAAATTATCTGAATTTCGGCAATACTGCATAAGAATTTTGTGTGATACTGCCTTACCCCAAAAATATGAAAGGACAGGACAACCTAATGAAATTCGGCTTTTTCGACGATCTCAACCGTGAGTATGTCATCACCTCCCCCAAAACGCCTTACCCTTGGATCAACTATCTGGGAACAGAGGGATTTTTCTCACTGATCTCCAACACCGCAGGCGGATACAGCTTCTATAAGGACGCAAGACTTCGCCGCATTACCCGTTACCGCTACAACAACGTACCCGTTGATATGGGAGGACGTTATTTTTACATCAAGGACGGCGAAACCGTCTGGAATCCCGGTTGGTCGCCCGTAAAGACCGAGCTTGACAAATACACCTGCCGCCATGGTATGGGCTATACCGTTATCAGCGGCGAGAAAAACGGCGTTAAAGCCGAGGTTAAATTCTTCGTGCCCGTAGGCTTTAACGGAGAGGTTCAGAAATTAACTTTAACAAACACCAGCGGAAGCACCAAGAGCCTTAAATTATGGAGCTTTCTGGAATGGTGCCTTTGGGACGCCAATGATGATACCACCAACTTCCAGCGCAACTTCAACACCGGCGAGGTAGAAATAGACGGCAGCACTATCTATCACAAGACCGAATACAAGGAACGCCGCGATCACTACGCTTTCTATACCGTAAACGCGGATATTCAGGGCTTCGATACCGACAGAGAAAGCTTTTTGGGCTTATACAACGGCTTTGGCGAGCCTCAGACCGTTGCGCAGGGCAAGCCCAACAACTCCGTTGCCGACGGCTGGTCGCCCATTGCTTCCCACTATCTTGAAATCGAGCTTAAGGACGGCGAAAGCAGGGATCTGATCTTCCTTTTGGGTTACGTTGAAAATGACTTTGAGGAAAAGTTTGCTCCCGATCTTACCGATAGCGATACAATAATCACCACTGCTAACAGCAGGAAAAATATAGTCAACAAGAAAAAGGCAAAGGAAATGATCGACCTTTGCAATACTCCCGAAAAGGCCGAAAAGCTGTTTGAGAGCTTAAAGGAATACTGGGATAACGTACTGAGACAGTACAGCGTAAATTCTCCCGACGAAAAGCTCAACAGAATGGTAAATATCTGGAACCAGTACCAGTGTATGGTTACCTTTAACATGAGCCGCTCCGCTTCCTACTTTGAAAGCGGTATCGGCAGAGGTATGGGCTTCCGCGACAGCAACCAGGACCTTTTGGGCTTTGTTCACCAGATACCCGCAAGAGCAAGGGAAAGACTTATCGACCTTGCGGCTACCATGTTAGAGGACGGCGGAGCTTACCACCAGTATCAGCCCCTTACCAAAATGGGCAACCACGAGTTAGGCTCAAACTTCAACGACGACCCGCTGTGGATGATACTTGCCGTTGCGGCTTACATCAAGGAAACGGGCGACATGTCAATTCTTGACGAAAAGGTTCCTTATGAAAATAAGGAAGAATTGGCCGACACGATGCTTGATCATATGAAGAGAGCATTCTACCACGTTTGCACCAAGATAGGCCCTCACGGACTTCCTTTGAGCGGACGCGCCGACTGGAACGACTGCCTTAACCTGAGCTGCTTCTCCGACAAGCCGGGACAATCATTCCAGACCTATACTTCTCCCAAGTACGGCGAAACGGGCTACAGCAAGGTTGCAGAATCCGTAATGATCGCGGGTATGTTCTGCTTTATCGGCCCCGAATATGTCAAGATGTGCAGAATGAAGGGCGACAACGCCGAGGCTGACAAGGCGCAGGCAGAGATAGACAAGATGAGCAAGGCTACTATGGAATACGGCTACGACGGCGAATGGTTCCTGCGTGCCTATGACGACAACGGAAACAAGGTCGGCTCTCACGAAAACGAGGAGGGCAAGATATTCATCGAGCCTCAGGGCTTCTGCGTAATGGCAGGCATAGGCAATGACAAGGGTGCGGACATTAAGACGCTTGAAAGCGTTGACAAATATCTTAACAGCAAGCACGGTCTTGTACTGAACAATCCCGCTTTCACACACTATTATATCGAATACGGCGAAATTTCCACCTATCCCCCCGGATATAAGGAAAACGCGGGTATTTTCTGCCACAACAACGCGTGGATAATCTGTGCGGAAGCATTTGTAGGTCACGGAGACAAGGCGTTTGAGTACTACTCGAAGATCGCTCCCGCTTACAACGAGGAAATTTCCGATCTGCACCGCACCGAGCCTTATGTATACGCTCAGATGATCGCGGGCAAGGACGCTCCCAGATTCGGCGAAGCTAAGAACAGCTGGCTTACCGGTACGGCGGCTTGGAATTTTGTGGCTGTATCACAGTATATCCTCGGTATTAAGCCCGATTATGACGGACTTGCCGTTAATCCCTCCATTCCTGCTGATTGGGACGGATTTACCGCTTCAAGACAGTTCAGAGGCGGAGTTTATAATATCACTGTTAAGAATCCTCAGCATGTAAGTCAGGGCGTTAAGTCCTTAACTGTGGACGGCAAGGCGATAGAGGGCTGTACTGTTCCCGATTTGGGTGCGGGAGAGCATAATGTTGAAGTAGTTTTGGGTTAGTCAAAAAAATAAAAGCGGCGAAGCCGCAGGCACTTTTTTCGCTTCCTTTTTGTGTTACAAAAAGGAAGTGGGGGTGAAGCGGAGCTTAAGCTCCGCGAGGGGGCAAAGCCCCCAAAAGTGTTCGACTATGACTTTCGTAGAAGCAGGCGAAGCCGCCGCTTTGGGCGTTGACATCCTGTCAACGCTTTGGGCGGACGGCAGTTTGCATCCCTGCAAAGAAGCCGCCGCTTCGGGCGTTAACATCTTTCTCAAATAATACAAATACCCGTCAAAGGCCAAAAAAGTTTTGACGGGTATATTTATTTGTAAAGGAATTTCGCAAGAATGCGAAGCTGCGGCTGCTCAAAGTGTCAACATGGATTTCGGCACGTATAGCGATGCTTCTTTATAAGAACACAAGCTGCCGTTCGTTCAAAGGCATTGACTGGAGGTCAACGACCGAAGCGGCGGCTTCGCCTGCTTCTGTGTTAGTTTATTTGCTTTAGGGGGCTTTGCCCCCTCGCGGAGCTGAAGCTCCGCTTCACCCCCACTTCCTTTTTGCAGTGCAAAAAGGAAGCTAAAAAAACACTCGCGGCTTCGCCGCTTTTTCTTTTTTTACTGTGCCTATAATAAACAAACACGCCCCCTTTAAAGGGAGCGTGCTTTTTTATATTTTTGCCGATTCAAGCATTACATACCCGTAATACCCGATCTTTCAATACCCTCGATAAACTGCTTTTGCAGGAAGCAATAGATAATCAGAATCGGGAGCAATGAGATCAAACAGCCCGCCTCGATCCAAACAATGTAGTCGGACGCTATACCGGTAGGCGTACCTCCGTTTAACCAGCCCGATATTGTCGAATACAGGTTTCCTACCTGCAAGGCTATGGTGTCAGCCTCCGAGAAGAACATGTTCGATACGTACGAGTCGTTCCAGTACCATACCAAAGAGAAGATAAATACGGTAAGGAATGATGTCTTCGCGTTGGGAACCATTATGCGGATAAATGTTCCGAAAGGTCCGCAGCCGTCAAGGTGAGCCGCATCTTCCAATTCCTTGGGCAGTCCTCTGAAGAACTGTCTGAATATGAAAATAAACAAGCCTGCACGGATACCGTTAACAAAGAACGCCTGTAAATACAGTGCCATGGGCGAGTTTGTAAGGTTTACGCCGGGGTCGCCGTTGGCCGAAGGCGCAATGGCGGAGATTATTCCGAAAATATCGAAATATCTGAACTGCATAAACTGAGGGATAAGGATAACCTGCGTAGGTACAATGATCTGAAGGATTACTATGATGAAAAGGAATCCTCTGCCCGCAAACTTAAATCTTGCGAAGCCGTAGCCCGTAACGGCGCAGGTAACGACCTGAAGCAGCGAACAAATTACGTTTACCGTAATGGTGTTCCAAAGAACGCTTCCCATACGGGTCGCCTGCCATACCTCGGTAATGTTGGATACAATAAAGGTTTTGGGTATCCACATGATCGAGGGGTCGTTCATCTCATACTGAGGACGGAATGCACAGGAGATCATAAACAGCATAGGGTAAAGAATAATGAAAGCCAAGCCGAACAGAATTATAAATCTGAATATAGGCCATACCTTATCGCTGACTCTTCTTCCGAAAATATAGCGGTAATGCTTCTTTTCGGCCTCTCCGTAGGTCTTGTAGTTCTTAAGTATCTCCCAGTTGCTTATATGGTATTGCTTATGCAGAGCCTTGCGCTGTTTTTCCAGCTCCTTAAGCTCTTTTTTGGTGTACTTCTTTTCTTCTCTCGCGTCGTCGTCGCTTACTTTTACGACCGTATCCTTGAGAGCGTCGGCAGCATGATTTTCAGTTGCCGCCGCTGCTTCGGTTACCGCTTCCGCCGTATTTTCGGCCGCCTGAGCGGCTTTTTCCGCGGTATCGGTTACTTCGGGAGTAACGTCAGCGGTCGTTTTCTTTTCAAGGTCTTTTTCTTTTTTAGCCACTTTCGTCCCTCCTTAATCTACTTGATAGAATACAAACTTAGATACAATAGCCGAAATAATACCAAGTGCTACGCCGACTATCGCAAAGTAGGTCCATGCCATTGACGTACTTACACCGTACTGCCAGCTTGTCGCCTTGTTCATGATCTGCTCCATGACGGGGTTGGCCGAATCAATGAAGTTATCAATGACCGTATAAACCAGATTTACAAGGATCATGGGGCTGATAGTGGGGAAGGTGATCTTCCAGAAAAACTCCCAGCCTGTTGCGCCTTCCATCTGTGCCGCTTCCTTTGCCGCGGTGGGTATCTGCTGCAACGCGGAAAGGAAAATGATCGTCTGAATACCGCATCTCCATATCAGGTTGAACAGATCCGAAGCTATCGCGCCTAACTGATCCGCCACCGACTGGCTGATATTGGCAAAGCCCATAAATTCAAGGAACGAGTCTACCATGTCGACCTCGAACAGAGAGCTGAACTGCGAAGCGTCTCCGACGCCCTGGCTTCCCATGTCACCGTTTATAACACTGAGCACGGGTCCCGTAGCTACAAGCACGGGGATAAAGAATATCGCTCTCACCAAGCCTCTTGCCTTAAACTTCTGGTTCAGCAGCAATGCGATAAACAAGCTGAATACCAATATCATAAAGGTATCGCCCGGCATTGCGCTCAAGGATTCGATCAGATTAGGCACGTAGTCCTGGTCGGATGTAAAGTTGTTGATATAGTTTGCAAAATTATTCCATTCACAGTAAACGCCGGGGCCCGTCATTCCCTCGTATTCCTGCCAGCGGTCCGCGCTGACCGGTGTGGTGTTGGAAAGGGAGTAGTGAACCGAGGTGATCAAAGGAATAATGAACATGTAAATCGTTCCTACGATCCAAAGAGCGATAAATGCGTAGCCGTAAAGCTTTTTCTTTCTCTCGTAAGAAATCCGTGATTTCTTCATCTTAACGGGCTTTCCGTCGCCGCGCTTGGCAAACTGCTCTCCGTCTGCCGCCGCTTCGGTAATTTCGGCGGTTCCCGCCGCGTTGTCAACGGTTTCGGCCGCTTCTGCCGCGTTTTCAAGAACTTTCTTTTCAGATGCAAATTCTTCAGCCATCAGTTATCCTCTCCTTTCTGTAAGGAATCGGCAAGACTGTGCTCCTGCCCGTTAACGGTGTAAGTGTAATTTTCGATGTCAACGCTTATCACCGTGCCGTCCGAATATGTTACCGAGAAGGTCTTTTCGGATGTTCTTTCGTACTTCGTAATGGTCTTGTCGCTTAAAGAGGAAATCGTGTCATTGAACAGCTTGTATTCTTCAGCCGCTATTTCAAGCCAGCCCTCATAGTTGGTATAGAACAATTTGTCAAATTTACTGTCGGTGAAATCGTTGGGTGAAGCGTACATCATATCGTAGTGAACGCCCGAACCCGTCATCAAGGAAAGCAGCAAAAGCTCGTCAGCGTTGGAGCTTGCGTTGATTGCCTTGGAAGAGTAGGGAATAACACCGTGGATCACCATCTGATAGAAGGGAACATCATAGTCAAACAAGTCATAGTTCGAGCTGTACAGGGGTATGTTGGTTATTACGGAAACGTAAGGCAAAGCGTATGCGTTGCATTCCTGCGCAATAATTGAAATACCCGCGTCGTTGAGCTTTTGATAGCCCTCTGTAAGAATCTTTATAGCGTCAGTCCTTAAGATATGCTCCTTGTCTTCCGCGTTTCTTCTGCCGAAGTCGCTGTACAGTGTTTTCGTGGCCTGATTAAGAGAGATCGTGTTGATTCCCTCTGCGCTGAAGGAGTTTACAAGCTTGGTGAATATATCCGGCCAGTAGTAAGGCGAAAGAATAGTCCAGTGAGGCTTCACCCCGGTATCGGGTGTGCCGTACGCAAGCTCAAAGTCGGTCTGTGTTGCGTAAGCGTTGGTAATTCTCTTCGCACTGTTCAGCGTGAAGGAATATCCGTTTCCGCTTTCGTTGAATTCCATGAAGTCAACGCTGGGATAAATATCGTAATTCCTGTTGCCGCAATATGCCTGAAGGTCCGCAAAGTCGTTCTTGCCGCCTAACTTATTGGAATAGTCAACACCCGTTGAGATTCGTCCTCTTACTCCCGTATCGTTAAAGTTGTTGTATATCAGCTTTATTTCGTCAACGCCGAGAGCGGTGAGCTTTTCAAGAATTTCCTGCGCCTGCTTATAAGATGTCGCAACAGTCTGCATATCTACGGGGAAGCCCAAAACGGACTGCTTCTTTACCGTGCCGCCGACGGTGGTAACGTAAAGCGCGTTGGAGTCCTCCATAGACTGATTATGAAGGTTCTTTTCGTTAATCAAATAATTGCGGTAGGTTTCGGCGAGGTCTGCAAGACCCAGCTCGTTATCGGACATAATGTGATAGCAAACCTCAATGTCGTCGATTCTCACATCGCCCGACTGGAATACCGTCAAAGGAGTTCTGGTACCCATTGTATAGGTGTCGGTCGCTCTGAACTCAAAGCTGAACCACGCGCTGTTTATTGAGGTAGTAGCCTGACCGTTTACGGAAGCGTTTACGGAAGCGTAAGCGTCGCCCTCGGTAACTACACCCAATACAGCCTCGTTTTTGCCGCCGACATTCTTAACGATACCCAAAACAGGAAGATAAGTCTGTTCGGTCTTGCTGGGCATTGTAGTCTTGCTGACAGCCAAGTCCTCTCCGTATACCTTGGAGCGGTATACCTGAGTGGAGGTCTTACCGTTGTTGAAGTTTATTACCGCGCCGGAGCCGTCGGGAACAAAAATATATCCGTCCTCGTCCGATCTGCCCGCGCCGAATGACTGTACAAGGTTCATTGTAACAAGCTTGTAATTCTTAATGTCATCCGCGTCCTCCAACTTTTCGTTGATTTCATCGGTATAGACTCTAATTCTTACCATATCGCCGTCCAATACAACGGAAACGGGAATAGAAAGGTTCTGACCGACAAATTCGTAGGTAAACTTAACACCGTTGTCGATGTCTTCAATGTAAAACGTCTTCTTGTTTACGCTTGCCTCTTTTGACAAGGTGGTCGTGTTAAGGAGCGTATTTGTTTCTACGTCCAGTGCTCTGAACGTAACGGTGGAAGCCATCAGATTTTTCTGAACGTTGCCCGCAATTGGGTCGGATTCATAATCGTAGGGCGTTGACCACCAAATATATCCGCTTTTGTTATTTTTAACGGCGAATACGCAGGTCTCTTCATTAACGTACAATGTAAGCGCGTCGTTCTTTGCCTTTTCTGTCATTGCAGCTAATGCTTCGTCCTCGGTTACGGGTTTATCCTCATTCTCAGCCGATGCGGCTTCACCCTCAGTGCCGTCAGCGGACTCGCCTGCTGCTGCCTCGGTATCGGCGGCTGTTGTTTCATCGGGTACCGCGTCAGCGTTTTCCGACCATACAACACTCGAACTCAACACTATGGTAACAGCGAGTATTACTGCCAGCATCTTTCTTTTGAATTTTAGCATTTTATAACCATTCCTTCCTTTCGAGAAGTGTTCTGTGGATTTTTGCATCATGCAACAGAATGAATTAGCTCATGCTGAATCTGTACATAAGCTCTGTGTATATCGAGTATACAAACATTACAACCTGCTGGAACAAGGAGATCAAAAGGATAAGCACAAGTATTATGATAACCATCGCAACTATCGTAAAGAGTATTGCGAGTAAGGTTTTCGGCATCGTGTACTGATGTACGGCCTTCATTGCTGAAATGACGAGAACTGCCGACCATACAAAACCTATGTAAGAAATGAATGTGAGGATCGTTCCCTCTTGCCTTGTCAGTATGTTGGAAGCAAAAATGTATACGACCTGGGAAATAATGTAAGGCACCAGCGCGTACGCGGTAACACACATTATCTGCTGCATTTTGCCCTCGCCGTTAAACAGTGTGCACAAGGACCAGTTTCCCACTACCCATATAAAGAAGATAATGACGGAGCTGGAGAACAAGGGCACTACATTAAATACCTTTTCAAAATTGGTCTGGAAAATGAAGCCGGTCATAAGGCGCCCTGCCACCGTTACAATGAACAGACAAAGAACGATGATAAGAGCTACCTTGCTGTTGTAAGCCTTTTTCCACCTTACGTCCTCAAAGCCCTCAAAGGGGTGTCTCGCAACGTAAAACGGCCATTTCCACGCGGGCATGTCAAGATCAAACCGCATTACCGTCACCTCCTGCCGCAGCTTTCTTCTTTTTGATCACTTTTACGATCTTGGAAAGTACTACAAGAACGATTATAAGAACGATCACAGATATCATGAATACGTTGAAATATTTTCTTATCATATCCATTCGATATTCCTTAAAGGCTCTGTTATAGCCCCACTTGGCGTTCATGTAGAAATATTTCATTGCCGTCTCGTTATCGCCCATTGTATAGTAAGCGTTTCCGAGACCGATATAAGCGAACCAGTAGTTTGAGTCTCTGAGGATAACTTCCTCAAAAGGCTCCTTGGCTTCCTGATACAAGCCTCTGTTGAACATTTCAATGGCATGGTGCACCATTTCGCCGAACTCGGTAAGCTTAAAGGTGGTGATTGTGTTTTTACGCCCGTCGGTAACATAAACCTTGCCGTTTAAGTTTTCGATAGCGGTGGGAGAGGTAAACAAGCCCTTCTGGTTGCCCTCGCCGCCGAAAATAAATTCAAGGTCAAGCTCATCCGAGTACTGGAAAATTCTCTTTTCGGAGAAGTCCAGCAAAAATATGTTTCCGTCCTGATCAACGTCTACGTCGTCGATAGTGGAGGCGTAGGTGGTGCCATTGTAATAACGAGGGAAGTCGCCGAACAGCCAGTCGTCATAGCCCATATTAAGGTAAATGTTTTCACCTGCGGGGTTTAACTTCTTCAAAATGTCCTTGTCGGCATTCTTGGAGGATGTAACGGTGTAGATAAAGCCCTGTTCATCGATGTCGCAGTTTGCGATCTCAATAGCTACCGCTCTCGCTCTCTTTCTCATCTGATCACGGGTCATAAAGATGCTGTAAAAAGCGTTCTGCAAAACCTCGGCGGTCGTTTCAACGCGGTTCGCGCCATAGTAACCGTTAAAGGTGCCTTCGCGGCTGAACTGTACCATACCGTTGGTGATTGAAGGGATAACAACGTATACGTTAAGAGCGTTGTCAACAACCACTTTGTCGGGGCGGAAGGAAATGTCCGCGTCGTAAAGGTCGTTGGAGGGTCTTGTATACTCAAAGAAAATTGTTCCGTCCTCATAGCACGCCAAAACTCTCGAATTCATGGAGTCGGCGATATATATAAGCGTCTGGTCGTTTCTGTGAGTTACAAAAATACCTTGAGGAGAATCCAGGGTGGTTTTCTTTACAATGCTTCTTTCCTCGGTAAACTCATTGCTGTACTTAAAGGTATCAAGAACGGTTCCCGAGTTTAGGTTTTCGTCGGTGATTACTATTCTTGCGTTATTGCTGTCAACTATGTAGATCTTTCCCGTTTCGTCGTCAACAAAAATGTCGTTGGGCTCGCTGAAAGCACCTACGCCCAAATCAACGCCCGTAACGATACGGTCTACCACGTAGCCGTTCTGGGACGCAACAGGATCGCCCCACCAGTTGTAGTTATATCCGTAGTAGGCTTCGTCCGCATAGGCAGGCAGCGCAAGACATGATGCTGCTATTGCCCCGGCCAAAGCGGCGGCACCGATTTTCTTAAATAACGGCACTGATATTCATTCCTTTCTGACTTAAAATAGTTTTGAACCTGTTTAGTCCTTCATACCGCTCTGCGCCATGGTTTCCATAACGTTGCTCTGGCAAAACAGGAATACCACGATAGGCGGGATCATTGTTATTACAACAGCCGCCGCCGCAACACCCGCACGGGCGATACCCGCGGAGGAAATCTGCTGCATAACGGTGGGGAGAGGCTTAAGCTCTTCGCTGTAAATAAAGGAGTAACCGGTTACCTGCCATGCGCCCTGGAACGCGAATATCATCAAGGTCATGATAGCGGGCTTAACGTTGGGCATTACAACCTGCCAGCAGGTTCTCATATGTCCCGCGCCGTCAAGCTTTGCGGCTTCGATGATCGCGTCGGGAATTTGTCCCATAAACTGACGCATAAGGAACAAGCCCATAGGAGTTGCAATGTAAGGGAGAGTGATAGCAAGGTAAGTATCGATAAGTCCCATGATAGCCATTACCATGTACTGCATGATGAACATTACGGAGGAGGTAAACAGCAGTGCTACCTCTATCGCTTTGTTCAGAATTTTCTTTCCGGGGAAGTCTCCCTTTGCCAGCACGTATGCGGCAGAGGAGGAGAACAGGAGCTGACATACCGTTACAACTACCGCTACCAAGACAGAGTTGAATATGTATCTCGAGAAGGGCACCCACATGTTTGACGCCGTGTTTAAAAGGTCAACGAAGTTTTGTCCCGTGGGAGCTATCGCATACAGCTTTGGCGGGAACAGGAACAATTCCTGTGAAGGCTTTATTGACTGAATTACCGAGAGGTAAATGGGGAACAGCATGAATATGCCGACCAATAAGAGCAGTATAAAAATCGCTATGTCACCGGCTCTGGATTTGCCGATCTGCTTTCTTTTTTTACTAGCCATGACTACCGTCCTTTCAATTTATTGTAATGGATAAGCGCAAGCTTAGTCCAAATATCTGCCCAGCAGCTTCTTGATGCCCCAGTTTGCCAAAAGCATTACCGCGAACAAAACGAAGCATATTGCCGAGGCATAGCCCATTTCATATCTGATTGAGCCGTAGTCATATGCGTGGGTCATAATCGTATGCGCCGCGTAGTCGGTGGAAGGGAACGAGGTCAGGTAACGTCCCACGTCGCCCGCGGTGAACGAGGATACTATCTGCATTACCGCCGCGAACAGCATCTGAGGTCCCATAGCGGGTACCGTTACCATTAGCAGCTCCTGCATACGGTTCTTAACTCCCTCAACGGCGGCCGCCTCGTAACGGTCGCGGGGAATACCCTGCAAGCCCGCTCTGAGCGAAAGGAAGCCCGCGCCGAGAGACATCCAGAGCTGAACGACGATTACAACGCCGAAAATATAGTTTGCGTCGGTGAGCCACTGTCTCGCGCCGTTTAAAACACCCAAATTGATAAGGTAGGCGTTTGCGATACCGTAGGTATCACCCGAGAAGATAAGCTGCCATGTGGTGTAAATGTTACCCGCAAGGGTAGGAGCGTAAAATACAAAGGTAAATATTGTCTTTAACGCGCCGGGCATTTCGTTGATAAGCCATGCCAGCAGGAAGCAAAGTATGTAGCTTATGGGTCCCGTAACAATGGCGAATACCAAGGTGTTCTGAATGGCCTTCAAGAAAACCTCGTCCTCCAGAAACAGAGCGTAGAAGTTATCAAGACCTACCCACTGAGGGAACTGTACCATGTTGAAGTTTGTGAAGCCCATAGGCAGGGACAGTACAACCGGTACAAAGGTAAAGATCGCAAATAGAACAAAGAATGGTGCCATCAGCAGATAAAGACCTCTGCTGCGTTTCATTTCACGGAGAGTATAACGAAACTTATTGTCCTCGTAATGGAGTATCTCCGTGTTAGCTTTTGCTGCCAATCAAATTCCTCCTCACTATATAAATTTTCTCCGCCGCCGTTTTTAAGCGGCGGAAAAATTTAAATTTTTGATTTAACCGATATTCTTTGCTTTAAGGCATTACAGCCGGCTTAAAGCTTAGTGCGAAAAGGTGGAAAGCTCTTCGTTCTTTCTTTCGATTTCCGCGTTAATATCACGGTTATAGCTGGTTAAAGCATATCTGGGATTGTCGCCGTCGTTTACTACTCCTCTGAATGCGTTCTTGGTGTGACGGGTAGTAGCGTAGGAGGCGGGAATAATGGGTACCTCGTTTGTCTGATTCATCTGAGCGGTGATCTTGTTCATTTCGGAGGTAGACCAAGGCAGCTGCTGAATCGCTTCAACGTTTGCGGTGTCAAAACGTCCCATGGGTCCCAAAAGAGCTTCGATGGTTCTGCCGTATTCTACCTGTACGTCGGTGGAGGTGAACCATTTGATAAATTCCCAAGCCGCGTTCTGGTTGGAAACCTTAGTGAAGATAAGCGCACCCGATGTGGAAGAGTTGGCGGTGTGATTTACCGTTCCGTCCTCCTGTCTTGTGCCGGGTACCAATGTGAAGTCCCAAAGTCCCTTGATCTCGGGAGCGGAAACGGACAACTGGTTGTAGAAGGTGTAAGGCTGGATAACGATCGGCATTTCGCCCGTTCTGAAACGGCTGAACGCGTCGAATGTCTGATCCAAGGCGTAAACGTTATAGAAATCAGTCCACATCTCAAACGCTTCAAGGCTTGCTTCCTGATCGTAGGTGGTCTTGGTCAGATCGTCCGTGTAAATGTTGAGTCCTCTCTGAAGCATCAGCATTACGAAGGTGTCGCCCGCGTCAAATACCGAGCTGGTGGTTACCGCCGCGGGAGTTACGAGACCCGCGTCAAGGTAAGAACGCTGGAAGATATTTACAAGATCGATAAAGTCTTCCCATGTTTCGGGAGGCTCGCTTATGTTAAGCTCGCCCAAAATATCGGTGCGGTAGAACATCATGGGGAAGGTCTGTGAAATGGGAAGTCCGTAAACTCCGCCGTCGTATTTATACAGTGTAGTGATATTTGGTGTAAAGCGTTTTGCAACCTCCGCGTAATCGGGGAATTTGGTAAGGTCTACCAGCAGGTCTCTTGCCGCAAGCTGAATCGGGAAGTCGCCGCCGATAAACAACGCGATCTCGGGTCCCTTGCCCGCCAAAGTAGCTTCGAGAATACCGCCGACAACCAGGTTAATGGAAGCGGTAACGCCCTCATANTTTACGTTAAAGTCACTGTCAACCTGCTCCTTGATCGCCATAGCCTGGTCACGCGCCAAGCCTACCCAAACGTTAAGAGCGGTATCGGTAGCGTTTTCGGAAATGGTGTTGTAGTCCTCAAAGAAAGAGCCTATAAACGCCTGGAAGCCGAATACAAGATTTTCCCAGAAGTTGCCCCTTGCTCTGGAGGGCTCTTCATGAACGGTGTAAACCTCGAGATAGTCAAGCTCCAAGGGCTGNTCNCGGTAGTCGCGCATCCATGCGGACAGTGAAGAAATGTAATCCTTTAAAGTACCCGCNGTTACGGGAATGTCGTCGGGTTCGTCGATACAGCGGTAAAGTACGACCGCCATTGTCTCAAGGGTAGAAGCCTCGGAACCGGTGCCAAGCTTTTCTATGTTGGCTTTTTCCTCATAAAGACTGTCCATAAGTCTCTGGAATTCGTCCAAAAGATTGGGGATAGCGGTATCTACGTAGTANTCNGTATACTCGTCGGGTTCGGGGCCTGTAATCATAAGTATACGTCTGTAATAGTAGTTCAGCTCGTATACGATGTCGTCAAGTCTCTGCATGATCTCGCCGATGTCGCCGGGGATAGCTTCCATTGTAATAGTGTGCTTTCCNGCGGTCAGNTAAACATAAACGCTGTTGCCGTTTTCATCGGTGATGCCNTGATTATACCAGTTNTTGTCATAAGGGAACAAAACGTCGTCATAATACTGATTGGGCACTACGCCGTCAATAGATACGCGGCGGTTTGAGAAAAAGCCTCTCATTACGTTTTGTCTTGCCTTAAAGTTAAAGGTATAGTAACCGTCGTTGGGAACGCTGAATTCCCATGTGATAGACTGTGTAGCCTTATTCCATGTAGCCTGACCCACCGTGTTGTAACGCTGCTTGGTGGGGTGAGAGGGGCTTACCATGCTTTCGGTACGGTCGCTGGTAGCGTAAAGGGTGGAAGCGGTCTTGTAAAGGTTGTTCTCGCCCTGTACAAAAACGGTATGTGTGCCGATGAAGTTCTCGTCGGTAAGAGCGGGAGTTGCGTCCAGCTCCGANTGAGAGGGTGCGGTATATTGAGCGACCTCATCGTAATTCTTAAAGGTCATGGACTTTAAAGCGATGTTGCACTTGATGCCCGTTAAAGTCAAGGTGTGCTTTCCCGCTTCAAGATAGAAGAAGTAAGGTTCGTTGAACAAGCCCTCTTTATCCTTTATCGGGTATGTAACCCACATNTCATGCTCGGTCTGTCCGGGGCGCACATCATTGTCGCGTCCGTCCTTTCCGATAGCCGACTCGTCCTTCCAGTAGCGGTCCAAGGTAAAGGTCTTGGCCGCGGAGAAGGGATATTCGCCGTCAATCCGCATGGCAACCTCNATAACGGTATTGCTGCCCGAAATCGTGTAGTAAAACAGCTCAAGGTTGTAAAGACCCGTTTCGGGTACTTCAAACTCGTAGTCAATAACGCCGCCGTGATTTGTCCAGACCATAGCGTCGCTTTCACCCTCGTACTCCTTGACCTCGATCTCGGGNCTTGCCCCGTTTTCGTCGGCGGAAACGGAAACATAGTCCTTCGCGTTGATGACGATCGGCTGCTTGGGATAAGCCGCGTCAGCGTGAGAGTTGATGTAGCTTGAATAGGTATCGCTGCGGCTTACGCCGGCAATCAGCGATTCGTTCAGCGTGGAACCGCCGTTTGACGTATCGGAGGACGAATTNTCGCTGCCGCCCTCGGCATAAACAGGCATTCCGCACAGCATGCTCGCCGCCGTTACNCAGGCAAGCACCTTTTTCAGCTTGATGTTCAAACTTGCCAAAATATTATCCACCTTTCTTGATGAATTTGGTTTTGAGCCGTACATTCAAGGATATACGGCCTTAAGTCTATCACACGACTGTGTCGTTTAATAAGGAAAGTTATTTTTCGCAAACTGCGCCGAATAAGCTTCCGAATCACGGGAAATAATGAAGNCTCTTGCTTCCGCGGCNCTTAAGGCCTTTTTAATCTTATGATGTAAAAGCCTTAAATTTGCCGTACNTCTGTTTTTTTGTATTATCGCATTTATACGTTGATTTAATCAACGCTTTCTCCGTCGGTATCATCCGATTTCTTTTTGTGAGTACCGTCGCGCGCCTTGATAAGTATGGCGTCCTCTTCAAGCTCCACTCTTACCTTGTCTCCGCCCTTTATGCCCAAAGCGGAAAGGTATTCCTTGGGAAGCTGAAGCCGCCCGACGCGGTCCAGCACCGCCAGCTCTTCTCTNGCGCCCTCAGCGTTTATCTCCGCCTTTTGCGCTTCCGACAGCTCGCCGAAGGAAGCGATATGAGAAAGAGGTTCTTTTCTTATCATCTCCGTGGCGGTCTTGCCGTCGCGGATAGATACCACTCTGTCGATCGATTTTGATAAGTTAACGTCGTGGGTAACTATTATGATCGTTACGCCAAGCTCCCTGTTGAGCCGCTTGAATACGTCCAGTACCATTGCGGCGGTCTTGGTGTCCACCGCGCCGGTGGGTTCGTCCGCAAGAAGCAGCCGCGGGTTGTTTGCCAACGCTATCGCAATGGCTACTCTCTGCTGCTCGCCGCCCGACATCTGTCCCAGCATGGAATTTTTTCTTGCCGACAGTCCGACNGTTTCAAGAAGCCTTTCCGCATGCTCCCTTCGGTTTTTTACGCCCTTAAGCAGCATCGGAAGCTCTACGTTCTGAACCGCCGTAAGGTACGGTATAAGGTTTCGGGCGTTATTCTGCCACACAAAGCCCACCGTATCTCTCATATATGAAATCAGCTCTTTATCGCCGAATTTCAGCAGATCCTTTCCGTCAACGAAAAGCGTTCCCGCCGACGGCTTGTCAAGTCCTCCCAGCATATTCAGCAGGGTGGATTTTCCCGAACCCGAGGAGCCGACGATCCCCATAAGCTCGCCCCGCTCAACGGTCAGATCAAGCCCCTGGAGTGCCATTACCTCCACTTCGTCNGTTTTATATATCTTAACTAAATTCTCGCACCTTACCATTACATTTTCGGGAGGCGCAAGAAGTACGTTTTTCGGCATGTATATTCAGCCCTTTCTAATCGGCTTTTATCTCGTTTATCACTTTTGAAGCNATCCTGCCGTCCTCCAAGGAATAAACCACGTCCGCCAGCTCCATCATCGTTTCGTCGTGGGTAGTCATAACTATGGTAAGATCGTTATCCCGAACCAGCTCACGGAAAAGCTTAAGCACCGCGAGTCCCGTGGGAGTATCAAGTGCCGCCGTTGGTTCGTCCGCAAATACGATCTTGGGTCTGTGACAAACCGCTCTCGCGATAGCCACACGCTGCTGCTCGCCGCCCGACAGCTCACCGGGGCGGTGATACATTCTTTTTTCAAGACCCACCTGAGTAAGACATTCCTTAGCCCTNGCGCTCCGCTGTTTGAGCGGTACTCCCGCGAGCCTTAGGGCAAACTCNACGTTTTCGTAGGCGGTCATCGTGGAAATAAGAGCCACCGACTGAAACACAAACGCCATTTCGTACCGTCTGAGCTTGTCGCACTCCGCCGAGCTTAATTCGGTNATGTTTTTTTCGTTAAAGAAAACGTTTCCGCNGTTGGGCTTATCGAGCGCGCCCAAAATATTTATCAGCGTCGTTTTTCCCGAACCCGAGCGGCCGCGCAGACACACAAGCTGCCCGCTCTCAACCTCCAGGTCTATTCCCGTAAGGGCGTTTACGACACTGCCATCGCCTATGGCGAACTGTCTTGANACGTTTTCCGCTTTTAAAATTACAGACATATGTAAATCACAGTGTCCTTCCGCAAGAAATTGAAAATATGCACAAAACGAACGCAAACAGGGCGCAGCCGCCATTTTAAGCCCTTTGCGGCGGCATTGCGGCTTTGCTTTCACATTTTTGGGTATAAAAATACACAAACCAATCACTTGGTCTTTTTAATTATACCAAAGTATGTGTAATATGTCAAGTTTTCATAAAAAANTTTTTAATTTCAAGACTTTTGTTTACAATATCCACAAAAAAATATTGCCTTTTACCTAAAACCTGCTTTTAAAGTCCCCCATAAAGACATATGTTTCCAAATATATGGACTTTTAAAGGCAAAATCGGCACAAGATGTTGAGCGAAAGCGTGTAATGGATTACACTGTTAATTGATTTCTTTATTAAGGTAATTTTTGGCTCAAAATCATCGTCATATTGCACAAAAATACCGCCGAATTCTCTCGGCGGTAGATTTTATGGGAAATCGGGATTTTTNTGATTTTACGGACATTGTGTCAATTTTTCAAAAAAAGAATTGTGAAAGTTTGATGAAAGTTTTTGAACAGTACCAAAACCCGTGATCACTTTTCCACATATCTCACATGCTCATCGATCATGATCTCCTTGCAGGCCGCCTTGAACCACTCGGGGGTGGTATCTGTGCAGTCGAATCTGCCGTTAAGGTCAACGCCCTGCTTTAAATACTCTACAAGCTGTTCGTAGCTTATTTCCTCACCGTCAACTGTAAAGAAATATCCGTTGGGATTATCACCGATAGCTATAATATTACTGGAGCGATCGATAGCATCGAAGGAGGTCAGACCGAANTCCCCATTCTTATTGGCGATGTTGAAAAGCTCCGTACAGCCGTAGTTTTCCGGAGTACCGCCCACNATAAGCCACGCTTCGCAGGACGCGCCCTCTATCGCTTCAATATAAGGCGTATTTTCATCCACAAGGTCGGTTATATCCTTTTCAACGCCGTTTATCTTGACCCAAAGCCGTCCGTCTCTCACCTCGGCGGGTGAATCATAGGCGGCGGAGGTGTCAACGCCGTGNCACTNTTCAAAAACCTCAAGAGTGTCGGAGCCAAAACCCTCCGGAAGATGTACTCCGCAGTATAAAGCTCCTCCGCCTGTCAGCCAAGCGGCAAATTCCTCAACCGACCNGTCATGTTCCGGGAACATTCTTTCTTTAGCCTCATATAAATCAAGCTCTTCTATNGCTCTTAGAACCCACGGCATGGCCTTAAAACTGCCCAAAGAATGCTTTACAAATCTTTCCTCCCACTCCTCGCGGGTATATCCGTCTTTTATATGAGTCAGGTCGCTCTCTTCCAGCTCCCGCATCTTCTCAACACTAAGATCAAGAAATTCCAGATCGACGCCGTACACCTTAAACTCATNGGNAAAGGCGTAATGGTCATAGCCCGTCCAGTAGGGCTCCTCGGCCGTACCCGTGTTTATAAGCTCCATAAAGCCGGTATGACCGGGNTTTCCTCCCACCGCTATATAGGATTCAAGTCCCGTGTCCATAGAAATATAGGAGTAAATGTAGGGCGTTTCGTCATCAATAAGGTCGGTAATGTCCTTCTCCTCTCCCGCGGCGGTAAAAATTATTCTGCCGTTTCGGTACTCGAAGGGCGGATTGCCCGCTTCCAAAGAAAAATGCGATGCACGGCCGGTTTCATCAACGGTTATTTTTACATCGCTCTTGGTGACAATGGTGCCGGAGAATCTCGCGGGCAGGTTTACCGCCAAAGCCGCCGCGGAAAGACAGCATACCGCCGCTGCCGCCGCGATAAGTATTTTTATGGGCTTTTTTAATCCTTTGGGCTTCGCGGTCCGTATATCTGCACGCGTATCGGCCTGTACCCTGTTAAGGACCTTGCTTTTAACCGCTTCGGCGTCAATATCGCTTTCCCCGTCAAAATACAGATCGCTGTCCGTATATTCGTCCATTATTCTTGAAATTTCNGTTTGCTTCATGTTATCGCTCCTTTTCTCAAAAAACGTCTTCCTTGCTTAACATTTCCTTTAACGTCTCCCGCCCGCGCTTAAGCCATGTTTTTGCGGTAGAGAGGTTTATACCCATTTCCTTTGCCGCTTCCGCAATGGTAAAGCCGTAGTAATAGTGTCTTACAAAAAGCTCCTTGTGCAAAGGCTCCAAGCTGTCGAGAGCAAGTCTGAGGTGTTCCGCCGTGTCCTTTCTTTCGGCNTTCAGCTCTATATCNTCACCCTCGAAAATCAACAGGTCGTCCTCCAAGGGAAGCGCAAGCTTGTTACGCCGGATCAGATTAAAGGCTTTGTTTCGGGCAATCGAACCGATATAGCTTTTAAGTCCCTCGGCGCGCAGGCCGTCACGATTTTCCCACACGGCGAAAAACACGTCCGCCGCAAGCTCCTCACAGTCCTCCGCCTGTTCCCGCAGTATATTTTTCAGCACGGCGGAAACGTATCGGGAGTATTTGCCGATAAGCTGTTCAAGCGCGGCTGTNCTGCCGTTTTTCAAATCTCTCAGCAGCTCCTCGTCATTCACTTGACCGCCTCCTTTCACCGAAAAATATTGAAATGCACTTCTGCTTATATATACACATTTTTTTAAGAAAAGGTTTCAACTTTTTAAAAAAATGGCTGTAAAAAGCCCGGTTAAAATATTACCCGTCAGAACCAAATTAAAATAAGGTTTTGACGGGTATATTTATTATCGGTAAGATGCTAACGCCCGAAGCGGCGGCTTCGCCTGCTTCTTTGTGAGTTATAATTATTCACTTCGCGGGACTTTGTCCCTGTGGAGCGATAGCTCCGCTTACACCCATGCTTCCTTTTTGCAGTGCAAAAAGGAAGCGAAAAAAACATTTGCGGCTGCGCCGCTTTCAATTTTTTACGGTTTCTTATTCCNTTTCACTCTTCCAATTCCGCCAACGCCTTCTCCGCTTCCTCCCACTGCTCCATCAGNGTCATCTGCAATTCCTCCAATTCGGAAAGCCTTTGGCTGTCCTCCATTACCTGCTTGTAATCCGCCGCGTTTTCCGCAAGTCTTTTGTTTATCTCGGCGGCTTCCTTTTCCGCTGCCTCTATTTCCCGCTCTAATTTCTTGACTTGGGTNGAAGCTTTTCTTAAACGGCTTTGCTGTTCCTTCTGCTGCTTATAGGTNTTGACCTTGGGTGCGGTCTTCTCCTCGGNCTTTGCTTCCGCCTGAACCGAATTTCCGAAGTAGACCGAACCGCCCGCCATGGCTCTGCTTTCTCTCCATTCGTCATAGCTGCCCGAAAAGATCTCCATTCCGTCCTTATGCAAAAACATAAGCTTTGTTGCCAAGCTGTTTATCATTGAACGGTCGTGGGAGATTATGAGCATTGTGCCTTGATAATCGGAAAGTGCTTCTATAAGCCCCTCTCTTGCTTCAAGGTCAAGGTGGTTGGTGGGTTCGTCCAGCAAAAGCAGATTCGGGCCGTCCAGCATTATCTTCAGCAGTATCACCTTTGCCGCTTCGCCGCCGGACAGCATGTTGACGGGCTTCTGAAGCTGCTCGCCGTACAGCTTGAACATAGCCAGGGCGGACTGAACCTGAGTGCGGTTGAGCTTGGGAAAATCGTCCCACACAAAGTCCATTACCGTCTTTGTACTGGTNAGTCTCAGCTCCTGAAGCTGATCGAAATAGCCTATTTTGAGCCAATCGGCTATATACGCGCTGCCCTGCCCTTTGAGCCTGCCCAAAATAAGCTTCATAAGACTGGATTTTCCGCAGCCGTTGGCACCTAACAGAAAAACTCTTTCCCCGTGCTTTATTTCAAAATCCACGTCCTTAAAAAGCAACCGTTCNCCCACGGAAAGGGANAGTCCGTTCGCGGTAATAACATCTGTTCCGTGAGCCAAGCGGCAGGGAATCTGAAAATGTATCTTCCGGCGGGGCGGGGGAGGGGGTACAAGCTCTTTTCTTATTCGCTCGATCTGCTTTTCCTTGGAGCGTATGGTGATGTAGTTGTGCTCCTGATTGAACCGCCTTTGCTGCTCGATAATGCCCTCTATTCGGCTTATCTCCTCGGTCATTTCCGTATATTTCTTTGTGAGGTAGGCCACTCTTTCGTCATACTGTCTTAAGTACTCCGTGTAATTCCCCTTGTAGGTNTCCAAGGTGAAATTATCCAACGCAAAGGTCTTGTTTGTCACCTTGTCCAAAAAATAGCGGTCATGNGAGATAACGATATACGCCCCTTTAAAATCAAGCAGAAAGCTTTCCAGCCATTCCGANGCCTCAATATCCAAATGGTTTGTCGGCTCGTCCAGAAGCAAAAGCTTTGCGCCCGAAAGCAGCAGCTTCACCAATTGAAGCTTGGAGCGTTCTCCGCCGCTCAGCACCTTTACGGGCTTTTGCAGGTCTTCTTTTTTGAAGCCCATTCCGATAAGCATGCTTTCGGTTCTGGCGCGGAAGGTTAGGCCGCCCTCGTCCTGAAAGCGTTCGGTAAGGTTCATTTGTTTTTCTATCAGCTTACTGTCGGTATCGCCCTTATCTATTCTTTCGTGAAGCGATTCAAGCTCGCCTTCGATTTCAACAAGACCGTTAAATACCGATAAGGCTTCCTCATAAACGCTCACCTCGTCGTTTCTCAGTACGTGCTGCTCCATAAAGCCCACAGTGAGTCCCGACTGCTTTACTATTTTGCCCTCGTAATCCTCAGGCTCAAAGCCCGCAAGCATTTTGAAAAGAGTGGTTTTTCCCGCTCCGTTAACGCCCGCCAGACCTATTTTATCGTTTTCGTCCACCGCAAAGCTGACCTTGGAGAATAATACTCTTTCGCCAAAGCTTACGGCTATGTCATTTCCCTGTAATATTATCATCTTATAATTATTCCTCTCTTTATATAACCCCTTGACGTACNGTCTTCACCGTATCACAAAACAAAATTGGGAAAAATCCTCCGACTTTCCCCAATTTATTTTATTCAGAATCTGTCTTTACAGGATTTGTGCGTGGATTTTCGAGCAAATTTTGTCGAGGACAAGGAAAAATTCCGCAGGAATACATGTGTATTTCAAGGAATTTTAACGCACGATGTGTTCAGTCATTCGCCCAAAGTCGGCGCACGGAAGCACCGACGGCAAAGCGAATGACGAAACACAGTCATCGGCAAAATTTGCCGAAAAGACGCGTGCAATATCCTGTGAAGTCAGATTCTTTATTACATTCCGCCGAACAACTGCTGATAATACTGATACTGATACTGTATCTGAGTAATTGTGGTAAGTCCGTTCAGCGCGTTTTCAGCCTGCTGACGGCAATAGTCGGGAGCGGAGCTGTTTTCCGTCAAGGTATAATTTGCGTATTCGNCCTTTAATACGTCTTCCATTGTGTCGCCCTTTAATTCCTGAAGAGCGGTGGCGGAATAACGTTCTACATAATCGATCTCGTCGTCTCCGTCCGCGCCCTCGGTATCAAGAACATCAAGCCTTTGTACTACATAATAATAGGTATCTGCCTTAAATACGGCCGCAGTGTTCTTTTCCTGTTCAAACAGTGCCTTGACAAACTCCTCGCTGGGGGTGGTGGAGGTCTTGGCAATCAAGCTGTTGTAAGCGTNGTCGTCTTTCTCCTCTGCAGCGGTTTCAGCGGCCTCGTCAGCTTCCGGAACGGTGGTATTTTCAGCCGCTTCATCGGANGCAGCCGTCATCTCGCTGTAATCATAATACAGCTCGTAAACATCGGCAAAGGAGCCGCCGTCGTTAAGCTTGTCCTTATAATCCTCNGCCATGTTTTCAAGCGCGGCAAGCTGTGATTCGTCCTCTATAAGATTNCCGTCGTTGTCGCTGAGGGAAACACCGAAATAACGCGCCAAAGAGTAATTATCATCTATCCACGCCTTGATCTCGTCCTTTGAAACCTCTTCTATTCCGCCCTCACCGTAATAGTANGTGAAAACCTCGGAAGCACGGTAGGAATTAAGAGTATACTGTTTGAAGGAAGATTTGGANATGCCTATGGATTCGTAATATTCGCCCAAGGTGTCCGCACCCTTCAAATAAGAGAAAGCCTCCATGCCGTTCCAGGATGAAAGATCNTAGTCCCACTGAGAATTGATATAATCGTTTATCGTATCCTGCTCNGNTTCGTCAAAAACAATGTTCAAGGTATCGAAAAGCATGTTTATGGCTGTNTGNCGTTTGCACAGGTCTAACGTTTCCTGCTTTACATAGTCCGCAAAGGACATGCCNGAAACNGTCTGAGCATAGTAGTCAAAGCCCTCCTCGGCAGTGCNGAGATCGGGCTGCTCNTCGCTGAGCTTCTGCGTTGCGTTGGCATAAGCGTTGCCGCTGTACAAAATGTACAGGCCCGCGGAAATGTCCTCGCCGTTAACCGTTAAGGCGGTGGCTACGCTCGGTGAGCAGCCGGAAAAGGTCAGCGCAGAAGCAAGAATCAAAGCCGCGCCGGTAATCAAAGATATTATCTTCTTTTTTAATGACATTTTTTATCCTTCCTTTTGTTTATAAAGTAAAGTTTATTTTACTTCTTAAAGATGATATTTATGTGAACATATTCTATCAGCTTTTAAAAAGTATTNTATACTATTTTCANATTAGGTGCTATCCGAAAAGTCGCAATTTTTTAGAGGATAATTTGAAAATAGTGCTTAAGTTGAAATTAGTATTAAGCTCTTAAGGTGATATTCTTTTCCGAAAGGGCGTTGATGATCTTTCCTATGGTCTTGTCGCTTTCCTCATCGGTGAGCGTTCCGTCCGCCTTGCGGAAGGTCAGCTTATAAGAAAGGCTCTTTTTGCCCTCGGGTATCTGCTCGCCCGTGTAAATATCGAAAAGCCGAACGCTTTCAAGATGCTTCGCGGTTTTCTTTATCAGCTCGGTTATTTCACCGTTTGATACTTCGGCGTCGCAAACCAGGCTCAGATCTCTTACGGAAGCGGGGAAACGGGGAAGCGCGGTNTATTTGATGTCGGAATTTGCGCATTCCAGCAGCTCTTCAAGCNTAACCGTAAGCATATACACCCTTGTCTTGTCTATGCCGTAATTTTCCGCTACCAAGGGGTGAATCTCGCCGCAAACGCCTATCACCTTGCCGCCGTCGGCAGTGATCTCGGCGCAGCGTCCGGTATGGAAGCTGCGGTTGGAGCGCAGGGANGTGAAGGAAGCGTCAATGCCGCACTTGATAAATATCTCCTCGGCAATGCCCTTTATCGTAAAGAAATCCTCGTGTTCTCCGTAAACGGTGCAGATCAAAACCGACTTTTCCACGGGAAGCTCGTTTTTGTCTCCGACAGGGTGATACTCTCTGCCTATCTCAAAGAATCTGCCGCTTAAGGTTCTGTTGTTGATGTTCCTTGTAACGACCTCCATCATTGAGGGGATAAGACTTGTGCGCATTACGCTTGTGTCCTCTCCCAAAGGGTTGATTATCTCAACGCTTCTTCTCTCCGCTTCGTCGATCCTGCACTTTTCGTAGGACTTGGGAGAAATAAAGCTGAAGGTCATGGTCTCACGGCAGCCTTGGGCGGTCATAATGCCGACAAGCTNCTTTTCAAGCAGCTCGTCGGGAGTCTGAACGCTGTGGGAGGCCAGTCTCGGCACGGTGCTTGCTATCCTGTTGTAGCCGTATATCCTCGCTACCTCCTCCGCCAAGTCGCAGGGACGTTCAATATCTATACGTGTGGCGGGAGGCGTCAATGTGTTTGCCGCTTCGTCATAGGTGAAGTCAAGTCTTTTGAATATTTCAAGCTGTTCTTCTCTTGATATATTTGCCCCGAGAGCTTTATTTATCCAGCCGCAGTCCAAAGTAAGGCTGTTAGGCTGCTTTACCGTGGGATAAATGTCTATAACGGTATTTACCACCTCGCCGCAGCCGAGAAGCTCAACCAGCTCGAGTGCTCTGTACAAAGCATTCTTGGCGTTTTCGGGGTCTAAGCCCTTTTCAAATCTGGAGCTGGACTCGGTTCTTACTCCCGCTTTCTTTGCGGTGCGTCTGACGTTTACGCCGTCAAAGCAGGCAGCCTCAAAAATAACATCCTTGGTATCGTCCTGAATACCGCTGTGCTCGCCGCCCATTACGCCGGCTAACGCCATAGGCTCTTTTTCGTTGCAGATAACGAGCATGTCCTCCGAAAGCTTAAGCTCGGGAGTGGTCTCGTCGAGAAGCTTCAGTATCTCGCCGTTCTTGGCGTTGCGTACAACGATCTTGTTGCCTTCAACATAGCGCGCGTCAAAGGCGTGCATGGGGTGACCGTATTCGAGCATAACAAAGTTTGTGATGTCCACAAAGTTGTTTATGGCGCGAACGCCGCTTGCCCTCAATCTTTCCGCAAGCCAGCGGGGGGAGGGNGCAAGCTTTATGTTCTTTACCTTTGCCGCCATGTATCGGGAGCAAAGGTCTTTGTTTTCGATGCTGACNGACAGCTCATTGTTTATATCGCAGTCGATGCCCTTAAATTCGGGAGTTTTTAAGTTAAGAGGAAGCTGAAAGGTAGCATGAGCTTCTCTTGCCAGACCCAGAACGGAAAGACAGTCNGGGCGGTTGTTGGTTATCTCAAATTCCACAACGGTGTCGTCAATGCCCACCGCTTTTGTAACGTCCTCGCCTATNTTNAACTTGTCAAAATCGGGNTCGTCGTTGAAAATCAAAATGCCGTCGGGAGAAGCATAAGGAAAATCGCTGTTTTCCATGCCCAATTCGTCAAAGCTGCACATCATGCCGTTGCTTTCAACGCCTCTCAGCTTGCCTTTCTTGATCTTCATCACCGATTTGTTCTGACGGTCAATGCAGACGCCGCCGTCTAATACTACGGGAACTACCGCGCCCACGTAAAGGTTCTGCGCGGCGGTAACTATCTGAGTGGGAGCGTCTCTGCCTATGTCTAATTGGCATATCCAAAGCTTNTCGCTGTCGGTATGCTTTTCAATGGAAACCACCTTGCCCACTACGATGTTTTTGAGAGGCTCGGAAAGATCGCGGCAGGTCTCTACCTTCGAGCCGCTCATGGTCATGCCGTCTATAAATTCTTTTATGGGCATATCGGCTTTTACGTAGTCGTTAAGCCACTTCATTGATAAATCCAAGGGAAAATCCTCCTTTTATTGTCAAAGAATGAAGAGATNAATGACAAAATCCAAAATCAAAACTGCTTCAAAAACCTCAAATCGTTTTCATACAAAAGCCGCATATCGTCAATGGCGTATCTCATCATNGCGAGACGCTCCAGGCCCACACCGAAAGCAAAGCCGCTGTAAACCTCGGGGTCGATGTTGCAGTTTAAGAGTACCTGAGGATGCACAACGCCGCAGCCCAACAATTCTATCCAGCCCTCGCCCTTGCAGAGAGAGCAGCCCTTGCCGCCGCACTTGAAGCACTGGAAATCGGCTTCCGCGGAAGGCTCGGTATAAGGGAAGTGATGAGGACGNAAGCGAATTTTCACATCGTTTCCGTACAGCCTTTTTGCAAATGTCTCGATAGTACCCTTTAAATCTCCGAAGGTGATGCCCTTGTCNACCACAAGACCCTCGCACTGGTGGAAAATGGGGCTGTGTGTAGCGTCGACGGAGTCGTTTCTGTACACCTTGCCNGGGCTGAAAATGGCTATGGGAGGAGACTGCTCCAGCATGGTGCGTATCTGTACGGAGCTTGTCTGTGTTCTGAGCAGAATGTTTTCGGTTATATAAAAGGTGTCCTGAAAATCTCTGGCGGGGTGTCCCTCGTCGGTATTCAGCATATCGAAAACGTATTTGGTTTCCTCCACCTCGGGGCCGTCCATTATCGAATAGCCCATGCCCTTGAATATTTCCTTAAGCTCGTCGAGGACTATATGCAAGGGGTGACGGCTGCCCTGCTCGATGCGTTTTCCGGGGAGAGTGACGTCAAGAGCTTCCTTTTTCAGGCGTCTTTCGGTGTCCAAGCTCTTAAGCTGCTCTCTGCGGCGGGAGATGTCGTTTTCAATGCACTGTCTCACCTCGTTGGCAAGCTGGCCGATAACGGGTCTTTCGTCGGCGGAAAGCTTACCCATTTGCTTTAAAATGGCGGTAAGCTCGCCCTTTTTTCCAAGCAGGCGAACCTTTAAATCGTCAACGGTCTTTATATCGGAGGCGTTTTGTATTTCCGCAAGAGCCTGCTGCTGAATATTATTTAGCTGCTCTTTCAATAATATCATTCCTTTCTTTTTGGGGGGTTCAATAGCATATAAGCTTATGCCGCCTTTGTTTGTGTGTGGCTTCATCGGCGCGGACTTTATCGGTATTAAGGCATAATCAGCTATTTTATCTAATACATTATAGCACAACACTTGTCAAGTTGCAAGGGGTAGAGGAAAATTTTTGAAATTGTTTGAAATTGTTTGAAATTGTTTGAAATTGTTTGAAATTGTTTGAAATTGTTTAAAATTGTTATATCGTATCATAAACAAAAATAATGGGCTGTAAAAAACTAAAAAAGAAAATTTAGAAACGGCGAAGCCGCAAATGCCTTTTTCGCTTCCTTTTTGCGCTGCAAAAAGGAAGTAGGGCGTGGGACAAAGTCCCACAAAGTGAATAATCAAAGCCAACACAGAAGCAGGCGAAGCCGCCGCTTCGGCTGTTAACATCTTACTCAATAACAAAAACCCGTCAAAACCTTATTGTTGCTTGATTTTGACGGGTTTCATTTATATTTGTTTTTTTACAGCTCCTTTTATAACGGCGTTATTCCAGTCCGAAGCTCACCGACAGCGCGCTGTCAACCCTGTGCATAGCGTCGTTGTCCAATTCCCCCATTCTTTCCTTAAGCCTTTTCTTGTCTAATGTACGAACCTGCTCCAACAGCACGATAGAGTCTTTTGCAAGCCCATACCGTTCGGCGTCCAATGTAATATGTGTGGGAAGCTTGGATTTTTCCTTTTGGCTGGTGATAGCCGCCGCTATAACGGTGGGTGAGTGACGGTTGCCCATGTTGTTCTGAACTATAAGAACGGGCCTTACTCCGCCCTGCTCGGAGCCTACCACGGGACTCAGGTCGGCGTAATATATCTCGCCTCTTTTTACGGTCATTTTTTCAATCCTTTCCAAATAAATGTTATTGCCTGTAACTGTATTTTTAACCGCTTACGGAAAAATATTCAATCAAATTACACTTAAGAAAAATTTTTACCTGCAAGGGTAATACATTGCCCATACTGTATTTTATTATTTTGAGCTTGTTTTGTACACTTGAACAAATTGACATTAAAGGTAAAAAATGGCACGGTATTGCGGGACCGCGGTCTTGACATTTTCTTATACCTTTTGTATAATATTTTTAAAAGGTATATTAAACAAAAAATATCACCCAAAGGAAAGGACTTAACTTATGAAAAAAATTCTTGCACTTCTATTGACCGCATCGCTCCTGCTTGCAAGCGGCTGCTCGGGAAACGGCGGCAGCGATACCGATACCGCTCCTGCCGACAACACTGCGGCCGGCACGGAAAAACCCGAAGGCGCAGAAAACTCGGAAAATACCGCGGAGGCGAATAACACCGAGGCTCCCGACAACGAACCCGAAAACACCGTTCCCCCCGTCACTTCAATAGAGTACACCACCGCTGAGCCTCCCTCAACGGGATTATCGGAGGAGGAGCAAAGAGAATATATGATAAACAACAGCTTAATGACCCTCGGAGACACCTCCCGAATGATAAACGTGATGAAAAAAGCCGAGGCGGGAGAAGAAATTACCGTGGGCTTTATAGGCGGCTCGATTACCGAGGGTATTTCCGCGGGAGACAGCCTTTGCTACGCCAAATTGACCCATAACGCGCTGAGCGAAATGTTCCCCAATGCTACCGTAAATTACGTAAACGCCGGCCTCAGCGGCACTCCCTCCGTATTGGGCGTTGTAAGAGCCGAAAGAGATCTGTTCGCGGGAAAACAGCCCGATATTATCTTTATCGAGTATGCGGTAAACGACGGCGGCGATCAGCAGTATAAGGACTGCTACGAAAGCCTTGTAAAAAAATGCCTTGATAAAGAAAACCGGCCTGCGGTAGCTCTTTTGTTCACCGTGCTTAAAAACCGTTACAGCTGCCAGCCCCAAATGGCGGTAGTGGGCGAGCATTACGGACTTCCCATGATAAGCGTGGGCAATGCGATAAACCCTATGTTTGACGCGGGAATAATGTCTTGGGAAACCTACTCCGACGACGAATCCCACCCCAACATCTGGGGGCATGAGCTTGTAAAGGATTTCCTTATGAATTACTTTACAAAGGTCAAGGAGGAGGCCGACGGCATGGATTCCGCACCCGAAATTACTCCTCTCCCCACTGCTGCCGTTTACACAACCGAATACTCCGGCATGGAGCTTTTGGAAAGAGATCAGCTTAACGTGATCGATTTTGAAGGCTTCACCGAAACAAACAAGGTTATCGCTACCTTTAACAACGGCTGGATGTACCGCAACAAAACGGGAGCTTCCGTTACCTTTACCGCCGAATTTAAAACGCTTTTCCTGGTATTCAACTGCAACAACAGCGAATCTTACGCAGACGCCGAGGTTTATATCGACGGCGAGCTTGTGAACACCGTACCCTCAAACAAGCCCGGCGGCTGGGGCAACCCCGAAGCGGATCACGTATGGACGGGCAGCGAATGCAAGGAGCATACCGTTGAGGTAAAAATCGCGCCCACCGACGGCGGAATGTACTACGGACTTATCGGAATAGGCGTGGTAAAATAATATAAAAAGGGAATAAAATGAAAACAGCCTTCAAATCAAAGCCAACCTTTATAAAAAGCTGTCCGAAGCGTCTTAAAATAAACAAGCTCCGCTGGATAATACCGCTGATCCTTATCCTGATCTCGGCAGCCGTCCTTATCGCCAGCCGAGCAAGCACCGATTTTGCGGATTGGTTCGGCTTTAATATCTATCCCGTTTTTTCGGGTATCGGTTCAAGGCTGTGGGGTTTATTTCCTTTTTCGGCGGGCGAGCTTTTTGTGATTTTATTTGTTTTGGGAACACTTACGGGGCTTGTATGCCTTATCATATACGTCAGGCACAGACGAGGACAGCGCATCAGGGCCTTTATAAACGGTTTTTCATGGGCGGTCTGCGCTGCCTCGGTGCTGTTTTTCTTAGTTACCCTGAACTGTCTTGCGGGCTATAACCGAACTCCGTTTTCCGAATACAGCGGTCTGACCCTTACCGAATACACCGCCGAGGAATTAAAGGGACTTACCATGGCCATTATAGAAAAAGCAAACAAGGCAGTAAATGAAGTCGAGCTGAACGGCGAGGGCAGACCCGTAAAGCCCGGGGATTTCAACCGCCTGGCCTGTGAAAGCATGGAAAAGGCGGCGGAAAAATACGAGGTGCTTAAAGCCTATTACCCTCAGCCAAAGGCGGTCCGAGCCTCGAGCGTTATGTCAAGCTTTAATTTAGCGGGCATTTATTTTCCCGTAACGGTGGAAGCAAACTACAACAACAGCATGCCCGTTTCCTCCCAAGGCTTTACCGCCTGTCACGAATTAAGCCACTTAAGCGGCTTTATAAGAGAGGACGAGGCGAATTACATTGCCTTTATCGCGTGCAGAGAAAGCGACAGCCCTTATTTCCGATACAGCGGCTATCTTGACGCGTTGACCTATGCTTTAAACGCATACCGCACGGTAGCAAATGACGACGAATACTACGGACTTACCGCTTTGATCGACCCTTTGATACTTTCGGAATACGGTTATCGAAACGAGTATTGGTCGCCATACCGCAAAAAGGTTACATACAAGGTTTCAAGCACGGTAAATGACGCCTATCTCAAAGCCAACAATCAAACCGACGGTACAAAAAGCTACGGAAGAGTGGTTGATTTAATGCTTGCCGAGTGGAAAGCAAACGACGGCAAGATATAAGGCATTTTTTGCAAGTTGTAAAAAAAATCCTGCAAATATTGACTATTTCGGAAAGACGTGGTATACTATACTAAGAGCTTTTAAATCAAGGCTTGTACGGCGATTCGGAGAAAGGCAGCATTACAGTGCGGAACATACTTATTGCAGGAAGAAACAAAAAAATATGCGAAAGCATTTCCGCTTTGCTTTCGGACGCGGGCAATCCCGACGCCTCGGAAAAAACGGAAGGCGCGGGAAATTCAAAAAACGGTTACAGGACGGTTTGTCTTACCGACGGAATACACGCAAGAAGCATTGACGTATCCGATTTTGACATTATCATTATTTCCACGCCCTTGGAGGACGAATTTGGGCTTGATCTTGCGGCGGAGCTGCACGGAAAAAGCGGCGCGGGTCTTATTGTGATAACCAAAAGCGAGCACGCGGAGGAAATACAGAATAAAATCAAATTCACGGGAGCATTTGTTATCGGCAGACCCACCTCCAAGGCCGCGCTTTTACAGGCGGTAAGGTTTGCGGAGATCTCGGGCGAAAACGTAAAAAGGCTGACCGAGGAAAAGAACCGCTTGGAACGTCAGATAGAGGATATGAAGATAATCAACCGCGCCAAAGCGTGTCTTATGCAGTATCTTAAGCTTACCGAGGAGCAGGCGCACCGTCATATACAAAAGCAGGCAATGGATCTGAGGAAAACTCAAAGACAGGCAGCGGAGGATATTCTTCTGATGTATGACATATAGAGCGTGTCCCGAAAATATTTTGGATTGGAATAGCCGCGGGCTGCAAAGCCGCTGTTCCGCTTCATTTGTGGAATATGCACTAAAAATAATTTTAAATTTGTTACAAAATCGGTTGACTTTTAGCTAAATTAAGGTTATAATCTTTATTATAGGCAAACTATACTTATATGCCTAAATTATAAGGAGGAATAACCAATGAATTTTAAAAAGACTATTGCAGCAGCTGCTGTATCTGCTTTGGCAGTAACCGCTTTTGCTGTAAGCGCAAGCGCGGAGACCGCAGGCTTGATCTTCCAGACCAACGCTTGGACATTCCGCAACAACATTATCCAGAGCCAGGCTATCTGGTGGGATCCCGATTTCGGTGATGCAATGAACTTTGACACATGGAACGTAAACGACGTAGAGATCACCGCTGACGGTACATACACCGTTTCTTTTGAAAAGAACATTATGGAAGACTGCAAGGACGGTCCCGAGCAGTTTTGGAACTTCCTTAAGCTTCAGACAGACATCTCCGCAGCAGAATATCCCGACGTACAGATCACTATCGACAGCCTTAAGGTTGACGGCAATGAAATAGCCGCTGCTAAGACCGCTACTCAGGGAAGCGACAAGGTTACTAAGGATGATTATTCCGATATCGCTTCCGTTAAGGAAGTTTCCGACGGCTATCTCGTAGGCTTCTACAACGCATGGAATCCCGAAGAAACCGTTATCTCTTCCGAAGACTTCGGCGGCAAGGTTGAGTGCACATTCACAATCACAGGCTACAAGGCTGCTGAGTCTGCCGCACCCGCTGAAGAAGCAGCAGCTCCCGAAGCTCCCGCGGCTTCCACAGGCGACACCAATACCGCAGGTGCTGACAAGAGCAATGCCGATACAGGTGTTGAGGGCGTAGCTGCTATCGCAGGTATCGCTATCATCGCTGCCGGTGCTATCGTTATAGCTAAGAAGAGAAAGTAAGTAAATCTTGTCGATCTCTTTTGAGATCTCTAAAACTGTCCAATATACTTTGCGGACACGTACTGCAAGACTTTAACTTATAATAAAAAGGAACTCTTTTCAAGGGTTCCTTTTTTGTTTGTTTTTCTATTTATACTAATTTAAACTTTAAAGGTATTGACAAAATCTTTTTTATAGCGTATAATATAAATATTGGTTGTGCGCAATTTAATTTTCCGCAATCTAAGAAGGAGATTGTTATGAGTATTTATGATTTCAAGGTAAAGGCTCAGAATGGCGGCGAGGTTTCATTGTCCGATTATCGCGGGAAGGTTCTGCTTATAGTCAATACGGCGACAGGGTGCGGCTTTACTCCGCAGTATGACGAGCTTCAGGATATGTATGAGCTGCACCGTAAGAACGGACTCGAAATCCTGGATTTTCCCTGCAATCAGTTTGCAGATCAGGCTCCCGGCAGCGATGAGGAGATACACTCATTCTGTACGGGAAGATACGGAATTACTTTCCCTCAGTTTTCAAAGATAGACGTTTTGGGCGAGAACGCAGACCCGCTTTACAAATTTCTCTCCGAAAACACAACCTTCGGGGATTCGGGAAAGGTCCGATGACTCTTATACTGAGTGCGGCAGCTAAAAAAATGGACAAAAATTACAAGAATAACGGTAATGTAAAATGGAATTTCACAAAATTTCTTATTGACCGTGAAGGAAATATCTCTGCACGGTTTGAACCCACAGAACCGATCAAAAACGTAAAATCGAAAGTGGAGGAACTTTTGTAATGTTTCATTTTGATTATAAAACACAAGATACCTGTTCTCAGTTAATAAGCCTGAATATCGACGGCGATAAGGTGTATAACGTCAGCTTTACGGGAGGCTGCAACGGAAATCTTAAGGCTATTCCGATTTTGGTTGAGGGCATGACGGTAGAGCAGATCGAGGAAAAGCTGTCGGGCGTTCTGTGCGGACGAAGACCCACTTCATGCGCTGATCAACTGACTAAGGCCGTTCGCGCCGCATACGAGGCAGCTCATAAACAGGTATGAATTTTATTTTTATAGGAGGATATTTATATGAGCAAAAAATTGGTAGCATATTTCAGCGCAGGCGGTGTGACCGCTGACGCTGCAAAGAAAATTGCGCAAGGGGCAAATGCCGATCTTTATGAAATTCGTCCGGAGGTTTCTTATACCGCCGCGGATCTTAATTGGCAGGACAAAAATTCCCGCAGCTCCGTGGAGATGAACGACAGAACATTCCGTCCCGCTCTTGCGGATAAAAATGCGAAAGCGGAGGAGTATGATGTGATCTTTCTCGGATTTCCTATTTGGTGGTACACCGCTCCCACTATCATCAACACCTTTTTGGAAAGCTATGAGATTTCGGGAAAAACTATCATATTGTTTGCCACTTCGGGAAGCACCGGATTTGATAAGTCGGCTGCGGATTTGAAGGTCAGCGTTGACGATAATACAGTTATCAAAGAGGGAATAGTGATCCACGGAAAGCAAAGCGCGGAAGAGTGGAAAAATTGGGTGGATTCTTTGGGGTTGTAAGCAATGAGCGATAAATATGATGTTCTTAAGCTTGAAAACCAGCTCTGCTTTCCCTTATATGTTGCCGCAAAGGAAGTCGTAAAGGCGTATAAGCCGTATCTGGAGGAACTCGATCTCACATATACGCAGTATATCACAATGATGGTGATGTGGGAACACAAAGAGCTCAGGATCAAAGAAGTAGGCGAGTACCTGTATTTGGATTCCGGCACGCTCACCCCTCTTATCAAGCGGCTTGAAGAAAAGGGATATGTAACTCGGCGACGCTCCGCAGCGGACGAGCGGGATCTGATCGTTACTATCACGGACAAGGGAAAAGCTTTGAAAGAAAAAGCCGTTCATATCCCCGAACGGCTTGGAGGCTGTATTGAGCTTGACCCGCAAAAGGCAAAAGCGATTTACGATATTCTTTATGAAGTTATCGGCAAGCTGACCAATACTAACCCCTTTTAAAACCGAGGATCAGTGTTTTGGGTATAATGCCCGCGGAAAGGAAAACGAATGGAAAAGCAAGAGTTTAGCTTAGGCGAATACCTGGCAGGCGGTATCGAAAAAATAATCAAAAGGGCTGTACGCGCAACGCTTACCGATCCGAGGAAGAGCGCGTTTATGACACGGTTCGCGCTGTCAAGCCGCGAAGCGGCCCGCAAACACGCGGCAGCGGAGAGTATAGGCGAAAATATTCCGCCGTTCCTGATAGCAAGTATCACAAGCAGCTGCAATCTTCATTGTGCGGGCTGTTATTCGCGGCATAATAACGCCTGTAACGACTGCGCTCCCGTCGATCAGCTGACCTCCGATGATTGGAAAAGTATTTTTACGCAGGCTAACGAGCTTGGTATAAGCTTTATTCTTCTTGCGGGCGGCGAGCCGCTTATCCGCAAAGATGTTATCGAAGCGGCCGGCGACTATCCGAACATTCTGTTTCCGATATTTACGAACGGAACGCTTTTGGACGGCGAATACATAAAGCTTTTTGGTAAAAAGCGCAATCTTCTGCCCGTATTCAGTATTGAGGGAAAGCAGGAGAAAACAGACGAGCGGCGCGGCAGCGGGGTTTATATCAAGCTGAAGCGAGCCATGGAAAACGTTCAAAAGAAGCATCTGTTTTTCGGTGCGTCGATCACAATGACTGCTGCCAATTTGCGCGAGATCACGGACAAGGAATTCCTTGACGATCTGCAAAACAGCGGCTGTAGGGTAGTGATCTATGTAGAGTTTGTGCCTGTGTCAGAGGAAAGCAGTTTCCTCGCTCCCGATGACAAAGAGCGCGAATATTTAAGCGAACGCCTTGCCGCTATGAGGGAGGAATATCCCGATATGGTGTTTGTATCGTTCCCGGGTGATGAAAAGAGCGCGGGCGGTTGTCTTGCGGCGGGCCGCGGATTCTTCCATATCAACTCTCACGGAGGAGCCGAGCCTTGTCCGTTCTCCCCTTACTCCGATATAAACGTAAAGGATACATCCCTGCGAGATGCGCTGCGTTCTCCGCTGTTTAGGTCTTTACGCGATCAAAGCTTTCTCACCGCGGAACACAGCGGCGGCTGTGTTCTCTTTGAAAAACGAGCGGAGGTAGAAGCTATACTGTCAGCAGAAAGCATTTGCGAATAGGTACCAAATAGTATCCTTATGTTTATGAATTATAATAACTTATTATAAAGGACTGTAAAAAACCAATAAAAATATAACCCGCCAAAACCAAGTGAAAATAAGGTTTTGACGGGTTATATTTTATGGAGAAAGATGTCAACTCCCGAAGCGGCGGCTTCGTCGCTTTCATATTTTTAGTTTTTTACAGTCCGTTTTAGTTAGTTTTTATATTTTTTATTTACCGTCTCCGTTATCCATATTCGGCTTTGTTCTTACTCTGATATGAACCTCTCTGAGCTGCTGCTCCGTAACGCCGGTAGGCGCGCCCAGCAATAGATCCTGCGCGTTGGAGTTAAGCGGGAACGCAATGACCTCTCTTATACTTTCCTCGTCAAGCAGCATCATTATCATTCTGTCGATACCGAACGCCATACCCGCGTGAGGAGGGGCACCGTACTTGAAAGCATTGTACAGCGAGCCGAACTTGCTGATAATATCGTCCTCGGTATAGCCCGCTATCTCAAAGGACTTGACCATAACATCGTTTCTGTGATTTCTTACCGCGCCGGACACCAATTCAAGACCGTTGCATACCAGATCGTACTGGTATGCCAGAACATCTTCGGGAGCTTTGGTGTTTAAGGCTTCCAGCTCGCCTTGGGGCATGGAGAAGGGATTGTGAGTAAAGGCGGGCTTTCCCGTTTCCTCGTCCTCCTCATACATGGGGAAATCAACTATCCAGCACACCTCATAGCGGCTCTTATCGATAAGGCCCATTCTTTCCGCAACTTCGCTTCTTATCTGACCCGCAAACTTTGCGGCAATCTTTTTGTCGTCGGCGATAAAGTACAAAACATCGCCCACATTAAGCTTTGCGCGTTCTTTAAGCTCTTTTCTGTCTTCGTCGGAAAGGAATTTGTCGATAGGTCCGAGATAGTTGAAGTTTTCGTCTACCTTAACGTAGCCCAGGCCTTTCATGCCTATGGACGTTGCGTAAGCCTCCATTTTTTCAAAGAAGGTCTTGCTTTTTGACGCCATTCCGGGTACGTTTATCGCGCGTACCGTTTTACCTCTGAAAGGTTTAAAATCGCTGTTTACAAACAGATCGGATATATCGATTATTTCAAGAGGATTTCTGAGATCGGGTTTGTCGGTGCCGTATTTGAGCATTGCTTCGGCATAGGTTATGCGTCTGAACGGAGCGGGGCTGAACTGCTTTCCGCCGCCGAATTTTTCAAGGATAGCGGGGAATACCCTTTCCGCTACCGCAAAAACGTCCTCTTGATCTGTGAAAGCCATTTCAAAGTCAAGCTGGTAAAATTCTCCCGCCGTTCTGTCCGCTCTCGCGTCCTCGTCGCGGAAGCAGGGAGCTAACTGGAAGTATCTGTCAAAGCCGCTTACCATATACAACTGCTTGAATATCTGGGGTGCCTGGGGAAGCGCGTAAAATTTTCCGTGATGCTTTCTGCTGGGGATAAGGAAGTCGCGTGCGCCCTCGGGGGAAGAGGTTGAAAGAATCGGAGTCTGAAGCTCCAAAAAGCCCTCTTCTATCATTTTTTCACGCATAAACTGCATAAGCTGCGAGCGGAAAACAATGTTGTCGTGCATTTTTTTGTTTCTTAAGTCCAAGAAACGGTATTTTAAGCGTATATCCTCGTTGCTGTTTTTTGAGGTGTCCACCTCAAATGGCAGGTTTTCGGTAACCGCACCCAAAACCGTCAGGGCTTCCGCTACTATCTCTACCTTTCCCGTTTTGATCTTATCGTTATAGGTGGAGGGATCGCGATTGATGACCTTTCCCTCAACGGATACCGTAAATTCTCTGTGAATACCCTCCAATAACTGTTCGTTCTGCTGCATGGTGATCTGCACCACGCCGTAGTGATCTCTCAGGTCAATAAACTTGATGCCGCCGTGGTCGCGGATATTTTCCACCCAGCCCGCTACGCGGACGGTCTTATTGAGGCAGTCCTCGGTTATCATTTCGGTGGTGTGGGTGCGGTATCTGTTTTCTCTTATCATGTTGTTTCCTTTCTGCGGCTCCTCGATCGGCGGAGGGCCTTTTGTTATTTTTATAAAACTGCGTTTTTGGCTGTGGGGGGCTTTTTCGGAGTAAATACCGACTTACTAATTCTTAGAGCTGCGCTTTATGTGGTGTTCTTTTTACTCGGAAGGCGAGTGCAGTGTGCGCTCCCGCGCGGGGCTTAAAGTAACAGAGAGCAAGCTTTGTTGCCGCCGCATCCTTGCGGCGGTTGGGGCTTGCTCCCGACGGCTTCATGCCGTCCCAAAGGGGGGCGAAGTCGAAACAAGCTCCGAAAAAGTGATGAATAAAAGCTGCAATTTTGAAATAAAGAAAGGCTAAGTGTTTGCGGAGCTTGTTCCGACACTCTCCCCCCTTAGGTTTCACCTTAAGAATCCTTTCCTTACCCCCCTCTATTGCGTAGTGCTAAAGGTGAGCTTTTTGCTCCATAGAATTAGTGCGTGAAATATCACTTATATAACTTAGTTGAATTGTTCAATGTTGGAAATTTGCAGTAACGTTTTATTTACATTCGGGTCGCATGTGCTGCGTTATTACCGCCTGTTTTCATTGGTTACGTTGGTAGCTCCCATTAGTTAGTGCAATGTATGATTATGCTTGTGCTCCCAATTGGGTTATACCGCCCTATCCGTTAAAAACGTTCCTTTTACAATAACTGCCCTACCGCAGGGGCGGAGCCAAATTTTCTCCTGACGGCGAAAATTTTGAAATGCTTTGCATTTCAGCGGGCTTGCGCCCGCGGCTCCGCCGCCGCTTAAGCTGCTCCTCAATCAAGCATTCATCTAAAAATTCTCTACTTACCCTCTTTTACCTTTTTCCTCTATCATAATGCCCGCTTAGACTTAATGACTTGCTCCATACATTTTTTACCTTTTAAAGTCAGCATTAAACATCACAAAATTCAATTATCACCGTCACAAACGCTCTTTATCCACCCTGTAACTCCATTTGGCATCATAGGATCGGCAGCTCTGCCGTCATCGAACATCAAATTTGCCTGTACCCAGTTTATCATACAATGCTGTCCCATTTCAAAGCCGTAAAATACCGAAGCCACTCCGCCGTCTCCATTATACACCCATTCGGGCAGAAACAGCTCGCAGTTCTTCATGCTTTCAAGCTCATTCAGCCGCGGCTTTATACACTCGTCAAAATCCGCCATTTCGTCATGCTGTCCGTGAGCGACCAATATCCTTGTTTTGGTTTCGCCTATCTTCTTTAATGCTTCCTCTTTAGGCACATATCCCGAAGCGATCGGCATCGCGCCGTCAAAGTAATCGGGGTATTTTTCCAGCATATGCCATGTGAAAAATCCTCCCGAGGAAGCTCCCATAATGAATTTCTTCCCGATATTTGCCGAATGATCGGTCACGACCTTGTCATATATGGCCTTAACGGGTATATGGTAGGGGATTCTTTCCTCCGACCATGTGCCGTCTATCCTGCCGTTTTCCTCCCGCTTTTCGTTGGCAACGGGAACTATTATATACGCGCCGCCCATATCGTTCTGATATTTCGCGGAAACGTACTGCTCCGCGCCGCAGCACATAATGCAGTCAATACCCAGAAGAGAATTGCTCGCACCGTGAAAGAACATCAAAACGGGATATTTTTTGTCGGCGGGAAAGCCGTGCTTGACGGGATCGTAAACGTAATATTTTATATCGCCCGTTTCCTTGCAGGAGTAAACGTATTCGTCAAACAGATCAAAGTATATTTTGCTTTTATAGGTAGTGGAGTAGCTTATAAACTCCCCCTCTTTTAAATATTTTGCCCAGTCGGGGATAACCGTTTTATCCTGACTCATTTCGCGGAAATTCGGAAGCGGCATGTTATTCTCTCTCCTTTGTTTATTTGGCTATACACATAAAAATTACTATGGCGGCCATAAATACCACCACGCCCACCGCGAATATTATACCGTCGGCGGTCATCTTTTTCTGAGGTTTGTTGTGATCGGCATAGATAACCTTTTTGGGGATTCCGCCGTTTTCATAGTCAACGACCGTGATTTGGTCTATACGTTCGGCTTCGGGGTCTTTTGCGCTTTCCTTTAAAACGTCAATAATGTTATCTTTATCGGAAATTCTCAGCTCCTTTTTGCCGTCGTCGGTTCGGTTAAAGGCAGCACCGCCGTATTCGTTTTCGTTCATTCTCCCTTAAGCTTCCTTTCCAGAATTTCCTTGATCGCGTTAGGCGTAGCCGCTCCCTTAAGCTGCCTGTTCGCCTGTCCCATAAGGAAGCCGAACACCTTCTGCTCACCGCTTCTGTACTGCTCCACCGCCTTGGGATTATCTTCTAAGATCTTATCGATAACCGCCTCCGCCTGTCCCAAATCCTCCTTTATCCAGAGGTTTTCCTCGTCGCATACCTCGTCGGCGGTCTTTCCGCTTTCAAGCATGGAGCGCAGCACGTTTTTACCGTTGCTCTTGTTTATCTTATCGGTGTCCATTATCTCAACAAGCCGCGCAAAATCCTTCGCCTCAAAGGGGAGCCTGCTCATATCCGCTTCGCCGAGATTTATTCTTCTCATAAGCTCCACAAGTATAAAGGAAGCAACGCTTTTGGGATTATTATAGGCTTTTATCGCTTCCTCAAAGAAGAAGCATACAAGCTTGTTGTTTATAAGGGAATCCGCGTCCTTTTCCGCAATGCCGTACTGCTCGATATAACGCGCCCTGCGTGTTTCGGGCATTTCGGGAATGGAGCTTCTGATATTTTCCAGCTCCTCCTCGGTGAAAATAATGGGAGGAATATCGGGGTCGGGGAAATAGCGGTAGTCCTGCGCGTCCTCCTTGGAGCGCATAGCCACCGTTTCGCCGCTTCCGTCAACAAAACGGCGGGTCTCCTGTATGACCCTTTCACCGCTTTCAATAAGCTCCGTCTGACGGTAAATTTCGTATTCTATCGCTCTGCCTATTGCCCTTACAGAGTTTAAATTCTTTATCTCCGCTCTTGTGCCTAATTCCTTGGCGTCCTTTTCCGCAAGGGAAATGTTTACGTCGCAGCGCAGACTGCCCTGCTCCATTCTGCCGTCGCAGATACCTGCGTATTGAAGCAAAAGACGTATCTTTTCAACAAAGGCGGTAACGTCCGCCGCCGAGTGGAAATCCGGCTCGGTAACTATTTCTATAAGGGGAATACCGCAGCGGTTATAGTCCGCAAGAGTCTGTCTTGTCCGCTCGTCGTGTATAAGCTTTCCCGCGTCCTCTTCAAGATGTATACGGTTTATTCTTACGGTTTTTTCAACGCCCTCCGACACTATATCCACATGTCCGCCGAGACAGACGGGGCGGGGCATCTGGCTTATCTGATACGCCTTGGGCAGATCGGGATAAAAGTAGTTCTTTCTGTCCCACTTGGTAAAGCGGCTGATGTCGCAGTTCATTACATATCCCGCTTTAACGATGTATTCAACCGCCCTGCGGTTAAGCACGGGGAGAGTTCCGGGAAGTCCGCTGCACACGGGACAGCAGCGGGAGTTGGGGTCGCCGCCGAATTCCGCGGAGCAGGTGCAGAAAACCTTTGAGCTTGTCAAAAGCTCCGCGTGTATTTCAAGACCGATAGTTGGGTATAATTTCATACTTTTGTTCCTTTTTTCGATTATTTGTTTTCAAAAGCGTCCGCAGCTTGTATCAAAGTGCTTTCGTCAAATCTTCTTCCCACTATGCTCATACCGATAGGCATATTGTCCTTATCTCTGCCGCAGGGGGCGGAGATCGCGGGAAGTCCCGCTATATTTACGGGAACGGTGAGAATATCCGCCGTGTACATTTTTACGGGATCGGTGTCGTTTGAGCCTATTTTAAAGGCGGCGGAGGGCGCGGTGGGGGTAAGGATAACGTCCGCAAGCTCAAATATCGCATCGTATTCCGCCTTTATCCTTTGCCTTAAAGCGCACGCCTTTCTGTAATAAGCGTCGAAGTAGCCGCTGGACAAGGCGTAGTTGCCCAAAAGAATACGTCTTTTTACTTCCTCGCCGAAGCCCTTGTTTCTGCTGTCCAAAATCATTTCGCCGTAGCTTTTGCCCTCGCCTCTTAATCCGTACTTAATGCCGTCGTAGCGGGACAGGTTTGAAGCCGCTTCCGCGCAGGCGATAAGGTAATATGCGGGAATACCGTAATTTAAGGAGGGCATTTCGCAGTCTACAAGAATAGCCCCCTGTTTTTCCAGCTCCTTTGCGGCGTTCATTACGGCTTCCTTTACCTCTCCGTCCACCGCTTCGCCGTAAAATTCCTTTGGCAGAGCTATTTTTAAGCCCTTTACCGACTGACCCGCTTTGGCGTTGAAATTTTCTTTGGGAAGTCTTGCGGAGGTGGCGTCCCTGTCGTCTCCCCCAGCGATAACGTTTAATATCTCGCCGCAGTCAAAAGCGGAGTTGGCGATAGGACCTATCTGATCCAAGGAGCTGCCGAAAGCCACCAGGCCGTAACGGCTTACCCGTCCGTAGGTGGGCTTTAAGCCCGTAACGCCGCAGAAGCTTGCGGGCTGTCTGATAGAGCCGCCCGTGTCCGAGCCTAACGCCGCGGGAGCAAAGCCCGCCGCCACAGCCGCCGCCGAGCCGCCCGAAGAACCGCCGGGAACACGGTCTAAATCCTGCGGATTATGGGTACGCTTGAAATAAGAGGTTTGGGTCGCGCCGCCCATTGCGAACTCGTCCATATTGGTCTTGCCTATAATAACGTAATCCTGAGCGTTAAGCTTTTCTATGACCGTCGCGTTGTAAGGCGGTACAAAATCCTCCAGCATTTTGGAAGCGCAGGTGGTTTTTATTCCGTCGGTGCAAATGTTGTCCTTTATTGCAAGGGGAATACCCGTGAGGAAATCGGCTTCGCCTTTGTCAATGCGAGCCTGCGCCTTTTCCGCGTTCTTTTCCGCCTCCTCTTTGGTAAGGGTAATGAACGCGCCGACTTTTTCCTCTTTTTCCTCTATGCTTTTATAACATTCCTCACAAAGCTCCTTCGCGCTTATCGTCTTTTCGTCGAGCATTTTGCGCAGTGCCGCGAGGGTGGTTTTTGTCATATCCATAAAAGCCTGTTCCTTCCTGTTCTTATTTATTCATCTTTATTCGTCATATAAACCGTTTTTCAATCTGTCGGCAGTATGCGGACTAACGTAAACGGGAAATTTCCCCGTTCGCTCGGTGGTCTGACCGTTCAGCATTCCCGTGTGTATACTCATATGCCGAAATTGTATCAGCACCAGATCCATTCTTGTGAATTTGCAGCCTTCTGGACATTCATACAGCTCCTTATCCGTCAGCGCGTCAAGATAGTCAAAGGTTTTCCGCTTAACCTTCTCGAGGTAATCCAACAGCTCCCTGTCGCTTAACTCCACCGCACACGGGTTGTCGGGATTATCCGGGACGTCCTCGTGAAAAGGCGGCTCATCAAATACAAACGGATTAAAGAACCATTTGTCCGCCGAATGTATCGTGTGGTAAACGTACCTCCATGCGGGCGACCCGCACACATGCGCGTTTCTGTCGTAGGTTCTTATCGCGGTCTCAAGATTGAGAAAATTCGCCCCGACCTGCTCCCTGATAATTTCACAAAGCGTTTTCATGCTCCCTCCGCATCAGCCTACTCCATCATCTTAGGCAGCACATAGCAGTCACCGTCGCCGCCGGCTTCGGTATTTTGAAGCAGCCTTTCGGCAGGGAAGGACTCGCCCGCCTTATCCTCTCTGAGCCGCTCATAAGCTATCTCGTTATTGTCCTTTGTGTCGTCGTACTGTATATCTATATCCCGAATGGTGTCCATAAGGGTTATTATATCGCTCATCTGATCGATCATTTTTTCCGTTTCCTCATCTGTGAAGGAAAGCTTTGAAAGCTCCGCGATGTGATCGAGGGTGGCTTTGTCGATTTTTGCCATAGGTTCCTCCTGCCAATTTACAATTTAAAAGAATAGATATATAGAAATTATTGTAACATAAAAAAGGCGTTTTTGCAAGGGGTTTGGATTTAAGTTTCATTTTTTTTTGATATTTCGGCGGCTATTGTAGATTCGCATGTTTTCGGCGCGCTTTTGTTATCGGATTGTAAACAAATTGTAACCGTTTTGTAATTGTATTTTTTGCGCTTTCAAGTATAATAGAAGCGTAAACGATTTTTATGTCAAAAGAAAGGAATAGGGCTTGTTAAAATTTCTTTCGGCAAGCCGCGAAAATATGAAAAAACTCCTTGCCTCAATTGTTTCAATGTCATTTTTGCTGACACTTTCCGCCTGCTCCGCAAATAAGGATATCGACACCGCACAAAATGTTTGACAGCGAGCGTGTAATTGCCGTTTGCGCCGAGTATCATGTAAATTATAATCCCTCCGCAACATACGTCAACGACGGCGACTGCGGACAGTATTTTTATCTGTGGCAGGACGAGGAAAGTTTGGAGTGGCATACCTTTGAAAGCTCCTATAATCACAGGGCAAAGGGCTTGAAATTCTTTGGGGAGCATACAGTTAAACTTTTGACCGATTCATTGTTAATACTTTAAAATTATGTCTCGTTGTGTTTTATGTATAATTATATAACAATAAAAATAATTATATTTTTTACATTTTTTAATTTTTAATAATTAGGCATATAAAAGCAATTTGCTGTTCATTTGGCCTTTTAAACACATGCGCTTCATCATGTTGACAAGTTGAGCAAAAATGTTATAGTTAATTTATATTTTAAATAGGAGGAAACACACATGAAAAACGCAGTAAAAAAGGTCTTATCAATTAGTGTTGCACTTGGAATCATATTGTGTAACAATCGCGCATATGCTCTTGTTGAAGGTGACAGAAGCGATTCTGTTATATTTGATAAAGACTTTGATACTTTGTCTTTAACGCAGGAGGATTATGAAAGTATTGCATCTAATCAAATCAGTGCTTTTTCAATCAACAGTGAAGCAAACGAAGAAAAAATGATCCAAAACACCTGCAAGGCATATATTGCCACTTCAAGAGCATACGTCAGACGACCCGACAGATATTCGGGAAATGCCTTTGTCGAGGAAGAAAGCACGTCAAACGCCACCATTGAATACCGTACATCCGAGTTTGAGTATTTGAACAAGCTTAACGAAGTCTTAGACTCAGAGATTATTTACGACAATATTTCCTTTGACGGATTCAAGACAGATATTGACGGCGAAAACGCCGAGGCAAGCATAGTTGAAAGCTATTCTTATTATCGAAATGATGGTTTTGATATCGAAAGCTTCAGAATGCGTGAATATAATTTTAAATTGTTTAAAGGTGACAACGGCTGGGAAATCACCGAGGTCAAGACCAATGACGCATGGGAGGAAGAAGGGTTTAATTACGAGCCTATAAACATCGACGAAGCAATAAATGCGGCAACCGAATCTATAAATATTGATTCCTTTTACACAAGTGCCGCTTATATAGGAGCGGAATCCGGAATTACTCCAATGTGGTCGCAGACGCTTTACGTTTGGTCTTATAATGTGACTAATGCTGTAAATTATGCCGAAAAATATTTTAAAGAAACCCATGAAAACACAGTTTTCGGAATAAACCCCGATGACAACGATTGTCAAAACTTTGTTTCTCAGTGCATTTGGGCTGGTTTGGGCGGTTCTGGAAGTAATATAAAAACCGCACCAGCTGTTTCAACCGATGTAACGGGTACTGAAAACTCTCCGTATTTATGGTGCCGTAACACATGGAGCAATTGTTATAATGATTTTAGAAAAAATTGGGCTTGGGATAATACAGTTGGCTTTACCAACAGAATAACAATCAGTGACGCTGTATCTCCCGGTCCATACGGATTTATGACATACGGAAGTTCATCCATTGCCAACGCAAGTGTCGGACAGGCATTATATTTTAACCGCAACGGCAACGCAACAAGTTGTGAAGATCTAAACCATGCTATGTTTATAACAAATGTTACCGGAAGTGCTGGGTCAAGAACCACTTCAAACATTTATATAGCAGCACATACTGGTTATACAAATTCCGCATATGATTTGTTATCATCATATGCTCATTACAGTAGCAATCAATATGCAACTGCCACAATTAGAGCAGGATACTATACTACTCCCAAAAAATAATTGTTAATAGGAAAAGATATATATGAAAAAATTTCTTCCCTTAATGATTTTATTATTGTTTATATCGACATTTTCCGCCTGCTCCGCAAATAAGGATAACTACACCGCACAAGAGGAAACCCCTCCCGCCTCATCAGAGAAAAAAATTTCTGCCGAAGCCACCGAAGAAACTGCTTATACAACTCCCATAGACCTTTCGGAAGGCGGCTGGCATTACATCCAAGGCACCGATCCTATAGAAACCGTACGCAGTGCAATAGAAAACGAAGCAAATAAAAGTTATACGGAATATGTTGAATTTATCACGGCGCAGATTGACGAAGAAGGAACCGAGTGGTATCTTAATAAACGCATTATAGAGGCCGGATTTGCCGACACACCTATAAACAGCAAAACGGACAAAACCTACAACGATGTCAATATCGCCCTCGTTAACGTGGAATATCACGCGGAATATGACGGCACAAGAGTTCCTTTTATGGACGGCCATTTAAGGGAAACCTTTTATCTTTGGCAGGATAAGGACACCGAGCTTTGGACGATTTTTGACAATATGTCCCCAATTCCGTTCGTAATGGAAGAATGGGAGGGATGTATTTCAAAGGAAGCCTCTCGAAACGGCGAGTATTTGCCCACTCCCATTGAATGGGAGCCCGAATACGAGGGAGAAATATACACAAGTGCTTATTGGATATACGAGCCCTCCGATGATCCCATTAGTGTAGTTAAAAGCGCGATAGAAAATCAGGCGGAAAAGGATTTTACTCTTGCCGTAAGCTTCAGCAGTGCGCAAACCGACCCCGAAGAAACGGAAAAGTATTCCCAAAGGCGTAAGGACAGCGAATTGGCTCAAAGGTGGAACATATCCGGCGAAATGTTTGACAGCGGGCGTGTAATTGCCGTTTACGCCAAGTATCATGTAAATTATGATCCCTCCGCAACATACCTCGAGGACGGCGATTGCGGACAGTATTTTTATTTGTGGCAGGACGGTGAAACATTGCTTTGGCATATATTTGAAAGCTCTTACAACCACACCGAATACGGATATGCGGTGCTTTGGAGCAGATATTGAATTTTTTGGGGCCGCGTTTTCCACGGTCCCTTTTTCATATTTGTCAATAACTGTCAAAAAACATTGACAACCCCAAAAATTCCGTATATAATAGAAACAAAAGACAAAATTAAAACCCTAATACTCACCACCTAAGTGCTATTTTCAAATTATCCACTAAATTTTACAAACATTTTAAAAAATAGTATAAGAAAGGAAAACATATGAGAAGCTGCGGAATTTTAATGCACATAACAAGTCTGCCCTCCCCTTACGGAATAGGCACCTTCGGAAACAGCGCGGAACGTTTTGTCGACTGGCTGAAAAGCGCGGGGCAGCAGTACTGGCAGGTCTTGCCCTTAGGTCCCACGGGCTTCGCGGACAGCCCCTATCAGGCTTTTTCTGCCTTTGCGGGAAATCCTCTTCTGATCGATCTTGACGATCTGGTGCAAAAGGCTCTCATCACAAGAGACGACTGCTTAAACGCCGATTTCGGCGCAAATCCGACCTTTGTGGACTACGAAAAGGTGAACCGCACCAAAATGAAGCTGCTGGAGGAGGCCTACAAGCATTTTAACGAGGACGTGGGCTATCTTTCCTTTGTAAAGGAGGAAGCGGCATGGCTGGAGGATTACGCTTTGTTTATGTCAATTAAGGAAAGCTATGATTTACAGCCCTTCTGGCTTTGGGACAAGGATTTGGCCAATCGTAACCCCGACGCGCTGAAAAAAGCGGCGGAGCAGCATGTTGACCGTGTGGGCTTCTGGAAATTCGTTCAGTATATTTTCTTTGACCAGTGGGCAAGGCTGCGCCGCTACGCCAACAGAAACGGCATAAAAATAATCGGAGATATGCCCTTTTACGTTTCCTTGGACAGCTCCGACCTGTGGACGCACCCCGATCTGTTCCAGTTAAAGGGCGCGGGAAATCCCACCGCCGTGGCGGGAGTGCCGCCCGATTACTTTTCCGCTACGGGTCAGCGTTGGGGAAATCCGCTTTACGACTGGCACGCAATGAAAAAGGAGGACTATATATGGTGGATCGCAAGGCTTAAAAAAGCGACGGATATGTACGACATTCTGCGCATAGACCATTTCAGAGCCTTCGATACCTACTGCTCAATTCCCGCCGAGGACCCCACCGCAATAAACGGAAAGTGGATGCAGGGTCCCGGAATGGACTTCTGGAACGAGGTCAAAAAACAGCTTGGGGACGTTAACATTATCGCCGAGGACTTGGGCGAGGTGTTTGACAGCGTTAAGCAGCTTCTTTCCGATACGGGCTTCCCCGGAATGAGGGTAATGCAGTTCGGCTTTAACCCCAAAAACGAGGACAACGACCACCTGCCCCACAATTACGTCGAAAACTCCGTAGCTTATACCGGCACTCACGACAACGACACCGTTATGGGCTGGGCCAAGGAAAACAGGTCCGCCGCGGCGGTGGCGAAAAGGTATTGCAGGGCAAACTGCTTTTTCGCTCCGCTTAATAAGGCTATGATAAAGACCTTGTACGCTTCCGCTTCCGCTTTGGCGATAGTGCCAATGCAGGACGTGTTGGGTCTTGGCTCCGATACCCGCATGAATACGCCTTCAACGGTAGGCGGAAACTGGAAATGGAGAATGACCGAAAAACAGTTAAGCGGTAAGCTTGCGGCCTGGCTGGCGGAAACGGCGGAGCTTTATTCCAGAAAGGCCAGAAACAAATAAAAGGACGACAACAAAATGAAGCTGATGTTTTTAATAGGGAACTGCGCCGTGGGAAAAATGACGGTGGGACAGGAATTGACGAAGATAACGGATTTTCGCCTGTTTCACAATCATATGACGATAGAACCCGTTATCGAGATATTCGGATATTATAACTCGAAAGCTATCAGCCGCATGAGAGAGGTCGTTTTTGAGGAATTTGCCGCTTCGGATAACTACGGACTGATTTTTACGTATATGTGGGCGTTTGACCAACAGTCTGACCGGGACTATGTGGAGCATGTTAAAGAAATATTTAAGCAAAGAAACGAGGACGTTGAATTTTACTGCGCGGAGCTTGTTGCGCCGAGGGAGATCCGCCTGCAAAGAAACGTCACGGAAAACAGGCTGAAAAACAAAGCTTCAAAAAACGATATTGAAGCTTCAAATCAATGGCTGATAAACGATGACGAAAAGTATCGGATAGAAAGCCTTGACGGTGAGGTTCCTTTTGAGAACTATATAAAAATCGATAATTCCGACCTTTCGCCCGAAGATACGGCAAGGAAAATAAAGGAATATTTTAATTTATGATCAAATAAAGCAGGGGCTGCCGCAAAGTAAAGCGGCAGCTGTTTTTTATAAAAAAGCACTTGTCCGTTTCCGAACAAGTGCTAATCAAAAATTATTCCGATTTCATTATTTCTTTAATTTTCCGCTCCACTTCTTCAGCCGAATAAACTCTGCTGTTTTCTATATCAGCCATTCCTTTAGCAATCTCCGCGTTAAACTGTTCTTCGGTAAGCTCGCTCATATCAAGCGGTTTTTTTGTAAGCTCCATCATCATTTTTCCCTTATGCTCCCTCCCACATATCTCCCCTGTCCTTGTTCTTCAAGCACTGCAAAAGTATTCTCCGCAAAATACCTGTTATAATAATTCCGATCCATATAATGCACCAAATTTCCGTTTTCGTTTTCTCCCCAGCTCTCCATAATATAATTCACAACATAATACCTATCCAAAAAACAGAATATCTCACAAACAATATAATCGTCACTTTCGAGCCGCTCGATCTCAGCCAAAAGCTTGTCCCCTTGATTTCGGTTTACAAGCTCTTCCCGCGGCACCGATTCGCCCACTATCTCCTCACCCGAATCATAAAACATAAACGGCTTCCATGTATGACCGCCGCCAAGTGAATTGGCGTCGTATTTGGATTGGTGCAAAAGAAATGTGCCTGTTTCGGGACCCAATAAAGGTTCAACGCACATACCCCATTTTGAAATTTCCGATTCAAACCATACGCCGTTTTTTACTCCGAATATACTGCAAGGCGAGCCGTTGCCTCCCCCTTGAGCAATAAACAGATTTCCCACCCTGTAATGCCAATTTAAGGATGCTTCTATTTTTTCAAAATCGGAGCCGTTCCAAAAATATATGTAATTCCCGCCTTTTACATAGGAAAAAGCCTCATAATTGCCGTTACCGTCAAAATCATCAAATACGAAAAAAGCTTCTCCGAGAAAATCCGTATCTCTGTCGGCTTGAAAAAGCTTTTGCGCTTCACCTTTGCCTTTTATATAGAGATTATACACCTCCGCCGTTTTCCCTGCCATTTCCTCATAGGAAACCCTGTCGGAAAAATCAAAGGCGCATATTGACACCGCGTTTTCCGTAAGGTAAACATCGCCGTTATCATAATCAAATCTGTGGTCGCGTCCTTCCTCGTATCCGTAACTTTCTTCCTCGTTCTCCAAATAATAGTCAACCGTTTCCAGCAGCGGATAATTACTGCCTGCAACGGCATAGGCTTTAAAATAAAGCGTCCTGTCAAGCTTTCCCTCGGAAAGGGTTATTCTGTCTATTTGGTTGAGCCGCTGATGATTCGAATGTTCGTAAAAATTATGCACGTACACGCATCCGTCATAAGTACTCAGTATTGTATACCCGTCCCGACAGTAGCCCTCAAATCCTCCTAAGTATGTACCATCAATATTATAAACATCAACGGGCATCAAGCCTTGACCCGAATTATGCCGCACCAGATACACCTCGGGTACTCCGTCAAGGTCAAAATCATAAAGACCCGTGTAATATTGTTCCGTATCGGTTTTATTGTCATTCAGGATTTTGTCGATCTGTTCAACCGCCTTATGGGTCAATAATCCGTTTTCGTCGGTGTATTCCCCTTTTTGAATCGGCTCCGCAGCGGACGTTTCCTCTGTTGATGTAACAGAGTCGGCGGCTTCGGTTATCTCGTCGACGGTGCTGTACTGTTCCGCTTCTTTGGCAGCAGTTGTTGTAACCTCCGTATCGTTTTGATGTGTTGACGGCTCGTTTTTGAATGAGCAGGCGGAAAGCATCAGCACCGATAAGATAATTGCAATTGCCGTAATTTTTTTCATTGCCTTTCCCTCCCTTTTTTGTAATTGTATCATATAAAAAACGTAAATACAATTACAAAAGGGTTACAATTTTTTCGGAGCCTCTTTCGGACTATGTCCTTAAAAAACATTTCCCCAGCTGATCTCCTGCTCCCGGCAATAAGCACTGACCAATTCGTCCATGAGTCCGCACTCCACCGTTACTTCGTCGCTGTCGGACTCTATCAGCCGTTCAAGCCTTTGCGCCGACATAGTGATCTCAAGCGCGTGATCATTGTCCAGTATAAGTATATGAAGCTCCCTGAACCCGCGCCATATCTCGGAGGCCTCTTTTGCCGCCGTCCTCGCGCCCTCCTTGTCTCCGCTTAAGTAACACTCTTTAACCTGCCGCAGGCTTTCTCTTATGTCGTCCCCTACCTTTGAGGTATAAAACAAGCTTATTATCCCTCCCGCAAATATAAGCACCGTTAAAATACAGCAAATAACGATTCGTTTCATGTTTACCGCCTTTCTTTTTCCGAAAAAACAATCCGACGACAATTTCTTTTTGGCTTACTTTGTTTCCTTATTGACAATAAAATATGCCCCATTGCTGTCCGCCGACATAAAGAATACCTTGGGCAGCTCGGTGTTGTTTTCTTTTAAGATCGCTTTGACCCAGCCCTCGCCCAGATTTGTGCGATTCAGCCCGTCCATGTTTATCTCTCCGTCATGTATAATGACCTCGGGAGGGTTTTGAGCCGGCTCCTCCTTTTGGAGAAAGTTTATTTTGCCCGTGGTCTCCACAATGGCGTACTGTACCTTGGATATATCGAAAATACCCTGCTCCCGCATTGCTTCCGTCAAGTCGTCTATTGTGTATCTGAGGTTTTTCATTTCATTTTGGTCAATTTTTCCGTCCGAAATAATAACTCTCGCGGTACCGCTGACCGCTTTTCTTACTTTGGTGCTTTTAAGCATTATACCCGACAGTATCACGTCAAGCGAACCTATCATAAGAATAGGGATTACTCCCATAAGCATAGGAGTGGAAGAATCCTCCAAGGCCAATGTAGCTATGTTGGAGATCATTATGGTAGTAACCAGCTCCGAGGGCTGAAGCTCTCCTAACTGCTTTTTGCCCATAAGGCGCAGAGTAACAACTATCAGGAGGTATAACAAAACGGTGCGAATAGTGATTATAAGCATTTTTACAGCCCCTTGTCAGTGATATATAAGGGTATTTTGTGCGCGGAAGAAAAAAATATTACTTTTTTTAAAGAAATTTTAAAGAATAAATTAACGATATAAAAATTAAAATTATGATACAACAACTCTGCTATTCATGTTAAAATCAAATACAGAAAGCAACACAAAACTTTAATCATTTTACAGGCATGATTAACACACCGTTCTCAAAGCTTCCGTTAAATTTGTCCGGAATTTGATTCGAGAACGGTATAAAACAGTCGACGGAGGTGTTTAAATGAAAAAAGCGCGAAATATAGCGGCCCTGCTGATGTCCTTTTCAATGCTGTTTACCCTGTGTTCCTGCAACGGAGAAAACACCGAGGGAAGCGAGGACAAAAGCGCGGACTATAAACAGCCCATGCGCGGTATAACGGTCACCGAGCTTGTTGCCGAAATGAAAACGGGCTGGAATCTGGGAAACACTCTTGACGCAAACGACGGCGAAACCTCGTGGGGCAACCCCGTGACCACCCACGAGATGATAGACGAGGTGGCAAAAGCAGGCTTCGACGTTTTAAGAATACCCACCACATGGGAGAAGCACTTTACCGACAGCGACGATTTTAAGATCGACGACGAATGGATGAACAGAGTTGAAGAGGTGGTAAATTACGCCTTTGACAACGATATGTACGTCATTTTAAACTGTCACCATGAAACCGACTGGATAAAACCGGCCATGAACGAGGTGGACAATGTTCTGCCCAAGTTCAACGCCATGTGGACGCAGATCGCCGAGCATTTCAAGGAATACGGAGATCACCTGCTTTTTGAGGGCCTGAACGAGCCGCGTATCGTCGGCGGTGAAAACGAGTGGAACGGCGGCACCGAGGACGGAAGAAAAGCACTGAATATTTTAAACAAGGCCTTTGTGGACACGGTAAGAGCCACGGGAGGCAACAACAGCACAAGAGCCTTGCTTATCCCGTCCTTTGCTGCGGCGGTAACAGATACGGCGTTAGGGGATTTTGAAGTACCCGACGACCCGAATATAATAGTTTCGCTTCACGCTTATACCCCCTTCGACTTTACTTTCAGCGACGGAAAAAATCTCTTCAATTACGACGATTCGGTCGGCAGCTCAATAGACTGGGTCTTCGGAGTTATCGATAATTACTTTACATCTAAAAACATACCCGTTATCATCACCGAATACGGTTCGGTAAACAAGATCGAAAGCTTTGCCGTAGTGCCTAACCCGCGGTATGCGGAAAATGTCAAGTGGGTGACACGGTATCTCGAAAGAGCGAAGGAATCGGGGATCCCCTGCGTATGGTGGGACAACGGCGTGCATTTCGGCGGCGATGAGCTGTTCGGAATATTTAACCGCAGCGACCTTAGCTGGTATACGCCCGATCTGGTTGACGCCATAATGAAGGTGTACGAATAATCTTATTATGCAAGCAAAAAATCCTAAGACATTGTTTTAAACCATCAAAACCAATTTAACAGAAAAGGAGAAAAATCATGAAAACGAAAAAGTTACTTTCCGCGTCGGCGGCAGCTATCATGCTGTTAGGCATGCTTACGGCTTGTTCTCAGACAGAAGGAGGCGGCAGCGCAAGCACCGAACCCACCACTACCGCACCTCCCTCAACCATGGCGGATGAGCAGCAAAGTCAGGCGGAAGAAATTGCCGTTAAGGAATTTGAGCTTGAAAACAAAGAGATCACATTCCTTGCTTCATGGGCAAGAAATCCCGCCAACGGAAAGAACAAGGACGTTGCCATCGAGCTTTTCCAGACAAGATTCGGCGGCACGATCAAGGATATGGTGGTAGCTGATTCGGAAAGATATGACAGACTGGCTACATTGGTATCAACAGGCTCCTCTCCCGACTTCTTCTCGGCAGGAGACATGGATGCTTTCCCCAAGGGCGCGATAAACCAGATGTTCCAGCCGTTGGATAATTACATTGATTTTAACGACCAGTGGTTCGGAAGCCGCAAGAGCATAAACGATCCCTTTGTGTACAACGGCGAGCACTATGTAAGCGTTATCAGCCCCGAAGTAGATGTTCTGATGATCTACAACAAGGCCGTTCTTGCGGAAAACGGATTGCAGGATCCCGCAGATCTGCTTAAGGAAGGCAACTGGAACTGGACTACCTGCAAGCAGATGATGAACGAATTCTGCGACAAGTCCGAAGATAATTACGCTACCGACGGCTGGTGGATAACCAAGGGCTTCTGCAATTCCACGGGCGTTCCCTTTATCGGAATGGAAAACGGAAAAGTCGTAAACAACTTAAGGGATTCTCTGATCGGAGAAGCGGAGGAATTCCTCTACAACCTTAACAAAGAAGAAATGGCTTATCCCGTATGGGATTACGGCTGGGTATCGAATCCCGGAAACGTAGGCATAGGCAAGACTCTGTTCTATCCCGTAGGCTACTGGGCTTTGACCGAGGTAAACTCCGAATACGGTCTTGCCAAGTACGGCAACATTGAGGACGTAGGATTTGTACCCATTCCCAAATGTCCTTCCGCCGATGAATATTATATCCCCGCGAGAGTTAACGGCTATATGCTTTGCTCCGGCGCACCCAATCCCGAAGGCTTTGCCTGCATGATGTACTGTGAGGCTGCCGCAAACGACAGCGATGAAGCGGAGCAGATCACAAAGGATCAGTACTATAACGAATACGGCTGGACCGATTCTATGTGGGAAATGCGCGGCATTATCTACGATATGCTGGATGAACACCCCGTATTTGATTTCTCAAGCGGTATCTCCGAGGCTCTGTTTGACGCTCTTGACAATCCCACAAAGGACGCTTATCACAACGGCGCGTCCTGGACTCAGACAAGAGAAAATATCCTTAATTCCGTTCAGACCGAGGTAGATAAGGCTAACGGAGCGTTGGATAGCTAAAATGCTAAAATAATGTAGTTTTATACTAATAATAATATCAAGAGAAGCAACGGCTTCTCAAAAATAAAACCCCGTTTTGCCGATACGGTACGAAACGGAATTACAGAAAGGAATACGTGTTATGAAAACATTTAAGTTGTTCGCAGGCATTGCCGCTGCCGCTTCTGCCGCGGTCATTCTCACCTCCGCCGTTTCGGCTTACGATTTCGGAGATAAAAATTTAGGAAAAAACTGGAGCCTTAACGCCACCGTTTCCGCTTCCGAATTTGCGGAGCTTACCGCCGATTCCTATGTAACAGTTACCTTTGAAGCCGATCAAGCAGAGGAGGAATACTGGTCAATTAAGCCTATGGATTCCTCATGGACATTTATCGACCCCAACGGCGAGGGTGGACCCGAGCTTGCGGAGGGCAAGGACGCTTATCCCGTAGAAAAGGATTGGACCTCCATTACCTTTAAGATTCCCGCCGATTTTGTCGATTCAATTAAAGAAGGCGGTATGGTATTTATAGGCCACAGCATTACGTTAAAGACACTTACCGTATCCGATGAGGCTCCCGTTACCGAAGCGGCTCCCGCAGCAGCAGAGTCCGCCGCAGGCAGCACCGACGCTCCCGCGGGAGATAAGACAAACGTTGATACCGGTGTTGAGGGCGTAGCCGCTGTTGCGGTCGTTTCCCTTATTGCGGGTACCGTTGCGGTGATCAGCAGAAAAAGAAAATAAGTAAATTTTAATATTCATTTTTTCCTATTCAAAAAACCAATATCCCCTTGCGGTAAAGTAAGGGGATATTGGTTTTTATTGTAAACAAATCAAAGCCGCCGCAGCCGGCAAAAAAGTCACAAATGTCAAACTGTTTTTTATAACGCCATTGCGTTCTACTCCTTATCCCCCCACCTCGTCCTAAAAAACTTCTCCCGGTACTCCTTGGGCGTAAGCTTGGTATAAGACTTAAACACCTGAATAAAGTAGCTTTCCGAATTAAAGCAAAGATAGTTTGAAATTTCAATACAGGAATAATCGGAAAATTTAAGCAGGTTTTCCGCCGCTTCCACGCGTTTTTGCGATATATACTGCGAAACGGTAACGCCTACCTCCTTATGAAAAAGCTTTGAGTGATACGGCGCGCTTAAACCCACGTTATCCGCAAGATCGTTCAGGGTTATTTTGTTGTGCAGATTGTCATAGATCAGATCGAGACAAATAAGTATGGGCTTGGAATAAAGCCCCTTTTTTATTATGGCGTGCATTCTGCCCGTGTAATCTTCAACAAGCTCGCGGTGAATGGAGTGTATCTCCTCCTCGCTTACGCACCTGTCGACCCTTAAAATATAAATATCGCTTAAATTATAAGCGGTTTCCATTTCCATGCCGCCCTCTATGCAGTATCTTGTAATAAAGGCAATGGTCACAACAAGATGATACTTTAAATTCCTCAGCTTATCGTCGCTGAGCCTGCCGAAGCCGGTGCCGCCCAAGGGCGTGAAAAGGCGTCTTACTTCCTTGATATTGCCCATTTTTACGCTTTGATAAAATTCCATTTCCCGTTCATAGGGCAGGTGAGCTATCATATACTCGCGGTTTTTAAACGCGGTATTCGTTAAAGCTTTGTTTATATCCATTTGATTCTCCGTTTATGCCAAACGCTTCATTTGAATGCGATGTTAATTTTTAATAATAATTGTACCATTTTTTTATTCTTAATGCAAGCATTCATAACAAAAAATTGACTTTAACAGCAAAAAAATGATATAAAAATTTTGGCTTTAGGTCTAATATTAGCATAATAAAGAAGAAAGGAGCTCCGCTGCCGAGAAGTACATAACACTAATCCTTTTTAAAACTGTTGGATCAGTGTTTCGGGTGCAATCCCTTCTTAAACTGTGGGTATTATGTCAGTTTTAAAAGGGATTGATATAAAAAGTACGATAATTCGGTAAGCAGAGGAAGTATCGTTATGAAAAAGTTTACTGGGTTTACCAAAGGGATAAATTTAGGCGGCTGGCTTTCCCAATGCGATTACAGCACCGAACGTCTCGAAGGCTTTATAACCGAAGACGACTTTAAAAAAATAGCGGGCTGGGGCGTTGACCATGTAAGGCTGCCCATTGACTACAATATATTGCAAAACGACGACGGAACGGTCAAGGAATCGGGCTTTTCTTATATCGACAAGGCACTGTCCCTTTGCGAAAAATATGGCTTGAATACGATCATAGATCTGCATAAAACCATTGGCTACTCATTTGATAAGGGCGAAAACGAAAGCGGATTTTTTGACAGCATAAAGTACCAGGAAAGATTTTACGCCTTTTGGGCGGAGCTTGCCAGAAGATACGGCAATTCGGAAAGAATAGCCTTTGAGCTGCTTAACGAGGTGACGGATAAAGCCTTTTCCAAAAAGTGGAACGAAATAGCCAAGGAATGTATTAAAAGAATACGTATTCTGGCAAAGGATACCGTGATTTTAGTGGGCGGCTACTGGAACAACAGTGTAGACGCGGTAAAAGACCTTGATCTGCCGTATGATGATAAGGTAGTGTACAATTTCCACTGCTATGACCCCATGCCCTTTACTCATCAGGGCGCATCCTGGGTGTATCATATGGACGTTTCAAAAAATGTAAGCTACGATCAAAGCGGCTGCAGCGCGGATAAGTTTATCAAAGCCTTTAAGGAAGCTTACGAAACGGCGGAAAAAAACGGCACCGTACTCTACTGTGGGGAATACGGAGTTATCGACAATGCGTCTCCCGAGGATACGGCTAAATGGTATAGGGATATAAACACAGCATTTGAGCATTACGGAATAAGCCGCTGCGCTTGGTGCTACAAGGAAATGGATTTCGGGCTTTCCGATGAGAGAATGAAGGGGGTTATCGGGGAGGTCGTTAAGTGCCTTTGATTTTGCTGTAAAAATAAGCGGTCTCAGAGTTACACACTAAACACAAATATCGTTTTAAAAAGCCATTTTTTTCCGCTTTTTAAACCGATATCGGTATTAAATACGCCGTCTTTAAGGTAAGACGGCGTATTGTTGTTTTAAGCGGACTCTCAAAGATCGCTGTTTTTGTGAGACAGCTTAGCCGATAAATTTTCCGTTCTGCCATGTGCCGGTTTGAACGGTGCCGTCGGCAAATGTTAAAGTGCCTTTTCCGTGCATTCTATTGTCTCTGAATTCTCCTTCGTAAACATTTCCGTTTGGATATTTATAGACGCCATGACCGTTATAGCTGCCGTCCTTGAATTCTCCCTCATAGGAACTGCCGGTGACAAATGTTTCGATACCGTGTCCTTCATATTTGTTATCTTTAAATCCTCCTGTATAAACATTTCCGTCTGAGTATTTCATCGTGCCGTGACCGTTCTTTTTATTGTCTATGAAGTCACCTTCATAGACATTTCCGTTTAAATATTTTATCATACCGCGACCATTGTATTTGCCGTCTTTAAATTCTCCCTCGTATACCTCTCCGTTTGAATATTTATAAACACCATGACCATTCTTTTTATTATCTTTATATTCGCCTTCGTAAACATCTCCGTCTAAATATTTAAATAAGCCAATACCATTCTTTTCATCATCTTTGTATTCGCCTTCAAAAATATCTCCGTCCGAATATTTAAATATGCCGTGACCGTTCTTTTTGCCGTCTTTGAAATCACCTTCGTAAACATCTCCACTTGTAAATTTAAAAGTGCCGTGACCATTCTTTTTATCATCTTTGTATTCTCCTTCATAAATGTCTCCGTTTAAATGTTTATAAATGCCGTGGCCATTTTTTTTATCATCTTTGTATTCTCCTTCATAAATATTTCCGTCTGAATATTTAAAGATACCATAACCATTTCTTTTATCGTCTCTGAATTCACCTTCGTATACTTCTCCGCTTGTAAATTTAAAAATGCCATGACCATTATATTTGCCGTCTTTAAATTCACCTTCGTATACTTCTCCGCTTCTATATTTAAAAGTGCCGTGACCATTATATTTGTCGTCTTTGAATTCACCCTCGTATACACTTCCACTTATAAATTTATAAATGCCATAACCGTTCCTTTTTCCGTCTTTGTATTTGCCTTCAAAAATGTCTCCGTCCGAATATTTAAATATGCCATGACCGTTCCCTTTAGCGTCTTTGAATTCACCTTCGTAAACATTTCCGCTTGAAAATCTTAGGATGCCATAATTCATTTTATCGTCTTTGAAATCACCCTCAAAAACATCTCCGTCTGAAAATTTCAGGATACCATGATTCATTTTATCGTCTTTGAAATCACCCTCAAAAACATCTCCGTTTGAAAATTTCAGGATGCCATGATTCATTTTATCGTCTTCGTATTCACCATCAAAAACATCTCCGTTTAAAAATGTATAGACGCATTTCCCGTCTCTGCTTCCGTTTTTGAAATTTCCCTCGTAAACATCTCCGTTCAAATATCTAAAGTTACCATGACCGTTTATTCCATTATCTTTGAACTCCCCCTTGTAAACGCTCCCATCCGAAAAGTTATATGTACCTTTTCCGTCCATTTTTCCGTCTTTCCATTCTCCCTCGTATATTTCTCCGTCCGAAAATGTCATGATACCTTCCCCATACGGCTTATTATTATACCATTTTCCCGTATAAATACCGGGAAATTCTTTGTTTGTGATTTCATTGACAAATATATATGATATATTTTCAACACAAGTCGGCTTATTGCCGGCTTCGGCAGCGATTGATGCTTCCTTAGCTTTTTCGTTTTGCGCGTCTGTTTTGGCCTTTGTAACGGTACTATCCGTTTTACCGCCCTGCTTTTCCTCGGATATCAGCGTTTTGTCGAACACATCGCTGCTGACGGAATTTATCGTATAGTTTAAAGCGTCAAGATCGTTTATGGACTTTCTGTTTATTGAAGCGTCACGGAAAAAGCTCAGGAATGCCTCCGAAATGTCATATTTTGACAGCACGTCCTGTTCCAACGTGGTTAAAATGCTAATATACGCCGTTTTCATCGCTCTCATTAAATCGCTTGCGGTGTCGTTGGCATTTGTGGCTATATTGGCTCCTTGACGGAGAATTTCGTTTTTTACGCACCGTTCCACATGAGGACGATCGTTCACGTCTCCGCGGCGAAGTTTTTCTTCAAGAAATACGAATACCACATGCTTTTTGTTGTTAACGGCAGTCATAAGCTCCAAAAAGCATGCGTAGCTTTCAATATAGCTTTGACTTACAAAAGCTATGACCGCGTCCGCACCCCGAACATTTCTCAGCATAGGTATAAGCCAGCTGTCGTTCACCTTATCAAACGCCGTATCCGAATATACGGAAAGGCCGTACCGCTTTTGAAACGGCACAACGATCTTCTTGAATACGGTTTCCCAATTGTCGCTCGCATAACTGATAAAAACATACGGCTTATTTTGGGAACACTCCGTTATGGTAAGATTCTTTTTGAGATATTTCGAGCGTTCGGTTCTTTGCGCCGTATCCAATGCCATTGCTTTTACTCCTTTGAATGAAAATCCGATTATGTTTATATATAAACAATTTTATCATAGGCGGAATAAAATGTCAATATATAACAAAAAATGTAAATTTGATAAAATTATTTATACTAATTTATAATAATGAGTGTAAAAACTTTGATTATTATGAAGCGTATGTTTTACATCTGTTCGGTTAAAATAACAAGAGCAAATATTATACCGATGACAATTTGAATAATAAAAAGGAATGATATAAAATGGAGCTTAAAGAACAATCTATCTCTCCCTCCATAGACGAGACCGTAATAAATCTGCGCACGATAATGTCCAACAGCAGCGACCTGACATTGAAGCACGCCAAAGCGGGCGGACACGCTATCTGCATCGTTTTCTGCGAGGGCATGGCAAGCACGGGTACAATGGCCGACCTGATATTTCAGCCCATAAACACCCTTACCGCGGATATGCCCTTTGAGGAGCTTGTACGAACCTTGGAGGACGGGCTTATAATAGCGGGAGAGCAAAAGCAGTCGGACACCTACTCCGATATTTGCGCGGATATAATGTCGGGCTTTGTGACTATTCTTATAGAGGGACTTGATCACGCAATTTCGCTGGGAGTTCAGGGCTACGCCGCCCGCTCGGTGGAAGAGCCTTCAACTCACAATAACGTCAGAGGCAGCCGCGACGGCTTTGTAGAAGTGGTAAGAACCAACGTTTCCCTTGTGCGCCGCCGTATGAAAAACACCGACCTTGTTTTTAAAATGATGAAGTTGGGCGATATGTCCCAAACCGACGTTTGTATGTGCTATATAAAAAACGTGGCGGACAAGAAGCTGGTTAAAGAAGTGGAAAAAAGACTTAAAAACCTGCCTCTGAACACCATTCTGGAGGGGGGCTATATACAGCCCTTTTTGGAAAATCCGGGCAATCAGCTTTTTTCCGAGGTGGGCGCGACGGAACGTCCCGATGTGTTTACCTCCAAGCTTCATGAAGGCAAGGTGGGCGTGCTTATCGACGGAACGCCCTTCGCGCTTTACCTGCCCAAGCTTTTTATGGAAAATTTCTCGGTAATAGACGACTATACGGGCAGACCCTTTTTCGCCGCTTTAATACGTGTTATAAGATATATGGCGATAATTTTCGCGACGGTGGTTTCGGGTTTTTACGTGGCTCTTGCCAATTTCAACCCCGAGCTGTTTCCCGAAGCACTTTTGCTGAATCTTGCCACCAGTATACAGGACACGCCCTATCCGCTGCTGGCGGAATGCCTTGTTATTCACGTGTTTTATGAGGTAATGAGGGAAGCGGGACTGCGTATACCCACAAATATAGGTCACGCCGTGTCTATCGTGGGCGGCCTGGTTATCGGCGATATTGTGGTATCGGCGGGTCTTGTGGGCGCGCCAATGGTTTTAATGGTGGCAATGTCGGCGATCACAAGCTTTGTTGTTCCCGATCTGTACGACAGCATCGCCGTACTGAGATTTGCTTATATAATAGTGGGCGGCATGTGGGGCTTGTTCGGAATAACCATACTTTCCGCTTTGATAGCCATAAAGCTGTGTTCTCAGGAAAGCTACGGAGTGCCTCACACCGCGCCTATTTCGCCGTTCTCACCTAAGGCACTTCGCGACTTTATAGTCAGAAGAAGCTGGAGAAAAATGGCGGAAAGAGATTACCGTGTGCAGGACTTAGCAGGAGTCAACGTAGGGGAAATAAACGAAAAATAAATCAAAGGGAGAACAACAGGTGCAGTTAACATCAATTAAAAAAATAAGCTATGTACAGCTTGCGGTGCTGTTTGTAGCTTCAAGGCTTTTTTCGGAAGCAATGAGCTTTCCTTTGGCAAACACCGAATACGGCATGCAAAGATTTGCCGTTATTCTGACCGCTTACGTGATCTTATTCATTCAGTATATCCCGCTTATTTATATTTCAAAAAAATATCCCGGCGAAAGCGCGATAGGCATTATAACCGACCGAAACAAGGTATTGGGCTGGATATACGCCATACTTCTGATGATCTCGGTGCTGATCTCCTCGATCTCCTCAATGTGCCGCATGAAGTTCTACGCTTCCAGTACCATTTTCGGTCAGGCGCCGGATTACCTGTTAATTATCCTGCCCTTGCTCGCCTGCGCCTTTGCGGTATGGAAGGGCATTCAGGCAACGGCAAGAAGCGGCGTTATTTTTGCGGCGGTGTTCGTGGCGTTTTTGATTTTGATTTCCGTAAGCACCTGGAATATGTTCGACGTTAATTGGCTTTATCTTAACTTTATTGATAATAAGGATTCCTTTTTGTCGGAGGTACTGGAGCAGATAGGAAGCAACTCGGAAATAATCTTTTTCGCCGCCCTGACGGAACACGTTTCCGAAAAATCCCAGCGTACCGTTTACTGGTACATTCCCGCCGTAATGCTTATACTGGAGCTTATGCACCTGCTTGAAATGCTTGTGCTCGGACCTTTTCTCGGAAGCGCAAATTTTCCTTTCTTTACCGTTTCCGCTCTTTCAAACATCGTGCTTTTCCAAAGGCTTGACGGTATCGACGTGGCGGTATGGACGTTAATGTGTATCGTTAAGATCTCTCTTGCAATGCTTTGCATAAGAACGGCTTTCAACAGGCTTGCGGGAAAAAACGCGGGAATTATTTCCGCATTGGCGGGATTGGTGATAATAGCCGCCGTGTCGATGATGTTCGGAGGTAACTCGGATTTTGTCATAACGATAACCGGAATTTTGACCTGCGGTATTCCCATGATAACCTGCGGAATAGTTTTTCCGATTATCGCTATAATAACGGCAAAGCTTAAACCAAACAAAAACAGTAAAGGAGCAAAGGCGAATGAAAACGGTGCATAAAACATTTTCCGCGCTGCTGCTTGCGGTATTTTCCCTGATTACCTTTTCGGGCTGCGTACCTCACACCGAGCTGAACGAAAAAGCCATAATCCTTGCAATAGGCATTGACTACAAGGACGAAAAATATAAGGTTACATTTCAGTACTACAACCCTACGGGCATAGGCGGCCGTACTCTTGTGGACAACTCCCAGCCCAATGTTCTGACCTCAAATGGCGAGGGAGAAAACGTCTACGCCGCCTTGGAGGACGCTTCCTTTCGCTGCGGCCGCGAGCTTATGCTCGGCGTAACTCAGCTTATTGTAATAGGCGAGGACGCGGCAAAATATTCGGTAAACAAGGTAATGGAGTTTTCAAAAAGCTTTTTCCAAAGTCACCCCGATATGCTGGTTACGGTCGCGGAGGGAGAAGCGCAGGAGCTTATGAAGGTTAAATTCAGCGAGGGAATAGTATCGACCCAAAAGCTGAAATTTATGCTTACCAACGCGGAAAAAAGCGGCATAGTGGGGCTTCCCAGTGCCATTGAGCTTTTTACCGCCTTGCAGACCAACCGAAAAAGCGCGGCACTGCCGAGACTTAGACTGCTGGACAGCGGACAAAGCGACGCCTCCGAGGACGGAAAAACCCTTGAAATATCTGGAGGCGTTCTGATCAACGACGGAAAAGCCGTGAGCGATGTGGATATAGAAGTGATGTCGGGGCTGGAGCTTTTATGCTGTAAGACCGAAACGGGCACGGTAACTATAAATTATAAGGACGAGAAAATATCGGTGGGCTTGGTGGATATTAAGACAAAAATAAAGCCCTCCTTTGAAAAGGGACGGTTGGTCTTTACCGTTGATCTTACCTCGGGCGGACGGTTTTTGGTAACTCCGCAGGGCGATTTTGAAGAAAATAACGGCGAAATGGAAAAAATGTGCGAGGATGAGATAATCAAGAGAATGGAATCGGCTGTGAAGCAGACGGTTTACGAACACGGCGCCGATCCCTTTTTGCTTGAGAAAACCGTGAGACATTGTGATTATAAGCTTTGGAAAGAGGTCGAATCGGATTTCGAGGAGTATTTGAAGAATGCGGAGTTCAGATTTAATGCGAAGATCGAAATAGATAAGCTGATTTTAAGTAAGTAGTAGACTTTTGAGGGTTCTCAGTCGGCGAAAGGCCTTTTTAAAGCTGCGCTTTATGTAGTGTTCTTTTTTTACTCGGAAAGCGAGTGCAGTTTGCGCTCCCGCGCGGGGCTTAAGGCAACACCAAAGGGGGGCGAAGTCGAAACAAGCTCCGAAGTTGTGACTAAGAAAAGCAGTTTTTCCGAAATAATAAAGACTAAGTGTTTGCGGAGCTTGTTCCGACACTCTCCCCCCTTAGGTTTCACCTTAAGAATCCCTTACTTACCCCCCTCTATTGCGTAGTGCTTAAGATGCGTTTTTTGCTCCATAAAATTAGTGCGTGAAATATCCCTTAGATAAGTTTGTGAATTGGTAAATGTCGGAAATTTATAATTACCTGTGCTTTTTTAATTCATATCATATGCGTTCCGTTATTTATTAAGTTTTTTATTGGTGACGTTGGCTGATCACATTAGTTAGTGCAACGTATGATTATGCTCACTCACCCAATTAGGTTGTGCCGCCCTATCCGTTGTAATTGCTCCTTTTTCAATAACTAAATAACAACACAATTGCAAATCACCAACATTCAGCAATCCACAAAGTTATCTAAGTGCCATTTCACGCACTAATTCTATGGAGCAAAAAGCCCACCTCAAGCACTGCGCCATAGAGGGGGGTAAGGAAGGGATTCTTAAGAGTGAAAGCGAGCAAGCTCTGATGCCGCCGCATCCTTGCGGCGGTTTGGGCTTGCTCCCGACGGCATCCTGCCGTCCCTAAGGGAGGAGAGTGGGGCAGTGAGTTTCGCCGTCCTTTTTGCACTTATTATATGACAGCACTTTCTTTAACATTTGTATCAGCTTATGAGGGTTCAACATAGGCGGAATTTACTGCACCTTCTCCCCCCTTTCTGAGACTTTTGGCTTGCAAAAAGTCTCTTAGTCACCCTTAAGGCCCCAGCGGCAGCGGAAAATGCACCTCGCTTCCGAGAAAAAGAAAGCACCACATAAAGCGCAGCTTTTTAAGAAAAGCACAAACGCGCCCCTTGTTGCAATCAAGAACAGCATATTATAAAACGCAATTTTAAAAAGGCCTTTCGCCGCCTGAGAAAATTTGGACGAACCCAACTGCCGCCCTTTCAAACGCGGCAGTTATTTTTTTCGATTTCCGCTTCGGCAAACGCAAGTTGAAATTCAAAAAACTGCAAAATGAAATTTTTTAATATTTCAATTTCATAATTTTCACTTTTTCTATCCCTGTTTTAAGCATTTACCCCACTCTTGTTTTTTGGCAAAGCCTTGTTTATTCGCTTGAATTTGTAACATCTCACAAAAACCCGTTGTCCCGACAGAAAAAATATTTACATATATTTTTGCAAGTTTTTAAAATATAACTTGCTTTTTTATTTCTTGTATGTTATACTATACTCATAAGTATTTTAATGCCTTATAACAGATCAAAATCAAATCTCTGCGGAAAGGGACAGCGTATGAAAAACAATAAAAACGTCATAAATTCGGCGCAAGCAAAGCAAATAAGCAGGCCGAAAGCAGGCTCACTGTATTCTCCCGCCTTTGAACACGACAACTGCGGCATCGGCGCGGTTGTCGACATCAGGGGAAAAAAGTCTCACGACACGGTGGAAAAAGCCCTGACCATTGTCGAGACCTTGGAGCACCGCGCGGGCAAGGACGCCGAGGGCAAGACAGGCGACGGCGTGGGAATACTGCTTCAGATCTCGCATAAATTTTTTAAAAAGGTTACTAAAGAATTGGGCATAGATCCGGGCGGCGAAAGAGACTACGGCGTAGGCATGTTCTTTTTCCCTCAGAACGAGCTTGCACGTAATCAGGCCAAGAAAATGTTTGAGATAATCGCCGACAAGGAAGGGCTTAAAATATTGGGCTGGCGCGTTGTTCCCGCCTGTCCCGAGGTGCTGGGACAAAGGGCGGCGGAGTGCATGCCTTACATAATGCAGTGCTTTGTGCAAAGGCCCTCCGACGTGAGAAAGGGAATTGACTTTGACCGCAAATTATATGTGGCAAGGCGCGTTTTCGAGCAGAGCAACGAGGATACCTACGTAGTTTCCCTGTCCGGCCGCACCGTGGTGTACAAGGGAATGTTTTTGGTGCAGGACTTAAGGAAATTTTTCCCCGATCTGCGGGATAAGGATTACGAAAGCGCGATAGCTATGGTTCACTCCCGTTTTTCCACCAATACAAACCCAAGCTGGCAACGCGCTCACCCTAACCGCATGATAGTACACAACGGCGAAATAAACACTATCAAGGGCAACGCCGACAAGATGCTTGCCCGCGAGGAAACCATGAAGTCGGAGCATCTTAAGGGCGATCTGGATAAGGTTCTGCCTGTTGTAAACACCGAGGGCAGCGATTCGGCAATGCTGGACAACACCCTTGAGTTTTTGGTCATGAGCGGCATGGAGCTTCCTCTTGCCGTTATGATAACTATTCCCGAGCCTTGGGACAACAATGAAACTATCAGCAAGGCAAAACGTGATTTTTACCAGTATTACGCTACCATGATGGAGCCGTGGGACGGTCCTGCTTCGATTTTGTTCAGCGATGGAGATATTATGGGTGCGGTGCTTGACCGCAACGGACTGCGCCCCTCGCGTTACTATATCACAAAGGACGGTCTTTTGATACTTTCCTCCGAGGTGGGAGCCTTAGAGGTCGACCCCGCGTCGATAGTGGTAAAGGAAAGACTTCGCCCCGGAAAAATGCTGCTTGTGGATACCGTTCAGGGTCGTGTTATAGACGACGATGAATTAAAGGAAAACTATGCCGCAAGGCAGCCCTACGGCGAGTGGCTTGACGGCAATCTTATAAAGCTGACCGATCTGAAGATACCCAACATGAAGGTGGAGGATCACCCCTACGAGGAAAGAAAACGCTTGATGAAAGCTTTCGGATATACCTACGAGGACGTTATGACCTCTATTCTCCCCATGGCCAAAACGGGAGCGGAAAGCATTGCTGCAATGGGTACTGACAGTCCCTTGGCAGCCCTGTCATCTCAGCCTCAGCCGCTGTTCAATTACTTTAAGCAGCTTTTCGCGCAGGTGACCAACCCTCCCATTGACGCAATACGCGAGGAGGTAGTTACCTCCTCCACCGTTTACATAGGCGAGGACGGAAATATTTTGGAGGAACGCCCGGAAAACTGTCAGGTAATAAAAATAGAAAACCCCATTCTTACCAATACCGACATGCTTAAAATAAAAAACATGAAGGCAAGCGGCTTTAAGGTGGCGGTAATCCCCATTCTTTACTACAAAAACACCTCTCTCAAAAAAGCACTTAACCGTCTTAATCTTGAAGCGGACAAGGCGCACAGCGACGGGGCAAATATACTTATTTTGTCGGACAGAGGGGTAGACGAAAACCACGTTGCCATTCCCTCATTACTGGCGGTATCGGCTTTGCACCAGCACCTTGTTGTTACCAAAAAGAGGACGTCTCTCGCGGTGATACTTGAAAGCGGCGAACCCCGCGAGGTACACCATTTCGCAACGCTCTTGGGCTACGGCGCAAGCGCGGTAAATCCTTATCTTGCGCAGGAGGCTATACAAAGCCTTATTGCCCGCGATCTTCTGGATAAGGATTACTACGCGGCGGTGGACGATTACGACAGTGCCATACTTCACGGCATAGTAAAAATAGCTTCAAAAATGGGAATAAGCACCATACAGTCTTATCAGGGTTCTCAGATATTTGAAGCCATAGGCATAAGCAGAGAGGTCATAGATTCTTACTTTACGGGTACGGTAAGCCGCGTCGAAGGCGTCAGCCTGAAGGATATAGAAAGAAACGTTGACCGTCTGCACACCATGGCCTTTGACCCCTTGGGCCTTAAGACCGACGACACTCTGGACAGCAGAGGCAGTCATAAATTCAGAAGCGGAAAGGAAGAACACCTTTACAACCCTCAGACCATACATCTTTTGCAGCAGGCGGTGAGAACGGGGGATTACAAGCTTTACAAGCAGTACTCCCATATGATAACCGAGGAGATGAGTCCCGTTAATTTAAGAGGGTTAATGGACTTTTACTTCCCCGAAAAGGGAATAGATATAAGCGAGGTGGAAAGCGCGGACAGCATAGTGCGCCGCTTTAAAACGGGGGCCATGAGCTACGGTTCTATCTCGGAGGAGGCTCACGAAACCTTGGCCGCCGCCATGAACGCTCTTCACGGACGATCCAATTCGGGCGAGGGCGGCGAAAGCGACGAAAGACTGGACAGCAAGGGTACGGAAAACGACCGCTGCTCCGCTATAAAGCAGGTGGCTTCGGGACGGTTCGGAGTTACTTCAAAATATTTGAACAGCGCGGACGAAATACAGATAAAAATGGCTCAGGGCGCAAAGCCGGGCGAGGGCGGACATCTCCCCGGAAAAAAGGTGTACCCGTGGATAGCCAAAACCCGTCATTCCACCCCCGGAGTGGGACTTATCTCCCCTCCTCCTCACCATGATATTTATTCCATTGAGGACTTGGCGCAGCTTATTTATGATCTTAAGAACGCCAATAAAGAAGCGAGGATAAGCGTTAAGCTGGTTTCGGAATGCGGCGTCGGAACTGTTGCGGCGGGCGTTGCCAAGGCGGGTGCTTCGGTAATTCTGATAAGCGGCTATGACGGCGGCACGGGCGCGGCACCGAGAAGCAGCATTTACAACGCGGGGCTTCCGTGGGAACTGGGTCTTGCGGAGGCGCATCAGACGCTTATTATGAACGGACTGCGGGATAAGGTGGTAATAGAAACGGACGGCAAGCTGATGACGGGACGCGACGTGCTTACGGCAGCACTGCTGGGCGCGGAGGAATACGGCTTTGCTACCGCTCCATTGGTAACCTTGGGCTGCGTTATGATGAGAGTTTGCAACTTAGACACCTGTCCTTTCGGCGTTGCCACGCAAAATCCCGAATTAAGAAAACGCTTTGCGGGAAAACCCGAATACGTTATAAACTTTATGAGGTTTGTGGCGGAAGAATTAAGAGAATATATGGCAAGGCTGGGAATACGCACCGTTGACGAATTGGTAGGGCGCGTTGATCTGTTAAAGCGCAGGGAAAGATCGGACGGCCTCGGCGAGGAATTGGACCTGTCAGCCGTTATAACCCCCTCAAAAGAATTTATTTCCCGCGAAATAAAATACAACGACAAAAAGCCTTACGATTTTAAGCTTTCCGAAACGGTGGACGAAAAGATACTGCTTAAGGAATTTTCGGGAGTCATAAAAAGCGGCAAGCCCAAAACCGCCGAAATCAAGATAAAAAACACCGACAGAGCTTTAGGTACGATACTGGGCAGCGAGATCACCCGTCACTGCAAGTCCGTACCCGACGAGGACACCTACAAGGTAATATGTCACGGAGCGGGAGGTCAAAGCTTCGGAGCGTTTATTCCCGCGGGACTTACCTTAGAGCTTATCGGAGACAGCAACGACTATTTCGGCAAGGGCTTATCAGGCGGAAAGCTGACGGTAAAGCCGCCAAAGGAAAGCGCGTTTAAGGCGGAGGAGAATATAATTATCGGAAACGTCGCCCTATACGGCGCAACAAGCGGAAAGGCGTTTATCAACGGTGTTGCGGGCGAACGGTTCTGCGTAAGAAACAGCGGCGCGATCGCGGTAGTCGAAGGCGTAGGCGACCACGGCTGCGAATATATGACGGGCGGCAGAGTTGTCGTTTTGGGAAAAACGGGCAAAAACTTTGCGGCGGGAATGAGCGGCGGTATCGCGTACGTATTGGACGAAAACAGAGATTTGTACTTAAAGCTGAACAAGGAAATGGTGAGCAGCGGCGAGGTCAGAGAAAAATACGATATATTGGAATTGAAGAGCCTGATCGAACAGCATGTTGCGGAAACGAACTCCGAAAAGGGAAAGCGTATTCTTGATAATTTTGACGAGTACCTGCCTAAGTTCAAGCGCATTATCCCTCATGATTACAAGAAGATAACCACCGCGATAATGGAATTCCGCGAAAAGGGCTTGACGGAGGAGCAGGCGCAGATCGAAGCGTTTTACAGCGTGGTCAACGGTTAATAAAAGGAGGCAAGTTTGAAAGAACTTGAAAAATGTGTTCTTTCAAACACTTCCTCAAGAGGAAAGGAATGATCATAAATATGGGAAAACCCACAGGATTTCTTGAATATAAACGCTTGAATGCCGAAGCTCTTTCGGTAAAGGAGCGCGTAAAAAACTACGATGAATTTCACCTGCCCTTGTCAAGAGAAAAGCAGCGGGAGCAGGGTGCGCGCTGTATGGCGTGCGGCGTTCCGTTTTGCCAGTCGGGCTTATTGATAGGGGGTATGGCAAGCGGCTGTCCCTTAAACAACCTTATTCCCGAATGGAACGATCTTATTTATACGGGCAACTATGAGCAGGCGTACAACCGCCTTAAAAAGACCAACAATTTCCCCGAATTTACAGGGAGAGTCTGTCCCGCCTTATGTGAATGCGCCTGCACCTGCGGCGTGCATGACGACCCCGTAACGGTGAAACAGAACGAGTACGGGATAATCGAATACGCCTACGAGCATGGCTACGCAAAGGCGAAAATCCCCGAGGTGCGCACGGGGAAAAAGGTAGCCGTGATAGGGTCCGGGCCGTCGGGACTTGCGGCGGCGGATCAGCTTAATCAAAGGGGACATTCGGTAACGGTGTTTGAGCGCAGCGACCGCGTCGGCGGACTGCTTATGTACGGCATACCCAATATGAAGCTGGAAAAGCATATTATAGAACGCAAGGTCGAGATAATGAGGCAGGAGGGCGTTGTGTTCGAGGTAAATTCCGATGTGGGCGGAAACGTTGACGCGGCAAAGCTTTCAGAGGATTTCGATATTGTTATCTTAGCCTGCGGAGCGTCACAGCCCCGCGATATTCAAGCGGAGGGCAGAGACGCAAAGGGAATTTATTTTGCGGTGGACTTTCTGACCTCAACCACAAAGAGCCTGCTTGACAGCGATCTTGCGGAGGGTTCTTTTATCAGCGCAAAGGATAAGAATGTTGTAATAATCGGCGGCGGAGATACGGGCAACGACTGTGTGGGCACTGCGGTCCGTCACGGGGCGAAAAGCGTCATACAGCTTGAAATGATGCCCAAGCTGCCCGATGCGAGAGCCGAAAACAACCCTTGGCCGCAATGGGCGAGAGTGTGCAAGACAGACTACGGCCAAGAGGAAGCGGCAGAGGTTTACGGCGGCGATCCGAGAGTGTATCAGACTACCGTCAAGGAATTTAAGAAGGATAAAAATGGCAATTTAAAAGAGCTTGTTTTGGTCAAGCTTGAAGCTAAAAAAGACGAAAAAAGCGGCAGAGTTCAAATGACGGAGGTCGAGGGAAGCGAGTACACGACGGAAGCCGATCTGGTGCTTATCGCGGCGGGCTTTTTGGGCAGTCAGTCTTACGTTACAAAGGCTTTCGGAGTGGAAACCGATAACAGGAGCAATGTCAAAACCGAAGCGGGAAGGTACGCCACCAATATTCCAAAGGTGTTTGCCTGCGGCGATATGCACAGAGGTCAGTCGCTGGTGGTGTGGGCTATAAAAGAGGGAAGAGAGTGCGCAAGAGAGGTTGATGAGGCGTTGGTGGGGTATAGTAATTTGTAGGAGGCAGGTTGTTTCCTCAAACGGCGGAATGCCTTTTTAACCGGGTTGTTTTTTTTAAAACTGCGTTTTTGGGCTGCGTTTGTTTTATTTGCAGCAAAGTGGTATTTTCTTAATTCTTAAAGCTGCGCTTTATGAAGTGTTCTCTTTTTTCGGAAGCGAGGTGCAGTTTGCGCTCCCGCGCGGGGCTTAAGGTGACACCAAAGGGGGGAGAAGGTGCAATAAGCTTCACCTTATGTGACTTCATTAAAAAAATAGTGCAGGATTTATAATTAAGTTCGTTTACATACACTGGCATGAAAAATCCGGTGAAACTCATTGCCCCACTCTCCCCCCTTAGGTTTCACCTTAAGAATCCTTTCCTTACCCCCCTCTATTGCGTAGTGCTCAAAATATGTTTTTTGCTCCATAAAATTAGTGCGTGAAATGTCACTTATATAACTTGATTGAATTGTTCAATGTCGGAAATTTGCAGTAGTGTTTTATTAACGTTCGGGTCGCGGGCGTTCCGTTGTTTATTAGATTTTTTCATTGGTAACGTTGGCTGCTCCCATTGGTTTGTGCAATGTATGATTGTGCTTGCTCTCCCAAATGTGTTGTGCCGCCCTATCCGTTAAAATTGNTCCTTTTACAATAACTNCCCCACAGCNGGGGCGGAGCCAAATTTTCGCCGTTGGCGAAAATTTTGAAATGCTTCGCATTTCAGCGGGCTGCCGCCCGCGGCTCCGCCGCTCTACACCGTTCGTCGCTCCCACCGTCCTTTTACTTAATTGCCTATCTCACGAAAATCATTCGCNTTATCCAAAACATCTTCAACCCGATAAANCCATTAAAAAGTNNNTTACNCAGCTATTNTNCNGTTTTCAATTTTTAATTCAACGGCACCGTTTCACAAGCTTCCGAAACAGTGCCGTTATTTTCCGTTCCATTTACTTTTCAACAAACTCAACAAAAAATCCAATTCTTATTTGTAAAAAAATCCGAAAAAACCAACAATTACCACAAAATTTTCATTGACTTTCCTTTGTTTCGCTGTTATAATGTTAATATAGTTGAAAAANAATGAAAAAACTCGGATTTCGCGAAAAANGAANTCCGCGGACTTTCAAACAAGTATTTTATAACGCTCCGTGGGTATGACATATAAAAAATTTTTTCGGAGATACATATGTTTAAATCAAAATTAAAGGTTATTTTTATTTCTCTCCTGCTTACGGCAGCTTTGACCATGACCGCCTGCAACGAAATAAGCTCGCCCGTTGACTTAAAGCTGCCCGATTCCTCGGATACGGNCGAGAGCTTGGAGAACACCTCCGCCGACGAAACGGAAAAGACGGAGGATACCGANNANNCCGCTGCCGCCGAATCTTCTGCGGCCGAACAAACCGAGACCGATGAANAAACCGAAGCTTATGAGCAAACCTCGGAGGAAGAGACGACGGTCTCTGCTCCCGAAGTCACCGTCCGANACGGAAGCTCCCGCCTCCGAAGCAGATNCCNCCTCGNCGGANCCGCTGCCTNCCACTACCCCCGTACCCGCTCCGAAATGGACGGAAACNCAGGCAAACGGCACAATGTACATAAACGCCGAGGAAGTTTTCAGCAGAACCGAAGCCGTTCAGGGCAGCCAAAAGGTAAACAGATACAAGCTTAACGACAGCGTCAACATAGTCGCCCGTACCGATACGGGTTACTGTAAGCTTGACAGCGGNGATTATATACATTCCTCTTATTTGAATATGAGCAAGGTCGAAGTGACCGANGCCGTTACCGCGCCTGCTGTTACTACCACTACGACGGCCGCGCCTGTCGTTACCACTGCCGCCGATACCGCTCCCGCCGAAACCCCGTCTCCTGCTGCGGACGGAAATTACGGCCGGCGCGAGTATACGCAGACCGAGCTTGATTTTATCGAAAAAGTGTTTGAGCTTACCAACGAGGAACGGGCAAAGGAAGGCTTACCCGCTTTCCTGCATATGGATACGCTGGACGTTATCGCTTCCGTAAGAGCATGGGAGCTGACCGTAGAGTACCGTCCCGACCACACCCGTCCCGACGGACGAACCTGTACCAGCGCGTTTAANGAAAACGGCATAATTTACGGCGCGTGGGGTGAAAACATAGCCGCGGGTCAGAACACTCCCCAATCGGTGGTCGAAGCGTGGATGAACAGCCCCTATCACAGAGCCGCCATTTTAAGCACCGAATACNCTTATATGGGCGCGGGCTGTTATTATATCGAAAATGACAGCCAAGAGTATCACTATTTCTGGACACAGGAATTTTATTGTTATTGATAATTTTTGCTTAATATTTTTCGGCGGCAAGGGTTTTGCTTTTCCCTTTCCCGCGAAAAAATCATAAAGCCGGATTTTACATTCTATCGCGTTTGTACTGCTGTCTGTACTGATTTTCAATCGAAATNCGGACAATATATTTTCCGATCGAAAATCAGTATAACTTAAACAACGGGAAAGCATGCCCTCTGCTTGACGCCGTATAAACGCCGACGTAAAAAGGAAGCGAAAGGGAACTGCTTTGCCCTTTTGTTTCGGACATCTAAGGATAAGAGATCAAAATGACTGAATTGCTGAAAGTTTTAAAATTTATATGTAAACGCGGGCTCTTTAAGCTGAGACTTATCAGATATAAGGGCTTGTACGCCTTTTTGGGCGGAGTAATGATTTTTGCCGTGTGCTTCGGAGGAAAAGGAGAATCGATAATGCCAAAGGCTTATCTTGCGGCGGAATCGGTAATGCTGTCTCATATTGCTATTGCCGAACAGCCTATTCCCCTTTCAAACGTGCCGTACCCTGTCGACGGCGGAGAAGGGCGGGAAAACCTTGCCTCAGGATCCGATAACAATAATAAGGAAATTTCCGAAAACGCAATANCTCCTTTTTCGGAAAAAAGTACCGCGGTAAACGCATTCGGCGGTTATCGCAGTGCTTCCGAAACGGAAAATGAGGTCTCGGCGGACGCGCTTGCTTTGTCGGAGGAAGAGATCGGCTTGGCGGATATTCCCGAGGAAACCGGCGCAGCGGAAAATACGGCAGAGGAAACAAACGCCGTATCAAGCACCGCGGAAGCCGAGGAAAACTCAGATAAGTGGAAGGAAACCTCCGCAAACGGTATCAGATACGTGAATACCGACGGAATATACAGCAGAGCGGAGGCTGTCGAGGGCTCGGAAAAGGTAAAGCGGTACGGGCTGAATGAAAAAGTAAGCGTAACCGCGCAAACCGATACCGATTACTTTAAGCTGGATAACGGAGCGTTTATTCACTCCGACTACTTAAGCGATAAAGAAACGCCGAAGTGGACGGAGACGGAAGCAAGCGGCATAATGTACGTCTGCACCGACGGAATATACAGCAGAGCGGAAGCAGTTGAGGGCGCGGAAAAGGTCGAGAGGTACGGGCTGAACGAAAAAGTAAGCGTGACCGCCAAGACCGATACCGATTATTATAAGCTGGACAGCGGNGCGTTTATCCATTCGGATTATCTGAGCNATAAGGAAACCTCCAAGTGGACGGAAACGGAAGCAAGCGGCATGATGTACGTTTGCCGCGGCGGCATATACAGCAGAGAAGAAGCCGTAGAGGGTTCGACAAAAATAAANCAGTACGGTCTTAACGATACCGTAAACGTTGTGTCGGAAACAAATACGGGTTATTATAAATTAGACACGGGCGAATTTATTCACTCCGATTACTTAAGCCCCACCGAAACGGTGGAATATCCCTTAAGCNGTCAGTACGGGCAAAGAGCTCAGTCGGACCGGGAAATGGAACTGGCGCGGCAGGTAGTGGATATAGTAAACGAGATAAGAGCGGAAAACGGGCTGAAGCCCTTTAAGACATTGGACAGCCTGACGGCGGCCGCTGCCGAAAGAGCATGGGAAACAACCTTTTACAACTCTCATAACCGCCCCGACGGAACAAGATGCTTTACGGTTCTGGACAAGTACGGTNTGTCCGATCCCTCGGCCAAAGCGGAAAATATCGCCATGTGGTCTTCCTCGCCCCAAGCGGTGGTCAACGCGTGGATGAACGACTCTGCCCATAGGAAAAATATTCTGGGGAATTTTGAGTATATCGGGGTCGGGTGCTATTATATAGACGGAGATTATTATAAGTATTATTGGACGCAGATGTTTTATACGCCGTGAGGTCGTACCGATCACCGCAAAAAACGAGGGCGAAGTTTTAACTCTCAGAGTTTCGGCGGCATTGAAGATTTATTTGATGACCTTGACAGTTGAATAACACCGAATATGGTTTCTTTTTAACTCTGAAATTTCTGTGAAAAGGCGGAAACACCCACAAAAAGGTGCTTCCGCCCATTTTTGTAATCAATTTCCTTTAAGTTTCCCCAAAATTCAATGGGAAAAATAGAAAAAGAGGCAATACCTAAAGAAAAAAATCACCTTAGAAAATGAAAAACAAACAAAGCACAGCATAATTGCAAATTATCGGCATTTGCCAATTAACAAACTTACTTAAGTGACATTTCACGCACATATTATCTGAAGCAAATAACTTAAAAATCAGCACTACGCATAGAGGGGGGTAAGGAAAGGATTCTTAAGGTGAAACCTAAGGGGGGAGAGTGTCGGAACAAGCTCCGCAAACACTTAAACTTTCTATATTTCAAAATTAAA